>NZ_JBHIRI010000003.1:0-126978 GCF_042197005.1 Bartonella sp. AA78NXGY
ATAATACTTATCCGCAGGAAACGGTTTACGAATCCGGAAAGTGGCATATCTATAGCGCCACGGATGATAAGCCATCCGTAGATGATGAAAGCGATAGTGATTCCAATTGAAACGAAGGGTGTAATTGTAACAATTGCTTTTGAGGAAACATCCGTGACATATGTTTTTGTTATCTGATCAATTTTATTGAAAAGTTGCGTGAAAACTGTAAAGTTCATGGAATTCCTCTTTAACGAATTTTCAACTTTTTATATGATTTTTAAGCATTTTTCGTTGAACTTTTTAAGGATAAAATGAAACTTCGTAGACCTTTTCGATCTATGAGAGAGAATTGAGTATTACGCATTAACGTTTTCTTTTTACGAGCATACAGGGAAATAATATACAAAATGTTATTATAAAAGCTTTACCTAATAAATCTTATGGTAGGCATTTTCGTGTTTTTACTATTCAAAATTTTTATGTTATGCTTATCTTTCTGTTGTTTGATAAGTGTATGTTCAGCATTGCGTAAATGTGTAACCATTTGTAGTTTTGCTGTTTCATTTTGTAGCATAGCAAGCATTCCAATTATATGTGCTTGTAACTCGGCAATACTTTTTAGATCTTTTGTTGTCGTGATTTCTTTTAATAGTTCTTCAATTTGCTGAAAACGATTGTTTGCTTCTTGAAAAGTTTTTAAACTTACGGCTTTATCAGTGATGGCTGCATATTGGATGCGCTTGTTGATAAAACTGCTAGATTCATGGATAGTGACAGGAATTTCTTCTTCTTTTAAAATATTTTCAAGTGATTTAGATAGAGCAGAAGGTTTATTTCTATTGTAGAGATTCTCTGGATTTTTGAGAAAAAAGCTACTGTGATCTGTTTGTACATTTTTAAGTTTTTTAGTATTGAATTTTTGGCTTCCCGTTATAGACTCGTGTATCTTTTTTACTTCCTCAAGGTGTTTTTTTAGCATATCGAGAAGTTGGGCATCAGATGGCGCTTTCTTTTGCTGTGGAGTTTTTTTAGACTTTGATCTATTTGAAGATGATTTCCCAAAAAAATTGGGCCACGTCGTTGGGACTGATGCTCCCAAATCCGCCGCTCCAGCGCCCCAAACCCAAGCCATCGCTGGGTTTGAAATCCCTAAAGTTATTACAACTACTACTGAAATGACCTTTTTTTTCATGTTTCCCTCCTGTCATTTTTTGCGTGCTGTAAGAAAATTGGCAACCATATTGCTGGATCATCACCAACTTCTGCGATAATGCTTTCGGCTAACTCTGCGTTATCAGGTGTACCTGATAACACCAAGAGCTCGTCACTAAAGTCGTGTTCGATGGCTTTTCCATCGCGTGTCAGGTGGAATTTACCAAGATTCAGTTCTGCAAGCGCAGATTGATCACCTTGCTTAATGAGGAATTGGCGACTAAACTCACCAAGTCCTTTAACGAGTTCAAATTCGGCATCTGTTAGTTTAAAGCCTTTTGTATAATCTTCATAATTTGCTTTGGGATTGGCTAGAAAAATGTAAGTTGCACACTGTTGAATGAGTGTTTTGGCAATATTACTTTCCAAGGCATCGCTAGGCTCTTGTGTTGCATAAACAAAAATACCATTTTGTTTACGGATAGTCTTTTGTTTATTTTTCGCTAAATCTTCAAAGTACGGATCTTGCAAAGGCTTCCAAAACTCGTCAAAGATATACATAAATCGCTGTCCGCTAATCATGCCTTCTGTGCGGTAAAGCAAATACATCATCACTGGAGTGCGAGTTTCAAAATTATCTAAGAACTCCGTGATATCAAAGCCGTAAATTTGATGTGTTGAGAGATCAAGAGCATCATGGGGATTATCAAACAACCACCCATAATCACCACCTTCACACCATTTTAGTAAGCGAGCATGAACAGATGGGTGAGCATTATAATCACTTAAACGTGGATTTGGTAAAAATTGTACTAGAAAGGACAAACGACGGAGTGATTGGTCAATGTTACTGCTCATAACAGACATAACCGCTTTGTTAATTTCTTCCTCGTCGTGATGCGTGACCTCACCACCAGCTTCTGCCAATTTTTTAACAAATTGTTTCAGAAAAATAAGATTTTCTTGTGTGGGTGGGAGTTGGAAAGGATTGAAACCACTTTTTCTGCCTGGCTTGAATGTTAAATATTTTCCACCCATCGCTCGAATGGCAATTTCCATGCCACGATCTTTATCAAAAACAACAGTTGTCGGCTTAAATTTTTGTGCTTGTGCTAACAAAAAGCCGAGTAACACGGTTTTACCCGAACCAGATTGTCCGATAAGCGCGGTATTACCAAGTAAACGTTTATCTGTCGAGTCCTCTTCAAGTTTGGAGGCATGAAAGTTGAAATAAAGCGGTGTTTTACTGGTTGTTTTAAGAATTGTGACGGCTGGACCCCATGGGTTACCAGTGGGTTTTCCTGACATAAAATTATGAAAAGATGAAAATGATAAAAAGTTCAATGATGTAATCGGAGCAGGACGCGGTCTCCATTTCCAATTGCCAGGAAGTTGTGCCCAATAGCCAGCCTCTATTGCTAAGTCTACAGGTTTGGGCAGTACCGCAACGTCTAGTAATGCTGCACTTGCTTTGGCCATATGGTCGCGAACTTGTTGAATTGTATCACCATAGATCGTCAATGTGCAGTGATGTTCTCCCATGACAAAATGCCCACTGATAAGCTGGTTTAGTGCTTCGTCAATTTGTTCAATTTGGCTCGTTGCCACATCTCGTGCATCAATCAGATTACGCTGATGCCGTTGTAAATAATCTTTAGCAGCATGTCGGGAGAGAACTGAAAAGCTCTGCGTCAATACGAACTCGAAGTCACTTTCCAACAAAACATTCAATTGTCCTGGTTTGGTTGTTGCATCATATTCTTTAATTTCCAGCATTCCAAATCGACGCATTCCACTGGTTGTTCGCAGTTCACCAAGAGCGCCCCATTTTGAGAAAAAAGGTCGATTGACAGACATATAGTCAGCAAAACGGTCATGGCAAATTGGCATAGGGCGATATTCACCATTGACAAGCATTCCAAGGAATTCAAGTGCAGAAGAATAAGCATGCCCATTTTTTTCATAAGCACCAAGAAGTTCTGCACCGTAACGGTTTAAAGATTGACCTAAAGTACGATTGATGTCATTGAGTTCTTTTATACATGTGTCTTGTCGCATCTTTTTTTGATCAAGCGTTTCACGTTCATGCTTAGAAAAGAACGACATAATTTTATCCGCTATCGGTTGAAAAATGACAGTCAGATATAAATCATTGACCATCAAATTATAACCAGTAAAGCTTTGTCGATATTTTTCATCAAGCTGATAGCAAAACATTTGATCAAATGTTGAATCAGGATATTCATAAACACGGCGGCGCACAATATGTGCCCAAAATGATAAATTGGCCGATGCAAGCCCCCGTAGAGTATTGTTAAGCTCTTTTATCCATTGAAAAATATCTTCTTCTGAAGCGCTTTGATGCGAACGCCCGTCAATTTTCCAAATTGACAAATATTCCGCATTTTTAGTAGAAATAATCGTATCTGTAATATGATGTGAATAAGGCAGAAACAGGCTTACAGGTGCCTCTGATGCAAGGCGTTTGCTGCTTTCAACAGCTGTCATGTTTATCTCCTTTTACTATAATCAGAGGGACTATAACTTGATGCGCCCCAAAAACTTTTGTTGCGATTGCGAAATTTAGTATCGATCCATAACCACCAGATACGAAACGCCTTATCATCGTTTTTAGTAATTTGCACCATAATAAACCATAATGGAGGTGCTATAATCCACAAAAAGATACTTACTGTCATAGCAATAACAGCAACCCCCATAACCATAATGATAAATGGCATCATGGGGACACCCCATATCGTTGGAACACGTGTTGCTCCCTTGAATAGGGGGAATTCTTTTTTTTCTTGCGATTTCATGAAATGTTCTCGTCACTGGAGGTGAAATAATATGTGGCTGATATAAAAAGCTGCACCAGCAATAATGACACTGAATGCCCATCGCATAAATGTAGCTTTTGCGATAATGCGAAATATATAAATAAGCAAAAGTAATAAAAGCATGATAGCAGCAACGATAGGAATAATTATACTTAATCCATATTGCATCCCTATGAAAACATCTAGACTCTTTGTTTCCGTCTGAGCATATGCAGATTGAGTTATTAATAACATAATAAAAGTTATAAAAATATCACTAATCTTACATATTTTTGATTGAAGTGTATTTAACTGTTTCATATCTTTTATCCCCTTTTAATTAAAGTTGCTATAAATAATATTCCTTTTTTCGTAGTGTGAGCGATATTATTACTGGTAAAAATCTATAATCAACGAACATTAAAAACATTACGTATTATACTAATTTATGCTTGACCTGTAAATAGCAATTTAGCAAGTTGGGTTGCCGAGCCAGCAATGACAACGCCGATTGCCCACCGTACAAACGTATCTTTTCCTATGTAGCGGCCTGCGTAACCAATTGCTAAGCACAAAAGTATCACGGCAGCAGCAACAGGAATAATGTGATTAATAAGATCTGTTTTTAGAGCACTTAAAGCTTTTTCAGCAGGAGCTAATTTTGCATTTGCATATGCAGACTGTGTTATAAAAAATGCAATTATAGCTGCAGAAATTACTATGATTCTGTTGTTATTTTGTGTTTGGACATTAATTAAGTTTCGCATATCTTACTTTCATGAATATTTTATATTTTTTAAAATAAACAAATTACTATCTTTATATATTACAATTAGAAAATATAAACTCTTAATTTAAAAACATTATGGATTATATCAGTTCATTAGTTACCTGTAAATAACAGTGTAGAAAGCTGTGTTGCTGAGCCAGCGATGACAACGCCGATCGCCCATCGTACAAACGTATCTTTTCCAATGTAGCGCCCTGCATAAGCAATTGCTAAACACAAAAGTATAACAGCAGCGGCGAGAGGGATAATCGTTTTTAAGTCATTTTGGAGTGCATCTAACGCCTTTTTTGCAGGATCTAATTTTACATTTGCATATGCAGGATTCATTATAAAAAAGGCACTTAGAGCTGCAGAAATTACGATAATTTTGTTATTATTTTTTAATTTGAGATTAATTAATTTTTTCATATTTTACTCTTATCAATACTTTGTATATTCTGAATATAAACGAAATATCACATAATATGTTTAAATTTATCAAACATAAACTCTCACATTATAAACATTATGTATTATAAAGACTCACACCTGCCCCTTGAATAACAGGCTCGCAAGTTGGGTTGCTGAGCCAGCGACGACAACGCCAATCGCCCACCGTACAAATGTATCTTTTCCGATGTAGCGTCCAGCATAACCAATTGCTAAGCATAAAAGAATAACGGCAGCAGCAACAGGAATAATATTAGTAGTAAGATCTGTTTGCAGAGTTTTTAAAGCATCTTCAGCTTTTAGTTTTGCATACGCAGGATGTACTATAAAAAATACACTTATAGCCAAAGAAATTGCTGTGATTCTGTTGTTATTTTTTAATCGGAAATCAATTAATTTTTTCATATTTTACTCTTAATTAATGCTCTTATTAATACTTTGTATTTATTATTATAAAATATATGAGATTCTCATATGTGTATAATAATTAGATATAAAACCTTATGATAAAAATATTATGCGTTATATAGACTTACGCTTGCCCCTTGAATAACAGGCTCGCAAGTTGGGTTGCTGAGCCAGCGATGACAACGCCAATCGCCCAGCGTACAAATGTATCCTTTTCTATGTAGCGGCCTGCGTAACCAATTGCTAAGCATAAAAGTATAACAGCAGCAGCGACAGGAATAATATTAGCATTAAGATCTTTTTGGAGTTCTTCTAAAGCTGTTTTTGCAGGAGCTAAACCTTGTACTTGGGCCCATACGGGATGTGTTATAAAAAATACAGTTATAGCCGTAGAAAGTGTAATAATTTTGTTATTGTTCTTTGATTGGAAACTAATTAATTTTCGCATATTTCTCTCATTAAGACTTTAAATAACATTTTGTATTATAGTTGTCATCTTTAATTTTAACTAACTGCACCTTTGAATAACAGTTGAGCAAGCTGGGTTGCTGAGCCAGCGATGACAACGCCGATTGCCCATCGTATAAATGTATCCTTTTCGATGTAACGCCCTGCATAGAGAATGGCTAGGCATAAAAGTATAACAGCAGCAGCAACAGGAATAATATTAGTAGTAAGATCTGTTTGTAGAGCTGTTAAAGCTTTGTTTGCAGGTTCTATTGCTGCACATGCAGGATTTCTCATAAAAAATATAGTTACAGCAGCAGAAATTGCTGCAACTTTGTTGTTACTTTTTGGCTGGAGGTTAATTAATTTTCGCATATTTCTCTCATTAAGACTTTAAATAACATTTTGTATTATAGTTGTCATCTTTAATTTTAACTAACTGCACCTTTGAATAACAGTTGAGCAAGCTGGGTTGCTGAGCCAGCGATGACAACGCCGATTGCCCATCGTATAAATGTATCCTTTTCGATGTAACGCCCTGCATAGAGAATGGCTAGGCATAAAAGTATAACAGCAGCAGCAATAGGAATAATATTTTTAACAAGATCATCTTGCAAAGTGTCTAGAGCTTTTTTTGCATTTTTTAATTGCACTGCATATGCAGGATTGCTAATAAAAAGTACAGTTAAAGCAGCAGAAATTGTTATAATTTCATTATTATTTTTCTGGAAATTAGTTAATTTTCTCATATTTAGCTTCATTGATTTATCATAAATATTTTTTCTACGAAATAAGAAACAATTTCATTGATGTATAATGAAAGCATTGAAATCCAAAGTTTCTTTTACAAAAAATATTTCTTATTCCAAAAGATTTATCAGTTAGGTTTAAATAATAAACCAGCAAGTTCAGCTGCTGAACCCGCGATAACGACACCAATTGCCCACCGTACAAATGTGTCTTTTCCGATGTAGCGTCCTGCATAACCAATTGCTAAGCATAATAGTATAACAGCAGCAGCGAGAGGGATAAGCAACTTTAAGTCATCACGGAGTTTTTCTAAAGCACCTTTTGCAGTTGTTAATTGTTGAGCGTACACAGGATTGGACATGAAAAATACAGTTAAAGCTGCAGAGGTTTTAGTCGCTTTATTCCGAATTATTGTTTGAAGAACTTTTGATTGTTTCATATTGTTTATCTCAATTTAGATTTCGTTTTAGGATAAAAAGATATTTTACACAGCATGACTTTAATAGTCATTTTTATTACGCGCTTTTGAATAACATATTTGCAAGTTCAGCTGCTGAACCCGCGATAACGACTCCGATCCCCCATCTTACAAATGTATCTTTTCCGATGTAACGCCCTGCATAACCAATTGCTAAACATAAAAGTATAACGGCAGCAGCAATAGGGATAAGCGTTTTTAAGTCTGTTTGGAGTGCAGTTAAAGCGTTATTTGCAGGTTGTAGAACTACTGCTTGGGCTAAAACAGGATTGGACATGAAAAATACAGTTAAAGCTGCAAAGGTTTTAGTAGCTTTATTCCAAATTATTGTTTGAAGAGTTTTTAATTGTTTCATATTGTTTATTCCAATTTAGATTACAGTTGGTATAAATAAGTTCTTTTTTGATATAGTTTGTTATTTCACTAAATAAAAATACAGAAATCTAAGTTTCTTTTTATAATAGACACACTTAGTGTTTAATAAGATTTATCAGTTAGGTTTAAATAATAAACCAGCAAGTTCAGTTGCTGAACCAGCGATAACGACACCAATTGCCCATCGTACAAATGTATCTCTTCCGATATAGCGCCCTGCATAAGCAATTGCTAAGCACAAAAGTATCACGGCTGCAGCGATAGGAATAATTTCTTTCAAGTCTTTTTGGAGCGCGTTTAAAGCTGTATCTGCGTTTTTCAAACCTTGTGCTGCTTGAGCCCATACGGGATTGTTCATAAAAAATACAGTTAAAACTGCAGAGGTTGCTGTAATTTTGTTATTATCGTTCAATTGAAAATTGATTAATTTTTTCATATCGTTCAACCTTATAAAATTGTATTTGGCGCAAGTAGTTTTTCCATGAAATAGGGATAATTTCATTGAATTGATGTGGGATAAAAGTATTAAAGTCTAAAATTCTTTTTTCATGAAAGAAATACTTCGTGTTTAATGGATTTATCAGGTAGGCTTAAATAATAAATTTGCTAGTTCAGCTGCTGAACCCGCGATAACGACACCGATTGCCCACCGTACAAATGTGTCTTTTCCGATGTAGCGTCCTGCATAACCAATTGCTAAGCATAAAAGTATAACTGCAGCAGCGATAGGGATAATCGTTTTTAAATCTGTTTGGAGTCCCTCTAAAGCCTTTTTTGCAGGATCTAAACCCGCTGCTTGGGCATATGTGGAATTGGTCATAAAAAATACAGTTAAAGCTGCAGACAATGCAGCAATTTTATTACGAGCTGTTGTGTGAAGAATATTTAATTGTTTCATGTTCTTTATCCTGATTAAGATTAAAACTCCCACAAATGACCCCTCGTTCATGAAGAAACTTAAAGAGATATTTTGGATCAGCCCAAGTTCTTAGTTTTCCTCTTTGTGTAAGTAACGTATATTTATTTGGCTTTCCGGTGATTGGATCATCGGAAATAAACGTGAAATACCATTCCCTTTCTGAAAGCATCACGACTGTAATCTCACGTGCTGCTTTTTGACTAAATGCTATATCAACGCTGTTTTGTTCTATCATTTTCATTATCTTTGCCCTCAATTAGAAGAGATTTTGTTCAATCTTACTAATTAGAGCTTTAACATTTTCTTATCTACCTTTCATTATAATATCCTATCAAATTTCTGGAGTTTCGTGAAAATATCAGTCCTCACTCTGCGATCTTCTCGATGAAGAAAAATCTTCAGCTGAAAAAGCATCGCGGGCGCTACTTTCTTTATGTGTAAATGCATCTTCTTCTCCTTTTGAAGAGAGAGAAAGAGAATCTACTTTAGTTGTCTGTTCTGGTTCTTCTTTTTTAAGCTTTACAGGCTCCTGCAAGTCTTCATTTCCTCGTACAGCAGCTTTTACTCCAACATATGAAGTAATTTTTTGCATACGGGTGTGGCTTGAGTTTTCTGTATTGTAAAAATTCAGCACAGACTGCAAAGTCGCTTTTTCAAAGACGCACTTTGATGTTGTTTGTTCATAGCAGTAAGTTAAAGCGCTTTGTGCAGCTGTAAGATTTCTGCAAAAATCAAATGCATCAAAAAGAGAAAACAATTTCACATTTCCAACATCAATTTGCCCTAAAATTATGTTAAAATTATGTTTATTCTGTTTAAACTGTTCAGCTGTTGCGATTGTTTCCTTAAGCTGAGATGATTGATAGAACAAGTTATCTTTATCATCTGTTACATAGACATTGTCCCGCGCTTCTTGTTTGGCGATAACTGAAAATGCTATGGGGGGCGTATTGGATATGTATGCAGCAGCAAAAAATGTGAAATCTGGAACAATCATTAGCAATACACCTTATTACGAAGAATTTTATTAATAAAAATGCTAATTCTTTGTGGTGCTTTTTCTCGTTGTCTTTTGATTTTATAAATTTGCAGAATGAGATTGTTTAGCTTAGAATATTCCTTGTGATTATTGCTTTGTTCTCTTCTAAGAAGATTTCTAATATATGCGAATATCCAACCAACGAGATAAAAGTGTTGAATAAAACAGAGCACATTACGCCAACCAATATTATTGGAATCACGAAAAAAGGCGCTGCTTTTAAAAAATAATAATCTTTGATACTGTATTGAAGCTGCTTGTTTTATATAATTCTCTAGTTGCAAAAATCTTTTCAAAAAAAATTTATACGAAGTAAAAAGCCGTTGTGTGTAAGGGGAGGTTTTACTGTTATAATGAACTACACTATCATTATACAGAGAGGGCTTGTTCTTTGTTGCGTATTGCCATAATTTATAGAGTGACGATTTATATTTACTTTTGACTACTGATTCATGAGAGTCAGAGAGGTGTGATGGTGTTTGAGCACTGCATTTAGTAGTTCCAGTAATTGAACTGAAAAAAGATGCAGTGGTGGTAGTTGATATACCAATAAACAGTTCTTTGTGGCTCAAAGCACATCTCCGTCAAAGTGATATATGTATCGTAATTTTAATTTCGATAATAAATGGACAGAAATTGTCTATAATTGTGTTTAAAATATGGCAAAAAGAAATTCTTTTTTGCAAGGGGAGTAATTAAGGTGAATGATCTCAAGAATATGAATTTTGATGAGCTACAAGAGATGCGTACACAAATCGATGTGGAATTAAAAAAACGGCAAGCAAAGGAAAAGCAAAATGCGCGACGAAAAATTCTTGAAATTGCTAATGCCCATGGAATTGATATCGCTGATCTTGTGAGCAAAGAGCGCCATTATAGAAATCCCAATAACCAATGGGAATTATGGAATGGGCGTGGACGTAGACCTAAGTGGATTAAAGAGTGGTTGGAGAATGGGTATACACTTGATGAACTCGAAGTAACGTAACACGTGTGCGATATTTACAAGATAAGGGAATACTAAGGAATGTAAATGCAAGAAGTATGCTCTTTTGGGTAATTTGATTGTATAAACATACTGAACAAATATATTAAAGTATTGAGTTACCAAATACAACAATAGGGAGCGTGAACAATTTATTTAAATGCAAAAGGTCTTGTTGTCATAATCTGGCAAGCATAATGATGATGCTAGGTTGAAATATTGTAATTGCTTTTGGCATTTGAGAGAGGGGGGTATTTTACTTCTTTTTATCGTTTCATTAACGTTGCTCTTTTTAGTCTATGTAAATAAAGAGTTTTATTGATTATTTACAAAAATGGTCGAAATGAGAATAATTTATTGCATAGGGATTTTAACTCAATATGTAAAATGATAATTTTATCAATTAATATGTTAATAAATTAGCATACTTATATTTTTGAAATACTGTTCTGTAGAACAAGCCTGATGTTATAGATTTTGTTTGGTCTTTTTTCTGTAAGATTATATATGAGGCATTTACTTTATTTATCGTTCGTTTAGTTGAGATGAGTGAGTGTGTAGAAAAATGGAAAATTTCTATGGCTGTTATGGGTTTTATAGAATTTATGACATATTTCTGAGCGTTTGTGATTAAAATTCATTTATGAGCGTTTATGAATAATGAATAAAGAGTGTATTTGAAAATAAAAGGATTGGATCATTTCTATTGCGGTTTATCTTCTTTTATGGTGTGAAATAGGGGGGGATGCAGGTTTACAATTGTGTGTGATGGTATAGAGTGCGGAACACTTTGTTATATATCGGAATATTTTTTCTAAAATTGTGTGGTATTCCACAATAAGTTAAAGAGTTTGTCTGAGAAGCAGAATGCCCCAAACGGAATACATTTATGTTTCCAATTTACGCGCTTTTTTAAAAGAGAATTTTTCAATGCAACTAAGCTTATTTTATGGCGCTTCTCATGAATAGTATAACGTAAAAGCCCCTATGATCATATAAAATTCATTGTACACCACCATTTTTACTTCAATAAAAAGTATAAGCCGGCGTCCTTATACACTTTACTCGCCTCCAATATTGCTAAAGTCCTTAGTTCTTGAGAGAGGGAGGCTTTTGTCGCTTTGTTTAATTGTTTTATTTATACGACACTTTCGCTTGTGATGTGCAAGCGAATGATTTTGATTGCTTCAACATGAGAGAGATTTGAAATAAGGGTATTTTATGATCTTTAGATTTCTCACTCAATATGAGAACAATGAACTTATTATTATAAATAAAAGTGTTGTGTGCTAAAAAGTCTTGTTTATTTTATTATGCCGTGAAATGGCTTCTTTTAAGGTGTGGTGATATAAAGCAACAACCTCTTTGAGATATTAAACGTTTTTTTCAGTGCGTAGTGAATACTCTCATAATGTAGCTTGCTTGTCGAGTTTTATGTTAAGTGAAATATGGGAGGAGGAAGTCAAGAAAAAATTACTCGACAGGAATCCGGTTTGTAAACAGATTGGATGAGATAGGAATTTTTTGTTCTTTGAAGGAGGAAGGGAAAGGTTGTAAAATAGTATGAATTTTTTCTTAAAGTGGGAAGCCGTGTAGAAGACGTGGGGCATTTGGAGAGAGTCCGGCAGCTTCTTGAATGAAGTATTTTTTTATTTTTGGTGCTTGATTAATGATTCCAAGTCCGGTACCGCGGAGCATCCGTAAAAGAAGGCTATCATTAGAAAAGAGTTTATTAAGCCAATCATTGCTTAAAGCCATACGGACAATTTCAAAACGTCTCCAGCTTTGATAGCGCTCTAAAGCCGTGAGGGAGCCAATGTCAAGACCTAGTCGTGCTGTTTCAATAATCACTTCAGCCAGCGCAGCGCTATCGCGTAATCCTAAATTGAGTCCTTGTCCTGCAATGGGGTGGATGGTATGGGCGGCATCGCCAACGAGAGCAAAACGTGGTTTAACGCATTGACGTGTTAAAGAAAGACTCAAAGGAAAAGCTTGACGTTCGCCATCCCAAGAGAGTTTGCCTAATCGATGGCCAATGCGTCTTTCGAGTTCTGTTTCAAAAATAAGTGCATCAGCTTTGAGATAATATTGCGCAGTTTTATGATCTTCATTCCACACAATGGCGGATCGGTTGCCTTTGAGAGGGAGAAGAGCAAAAGGACCGGCAGGTAAAAAATGTTGAATTGCTTGACCATTATGGGTTTTTTCATGTTCAACTGTGCAGATGATTGCTGTTTGTTTATAGGGATGAGAAAAGTTTTTAAGATCTGCTTTTTGGCGTAATTTCGAATGGGCTCCGTCAGCTGCAATAAGCAATTTTGTTTGCCAAACCTCTTCATTATTTAAAGTGACGGTTGTATGTTGGTCTTCTTGATGAAAATCAATGACACGGGTGTTTGTAATAACAGGGATATTGAGATCTTTGACACGTTTTTTTAAAGTGTTGATGAGTTCTCTATGCTCTACCATAGCAGCAAAGGGCTCGCCGAGATTAATGTCGCCTTCAAAGGTTAAAAGAGTGGGTTTGACAGGATCATTTGTGCTTGTATCTGTGATGATCATTGAATGAATGGGTTGCGCATAGGGTTTTATAGATTCCCAACATTGTAATTGTTTTAACATACGAATAGAAGCAGCAGCAAGGGCAATGGTTCGTATGTTAGAAGCAGGGGTATCTCCTTGTGGAGCAGCATCAACGATTTTTATTTTCAGATTAGGGGCTGTTTGCTTGAGTGCTATCGCTAGGGTTAAACCGACAGCTGCCCCCCCTGCAATGAGCAGATCACATTGTTTAGTTTTATGAGATTTAATTTTTTTATTGGGTTGTACGTTTTTATTGCGATTAGAACACACAATACTTCTTCCATTGTTTATAGTTTGCTTTCTTTTAAAAAGAATATCTTTTTACATTGCTTAAAATATCTTAACCTTTACTTTTCTCTCTGCTTCACAAAAACGAGGTTTCTTTTTAGCGCCAATCTGATGACAGATTGGTTTTTCAGAGTTTTTCTGCTTAATCATTTATGTGATTCATCTTACAGATTTATCGGATAAGCTTTTTTAAATATCTTCTCCAATTCTTTTTACACTTGGTTGATAAAAAAGAAAACTAAAAATAAACAAAGATGGTCGTGTATTTTTTAAGTTGTGTGAGTTACTTCAGTATGCTTGTCCTGAAGGGGGCCATTTCGTTAGTATGATAGATAAAAATAGATAAAAAATTGTGGTCATTCGTGATGGTTAAAACAGTATTCATATTTCGCCGTTATCATGATGTAGCGTAAAAAATATTATTTGTTTAAGAAGGTGCCTATAGCACCCATGTAACACTTTACACATAAGGTGTTTTTTGGTTGATCGTGTGATAAATATTCAGGGAGAGCTTTTTGTGCGCCTTATGAAGGATTATCTCTTAGGGTGGTGGTATATGAATGATATGAAGTGGTTAGAAGGTAGAACGCGCTAGATAAGAAGTCGGATTGTTTACAGGCTATTTGTTTACAAATTGGTACAGAGTTTAAGCTTCATCCTTTTTTAAGAGAGAGAGGGAGTTATAACTCTTTAAAATATAAAATTTTTGTATTTGGAATTGATAGATGCACCGAAGTTCTTCTCCTTATGATTCATTAGAAGTGCGAAATTCTCAAGGTTCGCGTCTTATTGAGATGTTTTTACGTCAGATAGGAGTATTTATTGGGCTCGGGCTTTTGGGCTTTATTATTTTTTGTGTGTTTGCTTTGGCGACGTGGAATGTTGCGGATCCATCTTTAACCCATGCAAGTACAAATGAGGTTACAAACCTTATGGGGTGGATGGGGGCAATTTTTTCAGATTTTATTATGCAGTTTTTTGGCTTGGCAAGTCTTTCTGTTTTGTTGCCACCGTTATTTTGGTCTTTTCTCTTGTTGGCGCAAAAGAATATCTACAATTTGACTTTGCGCTTTTTTTTATGGGTGCTATCAACGATTTGTTTTTTAATTGCTTTTGCCCTTATGTCACCTGTTGCTTCTTTTACTTATTGGCCATTGCCAATGGGATTGGGAGGGGTTTTAGGAGATAAAGTTTTAAGTGTTGCTTCTTCAGTCTTTCCTCTTTTTCTTTCTCCTCCTTACACGGTGTTTTTCAGTGTTGTTTTTATTCTTTTAGGTTTTTTCACCGCTGCTTTTGCTGGTAATGTGATATGGCGGCGTCGAACAAAGAAAAGAAAAGAAAAAAGCATTCCAAAAGACGAAATCGTTAATCCAGTCTTTGAGTTGGAAGAAGATACGGAATATGCCGCAGAGGAGGATCGTGAAAATCATGGTTTTTTTGCGACAACTTGTGGCGCTCTTTTGCATCTTTTTTATTTTTTACAAGCGCGTTTTTTTCGTTTATTCTGTTTCAAAAGGCGTTTTCAGAGTAAAGGGCAAGGAAAGCCATTTGATCGGATTGAGCCAACTTTTTTAGGTGAAAAAGTAAAGTGTGAGGAAAATCAAAATAAAGCCTATGTTTCTCCTGTTAAAAATCGAAAGTCTTTAACAGCTTCTTCAAAGGGTGGTTTTGTTCTTCCTCTTGTAGATTATCTTTCGGTTCCACCACCGTCTGTTAAGGATGCAAAACTTTCTCCTGCTGTTTTAAGAGCAAATTCTCAGGAGCTTGAAGGGGTTTTGTTAGATTTTGGGGTCAAAGGCAAAATTATAGATGCTTGTCCTGGACCGGTGGTAACTTTGTATGAATTTGAACCGGCTGCAGGCATTAAGTCTTCCCGTATCATTGGTTTGGCAGATGATATTGCACGCTCGATGCGTGCGATTTCGGCGCGTGTTGCGGTGGTTCCAGGACGTAATGTTATTGGAATAGAATTGCCCAATGCAAAGCGTGAGATGGTTTATTTACGAGAAATGTTGCAGGCGCAAGAATTTATTGACAGCAAAGCAAAGCTAGGACTTGCTTTGGGTAAGACAATCGGGGGGGAAGCTGTTGTTGCAGATTTAGCAAAAATGCCCCATCTTTTGGTTGCTGGTACAACAGGATCGGGAAAGTCTGTTGCTATCAATACAATGATTTTATCATTGCTTTATCGTATGACACCTGAACAATGTCGTCTCATTATGGTGGACCCGAAAATGCTTGAGCTTTCGGTTTATGATGGCATTCCCCATTTAT
Source organism: Bartonella sp. AA78NXGY (assembly GCF_042197005.1). NCBI lineage: Bacteria > Pseudomonadati > Pseudomonadota > Alphaproteobacteria > Hyphomicrobiales > Bartonellaceae > Bartonella > Bartonella sp. AA78NXGY. The sequence continues at coordinate 15,719 of NZ_JBHIRI010000003.1, forward strand.
TAACACCCGTGGTGACAGATCCTAAAAAAGCCGTGATTGCTTTAAAGTGGGCTGTTCGTGAAATGGAAGAACGCTATAGTAAAATGTCAAAACTAGGCGTTCGTAATATTGATGGGTTTAATGCACGTCTTAGGGAAGCTGCAAGTCAGGGAGAGACAATGGTGCGGACAATTCAAGTTGGATTTGATCGCGAGACTGGTGAGCCTCTTTATGAAACGGAAACACTTGATTTTAGTCCTATGCCCTATATTGTTGTCATTATTGATGAAATGGCTGATTTGATGATGGTTGCTGGTAAAGATATTGAAGGAGCGGTTCAACGTTTAGCACAAATGGCACGTGCTGCCGGTATCCATGTAATTATGGCGACACAGCGTCCTTCTGTCGATGTTATTACTGGGACGATCAAAGCCAATTTTCCTACACGTATTTCTTTTTCTGTGAGTTCAAAAATTGATAGCCGAACAATTTTAGGCGAACAGGGGGCCGAGCAATTATTGGGACAAGGAGATATGCTCTTTATGATGGGAGGAGGACGTATTCAGCGTGTGCATGGGCCTTTTGTTGCGGATGATGAAGTGGAGCAGGTTGTTGCGCATCTCAAAGCGCAAGCACGACCGGATTATTTAGAAACAATTACGCAAGAAGTTGAAGAGGATGGTGCTGATGTTTCTTTGTCTTCTCCTTCAGAAGATGATCCCTATAGTCAAGCTGTTGCTATTGTGCTTCGTGATCGTAAGGCTTCGACCTCTTATATTCAACGCCGTTTAGGCATTGGTTATAACCGCGCTGCGACATTGATTGAGAGGATGGAAGAAGAAGGTATTATTAGTCCAGCAAATCACGCAGGGAAACGAGAAATTTTAGTGCCTGCTGAAGAAGAGCGCTTTTGAAAAATCTTTATAGTTGTTTTTTATAATACCTTGTAAAACAAGTGTTTATCCTATTGTATCGTAGAAAGTCTGCATTTTCATATACCAGCTCTCAATTTGCGATAGCTCTTTGGTACTTGAGACTCCTTATAAGGGGATTCTTTATCTTATATAACTTTTATCCATACACCAACCTTGTTTGTAACGTGCAAGCAAATGATTTGAATTGATTCAATATGAGAGAGTATGTGATGAGAGAATCTTATTGTCTTTGGCGTTATGATTTAAGTTAAAAAGATAAATTATTATAAATCAATATCTTGGTATAAAATAATGTTATTGCGAGTATAGGGGTGTAAAAGCATGTAAGACTTGATATTTTAGTGTCTTTTTAAGTGCGTTCTAAATATTTAGGGCAAGGCTGATCTGTCGAGTCTTAATATAAATGAATTATATGGGGTGGGAAGCTAAGTGAAATTTGCTAAACTCCAAACTGTTTACAGAGTGGTTCGGATGAAGATTTTTATTCTTTTGGGTGGGAAGGAAGTCAAAAAAGCATTTTTGACACTTAAAAGAGCTTTCAGGTTCGCGAGTAATATGTTTAGTCCTTAATCCATTATGTATTGACTATAATTTATGTTGCTTCATAGATTAGGGGTGGGAAAGAATATATTATGCGTTTAGAAAATCAGCAGAAAAGCAGGAAAATTTGATGATTTCGGAAACTTAAACGCAGACTGGTTATTTGGAAACGATACCGCAAGAAATAAAAAAGGATGTTTCTTTAGTTTTTTCTTTAGCAGATGATTCCTATTGTCAAGCTGTTGCTATTATGCTTCGTGATCGTAAGGCTTCAACTTCTTATATTCAATGTTGTTTAGGCATTGGTTATAATCGTGCCGCCACATTGATCGAAAGGATGGAAGAAGAAGGCACCATTAGTCCAGCTAATGATATGGGTAAGCGAAAAGTTTTGGAGACTGTCGAAGAAGAATACTTTTAAAAATCTTTTGATATTTTTTTCAAACAATATCTTTATCTTATAAAGAAGGGTATTTATTCGTCGTTGATCACTTAAGTTATGAATTATAAAGTCAATTAAGTATTGCTTGGGAGCATTTTTTATGAAAACGTCTTTTTTACTGCAAAGAAGAGTCTTTGGGTTGGTGGGAATTATTATCTTTTGGTGTTTAACTGTTCCTGCTTTTTCGCAAGCCTCTAATAAAGTGGCAAAGGCGCAGAATGTTGTGAACCATTTTGCGGCAATCAAAACAATGACAGGTGATTTTATTCAATTTAGTCCAAAGGGAAAGATGTCTCAAGGAACGTTTTATCTAGAGCGTCCAGGGAAAATTCGTTTTATTTACAAGAAAATGCCTTTACAGATTATTGCAGATGGTCAATTTGTGGGCATTAACAATCGGGCTTTGAATACTTGGAACTTTTCACAACTTTCGCAAACGCCAATGAAATTTCTGTTGGATGATAAAATTGATGTATCTTCTGGGCGCTTGTTCGCATTTCGCGAAGATCCAGGGGCCGTGACGATTGTTCTGCGTGATCAGACGATTGGGGCAGGGCAAATAAGGATGGTTTTTGATTCTAAAGGCTCTGCTTTGCGACAGTGGACAATTGTTGACCAACAAAATTTGGAAACTACTGTGCAGATTATGAATGTGCGGACAGACGTCCGGTTCGCTAATGGGATGTTCACACTTCCTTCGAAGAAATGAAGAAAGAGTGTTACGTCATTGGGATTAAAACAAATGTTCTTTCGTATTGCGACTTGGAATATTAATTCTATTCGTTTGCGTCTTGCACAGGTTTTTCAGTATTTGGAACTCTTTTCCGCAGATGTTTTGTGTCTACAGGAAACAAAATGTCCAGATGCTTTATTTCCAGTGGAGGCTTTTGAAGCAGCGGGTTATAAGCATATCGCATTGAGTGGACAAAAATCTTATAACGGGGTGGCTATTGTTTCTCGTTTGCCTTTTAAAAAGGTAGAAAAGCGTTTTTTTTGCCAAAACCAAGATTGCCGTTATATCTCAGTTATTGTGGAAGCCCATGGGAGAAGCTTGCGGATTCATAATTTTTATGTTCCTGCTGGGGGAGATATCCCTGATGCTGATGTGAATGAAAAGTTTCGTCATAAGCTTGATTTTTTAGAAGAAATGTCTTCCATTCGTGCGGATCAAGGCGATGGTCTTTCTTCTCTTTTGGTGGGAGATTTAAATATTGCTCCTTTGGCAGAGGATGTTTGGTCTCATCAGCAATTGTTGAAGGTTGTAAGCCATACTCCCATTGAAACCGAGCGTTTACAGGATTTGTGTTGTCAAGGTGGATGGGTTGATCTGATGCGGTTGCATATTCCTGTTCCTACCAAGCTTTACACATGGTGGAGTTATCGTGCTCGCGATTGGGCATTTACCGATTATGGGCGGCGGCTTGATCATATTTGGTCTTCTCAAGATTTAGCTCCTTTTGTTGTAGATCTTTCGATTTTTCGTGATGCGCGCGGATGGGAACGTCCTTCAGATCATATTCCTGTGCAAACTGTATTTGATTTTTCACGTCAAGTTTGAAATAAGAGGTAAATAAAGTATTAATATTAAATAATGATTCTGAAAGAATGCGGGAGACTGGATGTATATCAGAAATCTCAAATGGGGCGCTTCTCGTGGATTATTTTTTAGTGTCTTGTTGTGTTTGCTTTTGTCAGGATGTATGGTTGGTCCTAATTACCAGAAAACATCTTTTCGTGTTCCAGCAGTTTGGGGAGAAAAATCTGCACAGACTGCAGGGCAGCCCGTTGCGCTTGCCGGATGGTGGCGGCATTTGAATGATCCTGTTCTAGATGCGTTAATGGATTACGCGATTTCTGGAAATAATAATGTTGCTGTTGCCAAAGCTCGGGTACGTGAGGCGCGTGCGGGTTTAGGACAGGTTGTGGGAACTCTTTTGCCAAATGTGTCCAATTCAATTTCAGGAACCCGTAGTCGTTCTGGACAGTCTGATGCATTGTTCAACCAGTATAGTAGTGGTTTTGATGCAAGCTGGGAGCTGGATTTTTTTGGTGGGCATAAACGTGCGGTTGAAGCAGCGCGTTATGGCCTTGATGCGGCTGTGGAAGATATGCGCGCTACCATGGTGACATTACTAGGAGATGTGGCAACAAATTATGTGCAAATGCGTGGTTGGCAACAAAAGTTGTTTATTGTGCGGCAAATTGCTGTATCACAACGTAAAACTTATGAACTGATGCGCGCTAGATTAACAGCTGGTGATGTTTCTGAGCTTGATGTTTCAAATGCGCAAGCACAAATGGCAAATACAGAAGCAGATATATCACAGATGGAAGCGAATTTAGCAATGAGCGTTCATCGCCTTTCTGTCTTAACTGGTCGTGTGCCTACGGCATTGAAGGATCTTTTACAAAAAAATGCTAAGCATGCAAAGATTCCACAACCACGCTGGCCGATACCAGCAGGAATTCCAGCCGATATTTTGTTAACACGTCCAGATTTGCGACGGGCAGAGCGTCAATATGCGCAAGCGACAGCACGGATTGGTCAACGTGAAGCAGATCGTTATCCATCACTTACTTTAACAGGTAATATTTCGACAGCAGCAACGGCAATTGATCAATTATGGAAAAATTCAACGATTGGCTGGTCTTTTGGACCTGGTCTTCGTTTTCCTCTTTTTAATGGAGGTCAGGTCGAGGCTTCTATTGCGGTAGCGCGCGCGCAGCGTGATCAAGCTTTTATTACTTATCGAGCTGCTGTGTTGGAAGCTTTAGAAGATGTAGAAAATGCGCTTGTAAGATTAACGAAGGAACATCAACGCTTAGAAAAGCTAATCGTTGCGAATAAAGCTTCTCTTCATTCCTTAAAACTTTCACGGAACCTTTTTGAGAATGGAAATACTAGTTTTCTTGAATTGTTAAATGCTGATCGCTCTTATTATTCTGCACAAATGGCGCTTAAAGATAGCCGTGTTTCTTTGGTTACGCAATATATCACGTTGATGAAAGCATTGGGGGGGGGCTGGGATGGCGTTGTTGATGTATCGCGTCCAGAAGTCGTTGATAATGCACCTCGTTCGCGTGCAAAGGTAGGGAAATGAAAAAAAACTTACTCAAAAATTTCATTACAAAACACAAAAAACTTTCCTTCTTTTTAACTGCTATATTTCTCATTCTCTTGTTGTTATGGTTACGTTCTGTTTTTTTTGGAACATCTACTCCAACTTATATAACCGCTGTGGTGAAACGTGGGGATATTGAGGAAAGTGTTTTAGCTTCTGGTCTTGTACGTCCTTACCGGTTGGTGGCTGTTGGTGCGCGAGCAACAGGGCGTGTGGTGTCAATGCATGTTTCCCCTGGGAGTGTTGTGAAAGAAGGCGATCTCTTGGCAGAAATTGATCCTACAGATCAGGAAAATGATTTAAAAAGAAAAAAAGCAGCATTATCGCATTATTATGCGAGTTTGGTAGAACAAGAAGCCTATCTTTCTCTTGCACAGAAAAATTTAGAGCGTCAGAAAAAAATGATTGAAACACGTGCGGTTTCACGTGCGAACCTCGATGAGGCTGCGACACAGGTGAAAATACGCGAGGCGCAAATTGAACAACTTCGTCAGCAGATTGTGCAAGCACAAATTGATGTGGAGAGTGCAGAGGTTAATTTAGGTTATACACGCATCACTGCCCCTTCAGCGGGAACGGTTTTGGCAACAGTTGTGGAAGAAGGGCAGAATGTGAATGCGGTTCAGTCGGCGCCAACAATTGTTATTTTGGGTGATTTATCAAAGATGACGATCAAGGCGCAAATCTCAGAAGCAGATATTCTTAAAGTCCGAGCTGGACAACCACTTTATTTTACAGTTTTAGGTAATTCACAGCGTCGTTATGAAGGCGTTTTAGAAAAAGTAGAGCCGGCTCCTGAAGCAATTCGTGCTGATGTGAGTATTAATCCTGGTATGGTGAGTGGTTCTAGTGCTTTAATATCATCGGCGATCTATTACAATGGAATTCTACATGTTGATAATGTGGATAATTTTTTGCGAACCTATATGACTGCTCAAGTTCATATTATCTTAGGGCGCGCGCAGAATGTCTTGTTGGTTCCAAGTGATGCTTTACGCGATGAGACAAGAGAGCGTAAAGCATGGGTTTCTGTTTTGGTGGGGGAAAATAAGGTGGTTACTAAACAGGTGAGCGTTGGGTTGAATAATAAGGTTATGGCAGAGATTGTTTCAGGACTTAACGAGGGTGATGTCGTCGTCACTAGTTCGTCTGATGGAGTGATGCCAGAGTCTTCTCACATGCACAGCGAAGACGAGAGTTAAAGCATGAGCACAAATCAAGCAAATGCTGTCTTCGTCTTGGAAAATATTGTGCGCAAATTTCCTGCGGGCGAAGCGTTTGTTACCGTTTTGAAAAACATCAATCTTACCATTAAACGTGGTGAAATGGTGGCAATTGTAGGTGCTTCCGGTTCAGGTAAATCGACCTTGATGAATATTTTAGGCTGTCTTGATCGTCCAACTTCTGGTCGTTATTGGATCTCTGGTAAAGAAACAGCTTCCCTTTCTGCGGATGAATTGTCGGCTTTGCGACGTAATCATTTTGGTTTTATTTTTCAGCGTTACCATTTGTTGAATGAATTGACAGCTCTTGGTAATGTTGAAATTCCGGCTATTTATGCGGGATGTGCCGTGGAAGCAAGAAAAAAGCGTGCACAGGATCTTTTAACGCGTTTGGGCATGGGTGATCGGATAAATCATCGTCCAAATCAGCTTTCCGGTGGTCAGCAACAACGTGTTTCTATTGCTCGGGCGCTCATGAATAATGCGGAGGTCATTCTTGCAGATGAACCAACTGGTGCATTGGACAAAAAGAGTGGGCAAGAAGTATTGCATATTTTGGATGAACTTCATCAAGAAGGGCGTACTATTATCATTGTAACCCATGATATGCAGGTGGCTGAAAGAGCAGAGCGTATTATCGAAATCAGTGATGGGGAAATTATTGCTGATAAGCGGTCAAGGGTTGCAAAAACAAAAGTTGGTAGAAAATCTCTTCAGGAACAACAAAATCTAAAAGGCCAACAAAAACTGGGCTTTTTTCGTTCTTTTTTTGAGCGATTCCGTGAGGCGTTTGTGATGGCTCTGTTGGCAATGAATGCACATCGCATGCGGACTTTTCTAACAATGCTTGGGGTGATTATCGGTATTGGGGCGATTATTGCTATGGTGGCTTTAGGGAATGGTACACGAGAGAAAATTCTGGAAAATTTTAAAAGTTTGGGTACTAATACATTAACCATTTTTCCTGGTAAAAGTTTTTCTGATCCACAAGCAGAAAAAATAACCAGTTTGGTTGAAGCTGATGCAGAAGCCTTGTCTGGATTACCTTATGTTTCTGGTGTAACACCACAGATTTCAGCAAGCTCGAAAGTGCGTTTTGGTGCAGTTGAAGTCAATGCCGTCATTGCGGGGGTGGGAGAACAATTTTTTCAGACACAGGGGCTCAAAGTTTTCAAAGGACAGTTTTTTGATCAAAAAAGTGTCCATGATCGGGCGGTTGATCTCGTGATCGAGAAAGAAGCATTGTCTGTTCTTTTCCCCCATAGCTATGAAAGCCCCCTTGGAAAGGTGGTGCATGTGGGGAATGTTCCAGCGCGTATTATTGGTGTTGTTGATTCGCAAAATAATGCAAGTGGAGATACATCAAATACGTTACAGCTTTATTTGCCCTATACAACAGTGCAGACACGTTTTCTTGGCACAACAGAAGTTCGTGCGATTACCGTTAGGATTGCTGATGATATTGATTCACATTTAGCGGAGACCATGATAAAACGTTTTCTCATTATGCGGCATGGTGGGGAGGACTTTTTCATTAGAAATTCTGAATTCTTCCGTGAACGTGTTATGGAGAGTACAAATATTTTAACACTTTTAATTTCTTCAATTGCAGCTATTTCCTTGGTTGTGGGGGGTATTGGGGTGATGAATATTATGTTGGTCACTGTTTCTGAGCGGATCAATGAAATCGGCGTGCGTATGGCAGTTGGTGCACGGCAAAGTGATATTTTACAGCAATTTCTCATTGAAGCGATTTTGGTTTGTGTGATTGGTGGTGGTTTGGGAATCTTGCTTGGACTTTCTATAGGTGGCTTGTTTCTTCTGTTTAAGGCACCTATTCATTTGGTTTATACTATTGAATCGATCATTATGTCTCTTACTTTTTCAACCCTCATAGGAATATGTTTTGGCTTTTCTCCAGCGCGGCAAGCTTCACGGCTTGACCCTGTTGTCGCCCTTTCACGCGATTAAGCTTTATCAATTGGGGCATGTTTGTTCGTGATGCTTTCCTACTTGGATGAAGCATTTATGAAGCGAAACATGAATGGAAAAAGTTTAGCATTATTTGCTGCTCTATTTTAGAAAACGCTTTGTTCATTAAGTGGAACGTATCACTAGAGGTAAGCGTTTTATAGCGCACCACATCATGTGAGATATGGTAGGCATATAAGCCTTCTTGAGGCATTAAATGTTTTGAGAATGCATGATGAATATTTTAAATCTTTCTTGTCGAGTCTTATGGAAGTAAATCCTATTAAGGAGAAATTAAATAGAACCCGTTAGAATGAGATTGCTTGCAGACTGAATTTTGTTAAAAATTCTCGTCTTCTGAGATGTGAAGAGGAGGACAAGTGAAATATACTGCGCGGCGATTCTTAAGATTTAACCTAAAAAGAGGCGGGGGAAGTGAATAGTATATCTGCTAACAAACAAAAGAACAAAAAAGAAGGTTGATACCAAAAACAGCTTAAACCTCCGTTCTTCCAAAAAATGAACTGGTATCGAGATAGTTGAGCAGTTTAAGAGGTTTCGTTTAGTCTTTTTAAGATTTTCGGAAAAGAGGTTATGAGGATTTCTCACTTTTAGTTTTGCAGAAGTTGGTGCAAATTATAGGTGTTTAGGTTTATGCAAATAAATTATGATCGTGCTCAAGTTTTAAAATGTGACCTAAGACACAGCCATTTTCTGTTCCTTTATGCGAGTAACTTAGCTTTCTTTAGAATATTTTGTTTAAGGCATCGCTTTTTTCTGCCTTATCTCATGATTTTGGAGCTGAAGGATAAACAAGCCATTTGAGTTTCTAGGGTAAGGATGCCGTCAGATACTCGGTAGGGGGCGTGATCTTAAGAACTAATACCGTGAGATGCGGGTTTGATTTCATGAGTTTGGTGAGGAAGACAAAAAGTTTGAGAGGCGGATAGCTTCTTATTTTGAATGATGTATGAATGAAAGGGGCTTTCATTCATTGAAAAAGAATAAGCTCATATTCAGCAGATGTGAGATGAAGTAAGAGAACATCGTAATACCAAGCTGCAGTTATGTTGCTAAAGAACATAATGGCCGCTAGTGATGAGCACTGGTATGTCTAGTTGGTATGGTATTCTTCCTCCTGCTACAAGTCCGATACAGAGCGCCATTGTGTTGCACATTGACACTCTTGTTTTAAAGAAAGATTTCTCAAGGTATCCAAGCCTATTTTGCGACGCTGTTCATGGTAAATCTATTGAGCACCTCCATCTTTACGCTTATGAAGTAATAAGCTGGGCACCATCATTATATTTGCCAGCTCGTGGGTGTTGCGATAGACCTTGCATTAAGGCGGCGGTTCATAAGAGCCATTTTTAGTCATTTCTTGTACAGTTTTTCTCCACACACTCATCCCGCTTGTGATGTGCAAGCAGGTGGTTTTGATTGATTCAAGATAAACAGATTTGAAATGAGAAAATCTTACGTTATTCAGAGTTCTAATTTAATATGAATGACGCTATATTATCATTATAAATCAATATATTGTACAGATAAAAAAGAATTCTAAAACCACCCGCTATAAAGTATAAGAAGCAAATAATTAGTCTACGAAAGAACAAAAGACAAAGAAATATTTCAAAAATCAATATTTTGAATATCACGACTAATATTTTGCGTATTATAGTGAAATTATATGCATTATCGTTCGTAAAATGCGCTGTTTTGTATGTGGAGTTTCTTCCTTGGTGTCTTGTGTGTTCGCAGGTGTCCTATCCATTTCCCCCCTCTCATTCCTAAGCTACATCCTAAAATTATTGCGCACTTTATTTTGTATTCTTACAAAAGGCAAAAAGTATTTTCAAAATCATCACGCCTTACCGTTTATTTCCATAGGGATATAGACATCAGTAAATGCATCATATGATTTGGGGGATACTCAAAAGGATTAAAAGATTCTCTCTTGTTGATTTAATTAAGCATAGAAGAAATGTCTGAAAATCAAGCAATTTTAAGCTTTTTTAAGTTTTTTGGGTAGAACAAGAGGCATTGACGAATTGGTTTAGATTCGATAATTGAGGTATTTTTCATTGGGGGGAAGCATGACGACGCTGCAATCGCTTTTACAGACATACCGTGACGAAGCGCGTACCGAACGAGACAAAGGTACATATTTTGAGCGTTTTGCTCTTGCTTATCTAACACATGATCCTCTTCAGTCTGGGTGTTATGAAAAAGTTCAAACCTTTAAAGATTGGGCTCGTGAAAATGCTTGGGATGGTCGGGATACCGGTATTGATCTTGTGGCAAAGCTTCGTGATGAAGAGGGGTTTGCAGCAATCCAATGTAAATTTTATGATGCAGCCTATCGGATTAGAAAAGCAGATATTGATAGTTTTATTTCGGCATCAGGGAAAGCTCCATTCAAGCGGCGTGTTATTATAGATAGTACTGAAAGTGCTTGGAGTGATAACGCTGAAACAATGATACGGGGGCAGGATATTCCTGTTATACGGATTAATCTTTCCGATATACAACAAAGTCCGATCCGTTGGGAAACTTTTGCAGCCCAGGGCAAAGTTGTGTTGGAGGATAAAAAGAAAATCCGTCCACATCAATTGGAAGCATTGCGTGATGTGCGTGCTGGGCTTGCCCAAGCAGATCGGGGGAAGCTCATCATGGCTTGTGGGACCGGTAAGACATTTACCAGTCTTAAAATTGCTGAGGATTTTGCGGGTGAAGGCAAGTTTGTCTTGTTTCTTGTTCCCTCCTTGGCATTGATGTCACAGACGGTTCGTGAATGGACAACGGATGCAGAAATCGGATTGAGATCTTTTGCTGTCTGTTCAGATACACAAGTAGGAAAGCGTCGTAAAAATAGTGATGATGTTGCTGAAATTGATGTGTTTGATCTTGCTTTTCCGGCGACAACCGATGCTGCTAAACTTGCAGAACAGGCGGGTAAGAGTGTTGCAGATAAGATGACTGTTGTGTTTGCAACCTATCAATCCATTCAGGTGGTTGCGGATGCTCAGAAAAACTATGGTTTGCCAATATTTGATCTTATTATTTGTGATGAAGCGCACCGTACAACAGGAGCAACGCTAGTTGGAGAGGATGAATCCAATTTTGTTAAGGTGCATTCTAATGATGTTATTTGTGCCAAGAAGCGCCTTTATATGACAGCGACACCACGTATTTTTGGTGATAACGCAAAAAGTCGCGCGAATGAAGCCAATGCCGTTCTTGCTTCGATGGATGATGAAAAGCTTTTTGGTAAAACACTTTTTTATCGGGGGTTTTCATGGGCAGTACAAAATGATCTTTTAACGGATTATAAGGTTATTGTCTTAGCAGTGGACGAAAAATTGGTCAGTTCCGCTGTTCAGAAGCGCCTTAGTGATGACCAGTCTGAGCTTGTTCTTGATGATGCAACGAAGATTATTGGCTGTTATAAGGCACTCACCAAACAAGATCTGAAGGCTGATGTTGGTGCGGATCCACACCCCATGCGTCGTGCTTTAGCGTTTTGTAAGACTATTAAAAGTTCTGAACTGGTGCGTGATGAATTTTCTGCGGTTGTTAGAGAATATCTTGATTATACGAAAGAGGATACGGAAAAAGAGCACTTTCTGAAGTGTGAAATTGAGCATGTTGATGGCACTTTCAATGCGAAGGATCGTGGTGCATTACTTGATTGGCTGAAAGCTGATAGTGGTGAGGATGTTTGTCGTATTTTGACCAATGCACGGTGTTTGTCTGAGGGGGTGGATGTTCCAGCGCTTGATGCGATTATGTTTTTAAATCCACGCAAGAGCCAGATTGATGTTGTTCAATCCGTTGGGCGGGTGATGCGTCGGTCTGAGGGCAAAAAGATGGGGTATGTCATTTTGCCAATTGGTATTCCCTCTGGGATTCCAGTGGAACAGGCTTTGAACAACAATGATAAATATCGGGTTGTTTGGCAAATTTTAAATGCTTTGCGTGCGCATGATGATCGTTTTGATGCGACGATTAATAAGGCATCGCTAAGCCAAGATATCAGCAATGTGATTGAGATTATTGGCGTCACGCAGAGCACTGAGTTACAGGCTGTTACGGCTGTTGTAGACAATCTTCCACTACGCGCACAACCAGCACGAGCGGGAATTGGAGCACCGGAATATGATTTAACTCGTACAGAGAAAGTAGAAGGGCAGCTTTCTTTCTGCGTGGATGAACTTTCTCGTGCGATTTTGGCAAAGATCGTCAAGAAATGTGGGACACGTGATTATTGGGAAGATTGGGCGAGCAACATTGCTGAAATTGCTAAGAATCATATCACGCGCTTAACAGGTATTCTGGCAGAGCCAAATACTGAGGCGCGTCAAGCCTTTGATAGGTTTGTGGCAGAACTGCGTGATGATTTAAATGATGCTGTTACAGAAGCTGATGCGATTGAGATGTTGGCACAGCATATTATCACACGTCCTGTCTTTCAGGTGTTGTTTGAAGGGTATCAGTTCACACGTGAGAATCCGGTATCGCGTGCTATGCAGCGTATGCTTGATGTACTTGATGAGGCGAATCTTGATAAGGAATCCAAAGATCTCGAGAAATTTTATACAAGTGTAAAATTACGCGCCAGTGGCATTACGGATCCAAAAGCAAAACAGAGGTTGATTATAGAGCTTTATGATAAGTTTTTTCGTTATGCTTTTCCACGCACTGTAGAAAAACTAGGCATTGTTTATACCCCCGTCGAGGTTGTGGATTTTATTTTGCACTCTGTCAATGATGTCTTAGAGCAAGAATTTGGGCAAACGCTTGGTTCATCGGGTATTCACATTATGGATCCCTTTACAGGAACGGGGACTTTTATCACGCGGCTTTTACAATCGGGTTTGATAAAACCAGAGGAGATGAAATACAAATTTTGTCATGAAATTCATGCCAATGAGATTGTGCTTTTAGCCTATTATATTGCAGCCATTAATATTGAGACGACCTATCATGGTCTTATGGGGGGAGATTATATTCCCTTTGAGGGAATTTGTTTGACCGATACATTCCAGCTTTATGAGCAAGAAAAAGATCTGATCAGTGATTTGCTGGTGGATAACAGCACACGTCGATCACGCCAGAAGGAACTGGATATTCGTGTTATTGTTGGCAACCCCCCTTATTCGGTAGGGCAAAAAAGTGAAAATGATAATGCGAAAAATATTGGATATCCTAAATTGGATCGTCGTATTCGTGAAACCTATGCTGCTCAATCTAGTGCGAGCAATTTTAATAAACTTTATGACAGTTATATTCGTGCCATTCGCTGGGCTAGTGATCGCATAAAAGACTGTGGTGTTATAGGTTTTGTGACTGGTTCTGGTTATGTTGAAAAATTATCAATGGATGGACTCAGAAAAAATTTGTGTGAGGAATTTTCGAGCATTTATGTTTTCAATTTGCGGGGTGATATTCGCAAAAATATGTTGAGTAAAGGGTGCGCTCAAGAAGGGCAAAATGTTTTTGGTAGTGGAAGCATGACAGGAATTGCTGTGACACTGTTTATCAAAAATCCAAATGTTATGGAGCATTGCAAAATTCACTATTACGATATTGGTGGTAATCTCTCGACAAAAGACAAACTCTCTGAAGTTCAGCGATTGGGTAGTATTGGTGGGATCAAGCATGAACAACGCTGGCAGATGGTTACACCAGATGAGCATGGCGATTGGCTGGATCAGCGCAATAGTGATTTTGAAAAATTTTTAGCCTTAGGTGTCAAGAAGAGCTGTGATAAAAAGCTTTTTGAAAATTTTTCTCTTGGTCTTAAAACCAGTCGTGATGCATGGGCATATAATTCAAGTCGTGAAACTTTAGCGAAAAATATGAGCAATATGATTACTTTCTATAATAGTGAAGTAGAGCGTTTTAATGCTGCGCATCCACATTCTGATCGCAAAACACGTATAGAAGCTGTAGACGATTTTTTTGATACAGATGCTAAAAAGATCAGCTGGAATTATTCTCTCAAACAAAATTTAGTAAAAGGAAAGTCTTTTAACTTTGAGAGAGATTGTTTAACGCAAAGTCTTTATCGTCCTTTTACACGACAGTGGCTTTATTATAATCGAGCTCTTAATGATAGCGTTTACCAAATGCCGCGTATATTCCCTATGGAAAAAGCCGTTGAAAATAAAGTGATACAAGTTACAGGAACTGGAGCAAGAAGCGGCTTTTCTGTTCTGATGACTAAGAGTTTACCTAGCTATGATGCAATGGAAAAAGGCCAATGTTTTCCAAGATATATTTATGAAGATGCTGAGTCCTTAGGAGGTAAAGAGAAGGATCAGGTTCATTTGTTTGCAAATTTTGCAGAGGAAAGCAAAGAAACTGGTTTGCAGCGGCGTGATGCTCTTACGGACGAAGGGTTGGCTTATTTTAAGGCAGCTTATCCTGGCGAAATGATAACAAAGGATGATTTGTTTTATTATGTTTATGGGATTTTGCATTCTGAAGATTATCGTGCTCGTTATGCGCATAATCTGTCTAAACAATTGCCGCGTATTCCAACAGTTAAAAAGGTAGAGGATTTTTGGGCTTTTGTTACAGCGGGGCGAAAGCTTGGTGATTTGCATATGAATTATGAAGAGGTTGAACCCTATCCCGTTACCTATAAACAGGGTGATCCAAGAACTTGGGTGATTTCTGATGAGAAGAGTTTTTATCGTGTTGAAGCAATGAAATTTGCTGGTAAGCGTGGTGCTATTGACAAAAGCACCGTGGTTTATAATGCGAATATCACGATGCAGAATATTCCTCTTGAAGCTTATGAGTATGTGATCAATGGCAGGCCTGCTCTTGAATGGGTTATGGAGCGGCAGGTTGTCAAAACGGATAAAGCGAGTGGGATTGTGAATGATGCCAATCGCTATGCTGTTGAAACGGTGGGTAATCCAGCTTATCCATTGGAATTGTTTCAGCGGGTTATTACTGTAAGCTTGGAAACAATGAAAATTGTGCGCAACCTGCCAAAATTGGAAGTGAGAGAAACTGAAAAGGTTAAATTATCCATTGTGCGGTAAAAAAGTGTTGAGTCGTAACAAACTGGCACTATCATACACCTTGCCAGCTCGTGGGTATTGCGACAGCCCTTGGCACTTGAGACAAGTCCATAAGAGGCATGTCTTTCTTGTACAGTTTTACGCTGCGCAGGCTCTCTTCCTTTGTGATGTGCAAGTCCTATGTGATGTGCAAGAAAATGGTTTTGATTGATTCAATAGAGAGCAGATTTGAAATGAGAGAATCTGATGATATTGAGAGCTCTCATTCAAGTTGTAGCGTAATAAAATTTCATTATAAATCAATATGTTGTATGTAATAAAGCACCTTAGGCAGTGAGGTCGCTAAAATTATGACGCATGAGCTTTAGCGGCAGTGATGAATATTCTCAGGCAGGGTTTTCTTGTCTAGCTTTATGTGAGTAAACCATATAAATGGGGAAGCTGAGAGGAACCTGTCCAGAGAAAGTGGATTGTTTACAAATCGTTGCTAATAAGAATCGTCGCCTTTTGAGATGTTGAGAGGAAATGAAAATTCTCATGAAATCTGTCTTTTGAGGTGTTCTGATATTGAAGTGAGCAGGTGGAACGCGTTAGACAAGAAGCTGAGTTATTATTGTTTACAGATCAATAGAGTTTAAAAATTTTCGTTCTTTTTGGGGATGAAACCAGACAAAAGGTGATCTTAGAGAGCGAAATGATTTCAAAAAAGATTGCGATAAAAAACGTAGGGTATTTGTCGCGGTGTGCGTTTTGAGCTTATTCCTATCTGTGATCTAAAATGCTCTTATGAAGACGCTTTGTATAATGAAGAGATTGTTTCTAATATATTGATTTATAATGATAGTTTAACCTTCTCTCTGTTGAATGAGAAATCTAAGTATTATAAATTTTCTCATTTTAAATCTATTAAAATTACTTCGTTGCATGTCATACAAGGTTGGTATGTTCGTGTTTAAGAAAGGGGTAATGCATGCCTCTTACCAATCATCCCAAGAGATTTAAGAGCTATCGTAATACTTGGGGGGTGGCAAAATATAGGGTGAGGCGGTTTGCATTTTTTATGAAGGGTAAGACAGTGGTATAAATAGATTTTTATGACAAGTCTGGAGATCTTATGGCTGTCTGGGGGCTCTATTTACAAGAGCTTATATATTGGGATGGTATGTACAGATCCGCGCTGTGAGATATGTTTGGGATGTAAGAGATGTTTTGGGTGAACGTGCAAATACAGTGACACGTGCATTGGGATGTTCTGCGTTGTATGAGGGTAAGCTCTGTCGAGCTTTTATAGAGGCAACTCGTGTGGAAGGGTATGAAGCGGTTCGTGGGTGGCAAGGTTTTTAAAAAGTCAGAAGGATAAAGATTAGAATGCGGTTCTGATATAGACTTGGAGCGTTTTAATATATTGGAATATAAGAATGCGGATTTGATTGATCTGTTGTATTGCGCTTTCAGCATTGTTCTTTTTAACAGGATAGGCAATGAAATGGATATCAGGCATTAAATATTTAAGTTCTCGCATTGAGCGCCACACATGGTAATCATGGGTGACGATATAAAGAGTTCTATAGTGGTGTTTTTTGATCCAAGCGGCGCTTTCTTCGGCGTTTCCTCTGGTGTTAATCGCTTGATGCCCAATGTCAATACAACAGGAGATAAGCCGTGGGGTAATATGCATGTTGTGCATGAGACTTTTCAGATTGGTTGTGGTGTTTACGCCACTGATGAGGAGACGTGAACCAAACCCCCTTTGTAAGAGATTAAGTCCTGTCTCTATTCGGTTTTCTCCGCCTGTAAGCACGATAATGGCATCCGCTTTGGGGAGAGGTGTTGGGGGAGAAAGTCGTTCAGTTTTTTCAGAAAAAATGATAAAACCGCTCCAGAAAATGAAAACAATGATTGAAAGAGTAAGGGTTGTCGGTGGAAAATAGTGAAATAAAAAGCAGGGAGACCAACTATTATAGTGGGGCCGTTTTGGAAGAGGACGTTCTAAATTGTTTTGCGTCAATGAGTTGAAAGTGTTGTGAGTCATAAAATTAAAATAAACCGTTTTCACATTGATCGATTTTTTTCAGTTGCGCTAAAATAGTCATGCGGTTTGTAAGGGTGGTAAGAAAAGAAACGAAAATAATAAGAAAAATGATTTTTCCGTAGGGGATGGAACTTATGGAAAGATGTCCAAACAAAGCTGTTACTTGGCTAGCTTCTACTCTTCCCAAGTTATAATTCGTCCAGAGACAAAAGGCTGAAAATAGAAATATGCTTGTGAGACCACCATATAAAGCACCACGCAGCGCAGTTTTAAAAAAATGCCAGTCAAATTGGCGCGCAATGAAAAGAGTTTCAGTACCAAGGAAATATAAGACATTGATAATATGTGTATTTTCTGCCAATGCATTGCGGGTGGCAAAAATGATGGTGAGGATAAGAGAGCCTAAAACCAATGCTAAAATTGAAAAACCAATGAAAACAGTGGTGTGTGCCATGGTCGCAAAACGATGAACCCAAACACGGTGATCATCAAATTGACCTCCTGGAATTTGGGTTTTAATGGCGTGATTAATGGCTGCAAAATTGATTTTTTCATCTCTCTTCAGGGTCACAATGATGAGGCGGGGAAGGGGTAGTTCATTGACATTGAAGCCTGTTCCAAGCCATGGCTCCAGTAACTTTTCTGTAGCTTTTTGGTCAACAATTTTTGCATCTTGTACACCAGAAAATGTTTTAACCAATTGTACGGCATCACGGAGTGCTTTGTTGATATCAACATTGTCAATGGGGCGTATTTGTATTGTTGCTTCATAGCTAATCTGATTACTCCAATTTTGGGCGGCACGTTGGACCAAATCAACACCGATTAAGGTGAGGCTTGAAAGAAATGTCATAATAGCAATCACGGCAACTAATGCTTTTCCAGAAATATTACCACTGGGAATAATCGCTGTTGTATTTTTTTTATTGCTTGTAAAAATGGGGAAAGACTTATTCATGAATCGTCATCCGTCCGTTATGGAGAAGCATACGCCGTGCTGCAACTTGTTCCATTAAGGCAATATCATGGGTGGCAATGATAACAGCCGTTCCAAAACGGTTTAATTCAATAAACAAACGGAGGAGGCGTTTTGCCAAGGGCGGATCGACATTTCCGGTGGGTTCATCGGCAAGTAGAATTTCAGGTTGATCAATGAGTGCGCGTGCAATGGCTACCCTTTGTTTTTCCCCACCGGAAAGAACCGGTGGTAAAACATGAATATGATCTCCAAGACCTACCCAACAGAGAAGATCTTCCACTTCACTGCGATAGGTTGCTTCTTCTTGTCCTTTAATGCGTAAAGGTAAGGAGACATTTTCATAAGTGGTCATGTGGTCGAGTAAACGAAAATCTTGAAAAACCACCCCAATACGTTGTCGCAGCGCAGGGAGCTCTTGTCGTTTGAGTAATGCTGTGTCTGTTCCAAAGAGATCAATATGACCGCGGGTGGGTTTGAGTGCCAAAAACATAAGACGCATCAGCGACGTTTTCCCTGCTCCAGAGGCACCTGTGAGAAATTGAAATGATCCAGGAGGAATATGAAAGCTAATATCACGAAGGACCTCAGGGCCCATTCCATAGCGTAGGCCGACATTTTCAAAATGAATCACTTTTTATTATTACTCCTGATTTTATATTGCATCATTTATTCTAAAAACTCTTACTTTCATTGCTTTAGATTTTTGTTGTAAGCTTGTTTATTTTAGATTTCATGGTTTTCAATATTTTTTATACACCCTCGTTATAGATAAATATTTTTGCTCAAGAATATTATCACTTATACTTTCTTTTTTTAGCCTTATTTATGATTTTAGCAGGAATTTCAAAGGGATTCTAGCATAAACATCAGAACTATTTTTCCTTCTTACTCAGAGGCTTTTTTTGCACTGAGTGGACATTGGGTGATTTTAAAAAGCTATGTTGCTCTTTTTATCTTACTTTCTTATTCTTGTTCGCATCCCAATCCTGAGGTTTTTGCTTAAATTATTTCTTACCTGTTATGAAAAAAAGCGTTTGTTGTTAGAATGATTGAGCTTCTCGTGAATTGTTTTATTTTTTATTCTCCTCGGTGGTTTTCGTAATAATGCTGAGATAATTTTAGCAAAAAACAAAAACCACCGTATGTTGTATTTCGTCGTGTTTTTTAGTTTTGTCGGTTGGCAATCAGATCTTCAACAACTTGTGGTTCGGCAAGAGTTGAAATATCTCCGAGAGTATCAAAATCGTTTTCAGCGATTTTTCGTAAAATACGTCTCATAATTTTCCCTGATCGCGTTTTGGGAAGCTGCGGAGCAAACTGAATTTTATCCAATATGGCAATAGAGCCTATTTCTTGTCTCACATGCTTGATAAGGTCTTTTTGCAATTCTTCACTTGGCGCTGTTCCTTCCATGAGGGTCACAAAACTATAAATTCCTTGTCCTTTAATGGGATGCGGGTAACCCACAATAGCTGCTTCTGATACAGAGGGATGAGAAACAAGAGCTGATTCAATTTCAGCGGTTCCTAATCTGTGCCCCGAGACATTGAGAATGTCATCAACTCGTCCTGTGATCCAATAATAACCGTCGCTATCGCGCCTACAGCTATCGCCTGAAAAATATTTTCCTTTATAGGAGGAAAAATAAGTTTGAATAAAGCGTTCATGATCCTTATAAAGTGTGCGCATTTGTCCGGGCCATGAATCACTGATACAAAGAGTGCCTTCTGCTTCACCTTCTAAAACATTGCCTTGGGCATCAACAATTTGGGGTTGAACACCAAAGAAAGGACGTGTGGCCGATCCTGCTTTGAGGGGGGTTGCACCAGGCAAGGGTGTGATCATATGCCCTCCTGTTTCCGTTTGCCACCATGTATCGAGAATCGGACAACGGTCATTTCCAATTATATGATAAAACCATTCCCATGCTTCTGGGTTAATAGGTTCTCCTACTGTGCCTAAAAGACGCAACGATGTTCTGTCTGAGTGTTCAACAAACGAATTTCCTGCTCCCATTAAGGCGCGGATAGCTGTTGGTGCGGTGTAGAGTGTATTGACTTGATGCTTGTCGACAATTTCCCAAAATCTTCCTTTGTCAGGAAAGGTTGGTGTGCCTTCAAACATTAAAGTGGTCGCACCATTACATAAAGGTCCATAAACCAAGTAAGAATGGCCGGTTATCCAACCAATATCAGCCGTACACCAGTAAACTTCATCGGGGTGGTAATCAAAAACATATTGGTGAGTCATCGAGGCAAAAACAAGATAGCCTGCTGTGGTATGCAAAACACCTTTAGGTTTGCCGGTGGAGCCTGAAGTATAAAGAATAAAAAGTGGATCTTCAGCATTCATTGGTTCTGGTGGACAAGCTGTTTTGGTATGAGCTATCTCTTCGTGGTACCAAAAATCACGCCCCTCTACCCATTGAATGGGTCCACAAGTCCGCCGTATAACCATGACTTGGTCCACATGCACGTTTTGGCGTGCTGCTATCTCAATAGCATGATCAACATTGTCTTTTAAGTTGATCCGTTTGCCGCCACGCAAGCCGTGATCAGCGGTAATCATAAAGGTTGATTCACAATCGACAAGGCGTCCTGCTATTGCTTCAGCAGAAAAGCCTGCAAAAATAACCGAATGAACAGCACCAATGCGAGTACAAGCAAGCATGGCATAGGCTGCTTCGGGAATCATAGGAAGATAAATGGTTACTTTATCGCCTTTCTTAATGCCACGACTTTTCAAAAGATTAGCAAAACGACAAACATGTTCATAAAGCTCGTTATAGGTTATTTTTTTATCATGATAAGGATTATCTCCTTCCCAAATGAGCGCGATTTTGTCTCCATGGGTTTTCAGGTGGCGATCAATGCAATTATAGGTAACATTTGTTATCCCATCTTCGTACCATTGAATGGAGACATCTCCGTTAAAAGAAGTGTTTTTTACTTTTGTAAAAGGTTTAAACCATTCAATGCGTTGACCATGTTTGGCCCAGAAGCTTTCTGGATCATTGATGCTTTCTCGATACCATTGTTGATAAGTTTTCTCATCGAGTAAAGTATTTTTTTTGATCTCTTCTGATATTGGATAAATTTTTTCAGTCATGTTTCCCTCTTTTTATTGTTTGGAAAAATCTGCCTCTGTATTTTTGTATGGTTATATTTGTGGCAGAGTTTTCCCAAAAGCTTTTCATTATGAGGTTAGACTAAATGACAAAGATTAGAATAGTCAATTTTTAAATCTGATACGTTTTTCTTAAAAAGGTATTTTATGCTTTTAAGATATTCAAATATGGCAAAGACTATTGCGGTATAGAGCTTTTTATAAACGCACAAAGATATTAAAAAAATATCCTATAAAGGAGAGGGAATGAGAATGCTTTTTAAAAGAATAAATTTACTAAATATTAATATAAACCAAAATATCTACATAAACTATCAAAAATAATGAACATAATTACTGTATATAATGTTGTTTTTATAGCTACTTTCCAACTGTAACCACCAATTTTTTTAAAACCAATAGCATATATAGGGATGAATACAAAGAGAATGCAAAACAGCCTTATTATTTCATAACGAATATTCATTATAAAAAATCCTAAATTATAATAGGTGATCCGTAATAGATATCTCTGAAAAATATTTTGTCCATAGATATTTGGTATATTCTTTCCAATATTTACAAAAATACTAATTTCAGAGATATCTTTGTCGCTATTCTCTATAAATTAGAACCAACATTCACGACCTTTTTCTATAAAGCCCAAAGATCATCTGCTAAGAATCCACCTGCGGCGCCTAAGAGTCTACCTGTAAATGCACCCGCTGGTCTTCCAGTTATACCACCTAGAATTGCTCTGCCTATTCCTCCATCAAAAGCTCCATGCCAACCCTCTTGCGCCTATGTGAGACATAAAATCATTAGTACTACATGTATTTCCATAAATGATAGGTGTTGAATCATGTATCGTATAAGTTAAACCTGAACCAAAATGTTTCAGTTTAATACTCCTAATATTATCTACATTAAAAATATTAATCATAATTATACATTTCAAATGTCTATCACGTATTTTTAGAGAAATTACAAATATAAACTTTAAAAATGGTGATAAAAATACTGTAATAAATAATAACTATATTGTATTAATACTTTTTTATATGTGAAATCTTCTTCTTAAGAAGATAATAATATTACTTATAAATTTTTAAAATATAAGTAATGACACCATGTTTTTCTTAATTAAAGTTTAAATTTAGAAAAATTGCGTGTATGAAAAGTTGAAGTTTTTCTCTTTGTTTAAGAGAACGACAAAGGAATAACGGCGAAGGAATATCGTTATTGAAATCGGTTTCATTACCATTGTTTTGCCTGCATGTATTATGCGCATATGCTTGGGATTAGTTCTTTTATTTTTCAGGCGGATATTGACTGTATTTACGCTTTGTAGAGCATAGAAAGCCTCTATGCTATCGTTGATCTTATAGATTGCTAGCATGTTGTTTAGCGCGGCTCTTGGTGCTCTATTGGGTATTTGAGATGTTTATTTTGCTCAAGTGACTTACATGAAAGAGTTTTGTTATTGTATTATGCAGCCATAAGCCTCTTTTGCCTGCTTTACGCCATTGGCATGCGGGGAAATTGTTTACGCATGTTGGAGAAGTTAAGAGAATGCGTGATTTTCAATGAAAATCATTGCGATAATCGTATTCAATATTCTTTTGCTATTAGTGATTTTGCGACAGTTTTTTCATTCATGCTCAACGCCCCTCTTATCATTTTGCTTTTATATAAGGATTTATTTTTTATGTTGCTTTTGCTGGAGAGGCGTTCAGAGGGGAGTAAAGTAGAGCCAATATGCGAGAATATGAGAGCCAAATTGTAATGCTATTTTGAAGCTATTGTACGTGTTGTGGATGTGCCGGTGAGAAATTTGAGAAGACCAGCTTTTTTGCTTATTTTGCTAACAGGATGAAAGAGGGACTGGAATCTTTTTTGCTAGAATTGCTCCTTTATTGAGATTGAAGGAAATATTTTTCTCATTTCTGCTGTTTTTGGCTTGTTCGTAGAATCTTCAATGGGAATTTATTGAAGGGGGAATAGATTTATATGAGGGGAAATTGCTTTACACAGGGCGTTTTCCAAATAAAGCGGAGCCAATGCGAAGGACATTAGAGCCAAACTGTAGAGCGGTTTTGAAATCACTGGACATACCCATGGAAAGCTTTGGAAGACCTGCTTGTTTTGCTAATTTTGCTAGAAGAGCGAAATAGGGACCGGGGTTTTCGTCGACAGGGGGGATGCCCATAAGTCCGATGATATCAAGTCCATAATTGTTTTTGCATTGGTTGACAAAAGATGTAGCTTCTTGTGGTGCTATACCACTTTTTTGCGGTTCTAAGCCAATGTTAACTTGAACATAGCAGGGGAGATGCTTTTTTTGTTTTTCCATTTCTTCAGCTAAGCTTTTGGCTATTTTTTCACGGTCAACCGTTTGAATAACATCAAAAAGTTTGATCGCCTCTGCTGTTTTATTTGATTGTAGGGGACCAATGAGATGAAGTTTAATATTTTCAAATTGTTGACGTAAAGCAGGCCATTTTTGTGCTGCTTCTTGTACGCGGTTTTCTGCAAACAAAGATTGGCCTGCTTGCAAAAGGGGTCGTATATCAATAGCAGAAACAGTTTTTGAAACAGCGATAAGTTCAATTTCTTCTACAGGGCGTTGTAACTCTTGACATGTTTCAGCAATGTCTTTTTGAAGGTTTTGCCATGCTTCAACGGAAGGGGCATCAAGGGGTGTTTGTGTATTCATATTTTTGTGCTTTACCTTTTTTGTTCAAGAGTTGGTCGTTTTTTTTTAAAGTTTTATAAAATACTTAGGGAAATATTTCACGAAAATGTTGACGATGAGGTTAATCCATGGTCAAGCATAATAAAACAAGTTTTTGGTTCAGTTTTATTAAAAGAGTATAATGGGAATGACGATTGAGCATTATAAGATAGGCGAACGCTATAATCCACGGGCGAGAGAAAAAAAATGGCAAGAAATTTGGGATGAAAAGAAAATTTTTCAGACTGTCCAAGAAGATGCTCGTGAAAAATATTATGTTTTAGAGATGTTTCCTTATCCTTCTGGCCGTATTCACATGGGGCATGTGCGCAATTATGCCATGGGGGATGTGGTTGCACGCTATAAACGCGCCAAGGGGTTTAATGTGCTTCATCCCATGGGGTGGGATGCTTTTGGGATGCCGGCTGAAAATGCTGCTATGCAAAATAAAGTGCACCCTAAAACTTGGACCTATCAAAATATTGCGGTGATGCGTGGGCAATTAAAGCAATTAGGGCTCTCGATAGATTGGACTCGGGAATTTGCGACTTGTGATGAGGAATATTACCACCGCCAACAAATGTTGTTCCTTGATTTCTATCAAAAGGGGTTGGTAGCACGTAAAGTGGCTAAGGTGAATTGGGATCCTGTTGATCATACTGTTTTGGCCAATGAACAGGTTGTTGATGGGCGGGGATGGCGTTCTGGTGCGTTGGTGGAACAACGTGAGTTGACGCAGTGGTTTTTCAAAATTAGCGACTTTAGTGAAGATCTCTTGGCAGGGCTTGAAGAGCTGAACCAATGGCCTGAAAAAGTTCGCACCATGCAAAAAAATTGGATTGGAAAATCACAAGGTTTGCTGATTCGTTGGGCTTTAAAGTCGACAGGTGATGCTGATGATGTTTGTGAAAAATTTGATGAGGTTGTTTGTTATTCAACGCGCCCTGATACACTTTTTGGTGCTTCCTTTTTAGCGCTGTCTGTTGATCATCCTATTGCACAAGCTTTGGCAAAAAAAGACAAAGCATTGAGTGCTTTTATTGAAAATTGTCGGTGTGGTGGAACGACAACGGCAGCACTTGAAACAGCTGAAAAACAAGGGTTTCTCACGCCCCTTTTGGCTGTTCATCCTTTCGATTCAACAGTACATATTCCCGTTTATATCGCTAATTTTGTGCTTATGGACTATGGAACAGGGGTTGTTTTTGGTTGTCCAGCTCATGATCAGAGAGATTTCGATTTTGCGCGTAAATATGATCTTCCAATAAAACCGGTGGTTTTACCAAAAGGAGAGCAAGCAGAAGATTTTGTCACACCTGAAACACCTTATACGGGTGATGGGGTGATGATCAATTCCAGTTTTTTGGATGGTTTGACACCTCGACAAGCTTTTGAAGAAGCTGCTAAAAAGCTTGAAAAACAAATGCTCAATGGGCAACCGCAAGGGAAGAAAACAGTGCAATTTCGTTTGCGTGATTGGGGGATTTCACGTCAACGTTATTGGGGGTGTCCCATTCCGATGATCCATTGTACAACTTGTGGGGTTGTTCCTGTTCCACGTGCCAATTTACCGGTTGTGTTGCCTGATGATGTTACTTTTGATCAACCAGGAAATCCTCTTGCACGACATGAAACATGGCAGAATGTTACTTGTCCTTCCTGTGGTCAACCTGCCAAACGTGAAACCGATACCATGGATACATTTGTTGACTCTTCTTGGTATTATGCACGCTTTACGGCTCCTTTTGCGCAGGAACCTGTCGACAAACAAGCAATCTCTGAATGGTTGCCTGTGCAACAATATATTGGTGGAATTGAGCATGCCATTTTGCATCTTCTTTATGCACGCTTTTTTATGCGTGCCATGAAATTGGTCGGTCATGTGACGGTAGATGAGCCTTTTAAGGGGCTTTTTACCCAAGGTATGGTGGTGCATGAAACCTATCGAGATGATCAAGGGTGGGTTTCTCCAGCAGAAATTTCGATTGTTGAAAAAGATGGAAAGCGGTGTGCTTATAAATTAACCGATCAAAGTGAAGTGACGATTGGTTTGATTGAGAAAATGTCAAAATCAAAAAAGAATGTCGTTGATCCTGATGATATTATTGCATCTTATGGCGCTGATACTGTGCGTTGGTTTGTGTTGTCAGATTCTCCTCCCGAGCGGGATGTCATTTGGACAGAATCTGGTGTTGAAGGTGCACATCGCTTTGTACAGCGTGTTTGGCGCCATGTGGCTGTGAGTGCTTCTATTTTAAAGGATGTGGCGCCTTGTGCAGGGCATCAGGGAGCGGCTTTGGAACTCTCAAAGGTCGCACATCGCACGCTCCACGCTGTAGAAGATGATTTGGAAAAATTCGCTTTTAATCGGGCTATTGCACGCCTTTATGAATTCTTGAATATTATGGCGCCGTTGTTAAATAGGATAGAAAGTGTTGACGATGAAATGAAAGCTTCTTTACGTCAAGCCATGGATTTTTTTCTTGCTATGATTGCACCCATGATGCCCCATTTAGCAGAAGAATGTCATGCTGCTTTAGGGGGAAAAAATTTAATATCTGCGCTTGCTTGGCCTATTTATGATCCCACGTTAACCGTTGCGGAATGCTATACTTTGCCAGTACAAATTAATGGTAAAAAACGTGGTGAGGTGAGCGTTGCAGCAACTGCTGATGAGGTGATGATTAAAGAAGCGGTTTTGGCGTTAGATTTTGTAAAGGCGCAGCTAATTGAAAAGCCTGTGAAAAAAATCATTGTTGTTCCACAAAGGATTGTGAATGTCGTTTTTTAGAAGTTCTATTCTTGTCATTTTAGCTGGTGTATTCACACTGTTGTGTGGATGCAAAGTTGAACCGCTTTACCGTCAAGAGTTGCAGAGTGCAATGACAATGGATTCTGCTTCTTATGGGAATCCTGCTTCTGGATACCCTTCTGGACAAGCTTCTTTGGGATTAGCGCAAAAGCTTGCTTCTATTATTGTGGAAGAACCTTCGGATCGTTTTGGACAAATGGTGCGCAACCATCTGCTTTTTCTTTTGTATGGAAATGGTGCTAAACCTTCTCTACCTGCTTATCAATTGGCATTACAGATATCCGTCTTTACAAGAGAATCTATGCAGATAGAGGTTGATTTCGAGAAAAAGAGAAAGGGACGACCTTCTGTTGGAACTGTTATGAGCAGAGCTTCTTACACTTTGCAGGATATGAAAAATACTCTTGTTGCAAAAGGAACAGCAATGATGAATGCATCTTTTGAGCGACTTCGTCAAGAATATGCAACGCTGCAAGCAGAAGAAGATGCAAAAAAACGTGTTGCGGAAGAGTTGGCTGAACAGATCTTTTTGTTACTTTCAAAAGATCTTTCCAATAAAAATTCTAGATATTAAGCAATATTTTGTCCTGTTTTTTTCCAGTCGTTGAGGAATATTTGCAACCCTTTGTCGGTGAGAGGGTGTTTGACCAGTGCTTTTAAGATTGCTGGTGGAACTGTTGCAATGTCAGCACCACTGAGTGCTGCTTCTTTGACATGATTAACGGTGCGGATTGAAGCGGCCAAGATTTGTGTTTCAAAGTTATAGTTATCATAAATTGTGCGAATTTCATGAAGCAGTTCACTTCCATTATTTCCACAATCATCAAGTCTACCAATAAAAGGTGAAACGAATGTTGCGCCTGCTTTGGCGGCAAGTAAGGCTTGATTGGCAGAAAAACAAAGTGTGAGATTTGTTTTTAGTCCTGCTGCTGTGAGGGCTTTACAGGCTTTTAATCCATCGAGTGTTAAAGGAAGCTTGATACAAATATTGTCGGCAATCTTTGCTAAAACAGCTGCTTCTTTCATGATGCTTTCAAATTCCGTTGCTGCAACTTCAGCAGAAACAGGTCCGCTAACGAGAGCACAAATTTCTTTTGTAACATCAAGAATATTGCGTCCTGATTTTAGGATAAGAGAGGGATTGGTGGTAACACCATCAACAAGGCTTAAATTCTGTAACTCTTGAATTTCTTCAATATCGGCGCTATCCACAAAAAATTTCATCTCTAACCTCTTCTTTTTAGCTTTATCCTATTTTTTGTTATGCGCTATTGTTGACTGCAAAAGCAAGAGAAAGAATTAATATCTGTGTAAAGAACAAGAATGCTATGGTGTTAATCATGTACCCGTTTTCGGTAAAGAAATATGATTTATCGTTTCCACACCCATTTCATAGTGTTACTCGTGATAAGGCATAGAATTCATTGCGTACCAATATTTTTGCGTATTGGCATCTTTGCGTAGCGGTGTTTTTATATTTATGGAAATAAGCTAGCATTATCAAACACTTTGCTCATTTCCTATTTGCGATTGCTCTTGATATTTGAGAGTGCATCATAAGATACCTTCCTTTTTTAGGGGGTATGTTTAACTTTGTTTTTGATGAAAGCGGATGGATTTATTTTGTCGTAAAACACTGTTGAAGAACGCCTGTAAAATTTTACGCATGAAGGGTTTTTTATGGTCAATTACATTGATTTATTCTGTGTTCTCCATTCTTCAACAATACGCTTTTGTGCTGCTTGTATTGTTGCTTGATTCTCAATCAAGCTGAAAGATGTATACATGTGTTTTCACGTTTTGGCACAAAGCCAAGGTGAATATTGTAACGGCTCCATTTGCAATATTATTCTCCCTATAATTAAAATCATGGGATACTCTTTCATCAATAAGGATTTACAAATGTTCCTCGATGGGGTTGAAATGAGAAAAATTCATCGTATTGAGGGTTTTATTACAATAGGTAAAATGATGATTATATCTTTATAAATCAATTTGTTGAAGATAAATTGAGATATGAGGCGGTAAAAAAATAAAAGTGTGCGTTGGGAAGAAGTCATATTATGGGATCGCTTTGTTGAAGGATGCACTTAACCGATAGCATGTTGAATGCTTAATAGTGATGCGCTTTATTTGCACAGAAGAATGGCGCTGGTTTTTTTGCTATAGAGTTTTTTATTATAGACGATGAGATTGGTTCTTTTATTGGCACTTTGGTGATGAAATGAGTATTAAAAAGAATTTTTGTTAGAAAAGTGTTGTAATCGGGGGATTGAATCCTGCAATGAATTTTATAAGAGTGTTTAAAGATTAAGGTTTAGGCCTGTTGGTGTTCAATAGGTCGTAGATTGGTTTAAAAGATGAATTCAAACATGATAGAGGAAAAGATTGTATCCGTATTGGTTCCTCTTCCTGTTGCTCACGCTTATAGTTATAAAGTTCCATCTTCTATGGAGGTGAACGTTGGTTCCTTTGTTCGGGTTCCGTTGATGGGGCGTGAGCTTTGCGGTTTTGTTGTGGACGTTGGAGAGCAGACAGCCGATGGGCAAAAGTCTGCTCCTGTGGCGCGTGAAAAATTACGCTCTCTGCTTCATGTTTTTGATTGTCCCCCATTAAAGGCAGAAATGATCACATTTTTGCGTTTTGTTAGTCGCTATACAATGGCACCTTTTGGTCTTGTAGCACGATTGGTTTTGTCGGTACCGGCTGCTTTAGAGCCGGAAGCGCAGATGCTGGGTTTGCGATATTGTGGTGGAAATGTAGAACGTCTCACACCAGCGCGATCACGGATTTTGGAATTGGTGCGTAATGAGAAGATATGGACACGTTCTGGTCTGGCACATGCGGCTGGAACTTCGGTTTCTGTTGTTGAAGGTTTAAAAGCGCTAGGAATTTTTGAAGATGTTAAGGTTCCTGCTCCTGATCTTGTGGCAATGCCTGATCCTGATTTTTGTCCCCCTCAGTTGCAGGGAGCGCAAAATGAAGCAGCAACATTATTGCGGGAAGGTGTTTTATCTTCTCAGTTTCAAGTTTTTTTGCTTGATGGTGTTACCGGATCAGGAAAGACGGAAGTTTATTTTGAAGCGGTCGCTCAAGCCTTCAGAGGAGGTAAGCAGGTTTTAATTTTATTGCCGGAAATTGCTTTAACGCAGCAGTTTTTAGATCGTTTTTATGCACGCTTTGGCGCTGCGGCAGCAGAATGGCATTCTGATCTGACGCCACGTCGTAGAGAACGCGTCTGGCGGCAAGTTGCAGAAGGGCGGGTGCGTGTCGTTGCGGGGGCTCGTTCAGCACTTTTTCTTCCCTTTCATGAGCTTGGCTTGATTGTTGTCGATGAAGAGCACGATAGCGCTTATAAACAAGAAGAGCGCATTTTTTATCATGCGCGTGATATGGCTGTTGCACGGGGCTCTTTTGAGCATTTTCCTGTTATTTTATCTTCAGCCACACCGTCGATTGAAAGCCAAGCCAATGTTTTAAAAGGGCGTTATCAAAAGGTGCATTTACCTTCCCGTTTTAAAGAAGCTGCACTTCCACAGTTGCGGGTGGTTGATATGCGCCAAGGAGGGGTGCAAAAGGGGCGCTTTATTTCCTTTGCTCTTGAAAGGGCTTTAAAACAAACGCTTGATAAGGGCGAACAAGCTCTTCTTTTTCTTAATCGTCGTGGTTATGCACCTTTGACTTTATGCCGAATTTGCGGACATCGTTTTCATTGTACCGATTGTTCAAGTTGGTTGGTAGAACATCGTGCGCAAGGGCAACTGAAATGTCATCATTGTGGATATCATGAACCACTTCCTGAAGCCTGTCCTGAATGCGGAACCTTAGATCATCTCGTGGCTTGTGGACCGGGTGTGGAAAGAATTGCCGAAGAAACACAAATGCTTTTTCCTCAAGCGCGATCATTGATCCTTTCAACAGATCTCAAAGGAGGGATTGGGAAGTTGCGAAGCGAATTACAAGCCATTGCAAATGGCGATGTGGACATTATTATTGGAACACAGTTGGTCGCTAAAGGACATCATTTTCCCAAGCTCTCTCTGGTTGGCGTTATTGATGCTGATCTTGGTCTTGCCAATGGCGATTTACGCGCAAGTGAACGTACCTATCAGCTGCTTTCTCAAGTTACCGGAAGAGCAGGGCGTGTGGGATTGAAAAGTTTAGGATTATTGCAAACTTATCAACCAGATCATCCGGTCATCAAAGCCTTACTTGCATGCCAGCCAGAAGATTTTTACACACGTGAGATTGCAGCACGTCAGCATTATCATTTGCCTCCCTATGGGCGGCTTGCCTCTTTGATCGTGTCTGCACAACAGCGCCAAGCAGCAGAACATTATGCGCGCGCATTGCGTCAGGCAGCGCCACGGGAAAAAAATATCTTGGTTATGGGACCAGCAGAAGCGCCTTTGGCTTTGGTTCGGGGGCGTTATCGTTTTCGGCTTTTGCTGCAAGGACAGCGTTCTTTTGATATACAAGGGTTTATACGTGCAATGCTTAGCGGTACACCCAAAATGCCCAGTTCCGTTCGGGTTCAAATTGATATTGATCCGCAAAGTTTTTTCTAAAACCAGTATCGCATAAAGTGAAGGTCTCTTTGCTTAAGGTGCTTTACTTGAACTCTTATATTATTCAGAATAAGCATCCAAGCAGCAAAATATGATACATGTATTGCATTAAGTAGAGCCACGGGAAAAAATATCTTTGTTATAGAACCAGCAGAAGCGCCTCTCTTCTTCGAGGGCACTATCATTTCGGCTTTTACTTCTTTTTTGTATGAGGGACAGTATTCTTTTGATAGGCGGATTCTTTTTATAAGGGCTGAAAATGCTTAGCTGTACACCCAAAATACCCAATTCTATTCGCGTTCAAATTGATCTATGCTTTTTCTAAATCAGTGCAATATAGTGCCATATAAAGTGAAGCTATGCGGGCTTAATGAAGGGCGTGATTTTGATAAAAAAATTTGAAAAGAGAGAATTTGTCGATATTTGAAGCTTGTCCGGTATGAAAAATGATATATTATCATTATAAATCAATGTTTTGTATATTTAAAGAGTGTGCTTACAAGAAAATATTACTTGGTGAAATTTTTTAAAAGGAGTGGGTATTTGAAGAAAAAAGAGCAATGTTTTCTTTAATTTTTAGGAGGATATTCATTATTTTTTCTTTCTTATCAGTT
The DNA here is from genome assembly GCF_042197005.1 of Bartonella sp. AA78NXGY. NCBI lineage: Bacteria > Pseudomonadati > Pseudomonadota > Alphaproteobacteria > Hyphomicrobiales > Bartonellaceae > Bartonella > Bartonella sp. AA78NXGY. The sequence continues at coordinate 47,812 of NZ_JBHIRI010000003.1, forward strand.
TGAAATAATAGACTTTTTCAATCGCAGCTGCATCTCATTAAAGGTCTTGTGGTGATAAAGGGAGTGTTTTTGGGAGAAGAAGTATTTTATTATGGTGGCAAGGGCATTTGAAGAAAAATCAAAGAGAGTGAAAAAATCGCTCAGAGAATGTCAAAAAGAGGCATAAAAAAACTGTGATGCCATCCTGTATATCTAAAAAAAATGCTTTTCAAAAATATTTTGAATATTTTATTAAAATTTTTAAAAAGCAGCGATTTGTGGTGTTGCGAGTCGGCTATGTCTATGCTAGAAACCAAGTGATTTTTGTTCTAGGTTTTAAGAAAAAGATTCTTAAGATTGAGAATGTCTGTTTCATTTCATCTGATAACTATCAGAGAGTCGCTCAAGGGAAAGAGGCGGTATTTCGTGTCGGATTCATTTTCTCTCATACCGCTGCCGTTGGTAGATCAACGCTATGCGCAAGCGCTTTTTGATTGCGTTCAAGAAGCCGGAAACGTTGAAAAGGTTGAAAAGGCAGTAGAGGATCTTTTACTTGTTTTGGAGCATAAGGATTTAAAACGCTTTGTGCTTAGTCCATTCTTTTCAGTTAAAGAGCAAATTAAGGTGATGCAATCTGTTTGTGCAAACATCAAATTTGCTGATAAAAACGCAGGGCAGGTCATTGGTAATTTTTTACGCGTTATTGCAACAAACCGTAGGCTTAGTGCCGTATTTGGTATTTTACGTGCTTTCCAGCATTGTGTTGCACGCGCTCGTAGGCAGGTTACTGCGCAAATTGTTTCTGCATGCCCTTTAAGTTCTCAACAAAGACAAGAGTTGTGTGAGGCTTTGCAAGGTGTTGTTGGAGGAAAAGTCTTGCTGCACATCATTGTGGATCCAACAATTCTTGGTGGATTAATCGTTCGTGTGGGATCGTCTCAAATTGATACGTCTCTTCTCACAAAATTGTCTTCACTTAAGCTTGCATTGAAAAAAGAGGTCAGCTGATGGATATTAGACCATCTGAAATTTCAAAAATTCTAAAAGAGCAAATCAAAAACTTTGACCAAAAGGCTGAGGTTTCAGAAATTGGTTGGGTTCTCTCTGTAGGGGATGGTATTGCTCGCGTTTATGGTTTGGATAATGTCCAAGCAGGGGAAATGGTCGCCTTTCCAAACGGTGTGCGTGGTATGGCACTCAATTTGGAAGTTGATAATGTTGGTGTGGTCATTTTTGGCTCAGATCGTGATATTCGTGAAGGTGATTGTGTAAAGCGGCTAGGCGCTATCGTCGATGTTCCTGTGGGTCCCGCTTTGCTTGGGCGTGTGGTTGATGCGTTGGGAAACCCTATCGATGGGAAGGGGCCCATTAAAGCAACAGAGCGTCGTCGTGTCGATGTTAAGGCTCCTGGAATTATTCCGCGTCAGTCTGTCCATGAACCGATGTCGACCGGATTGAAAGCGATTGACGCACTCATCCCTATTGGACGGGGGCAGCGTGAATTGGTGATTGGTGATCGCCAAACAGGAAAAACAGCAATTTTGCTCGATACATTTTTAAACCAAAAACCTTTTCATGAGACAGGGGCTGGACGAGAGCAAGACAAAGTTTATTGTATTTATGTGGCTATCGGTCAAAAACGTTCGACGGTGGCACAATTCGTTAAAGTTTTAGAAGAACGTGGAGCGCTGGAATATTCTATTATTGTTGCAGCGACCGCTTCTGATCCAGCACCACTGCAATTTATTGCACCTCTTGCTGGGTGTGCTATGGGTGAGTATTTCCGTGATAATGGGCAACATGCTTTGATTGGTTATGATGACTTATCAAAACAGGCGGTGGCGTATCGTCAAATGTCTCTTTTATTGCGTCGTCCTCCAGGTCGTGAAGCTTATCCGGGAGATGTTTTCTATCTGCATTCGCGTCTTTTAGAGCGGGCTGCGAAGTTGAATGCGGAAAATGGATCTGGGTCGTTGACAGCTTTGCCAGTTATTGAAACGCAAGCAAATGATGTTTCTGCCTATATTCCTACAAATGTGATTTCGATTACTGATGGGCAAATTTTTCTAGAGACTAATTTGTTTTATCAAGGAATTCGTCCTGCTGTAAATGTTGGTCTTTCTGTATCACGTGTTGGTTCTGCTGCACAAATTAAGGCAATGAAGCAAGTTGCTGGCTCGATTAAAGGTGAATTGGCGCAATATCGTGAAATGGCAGCTTTTGCGCAGTTTGGCTCTGATTTGGATGCGTCAACCCAGCGTCTGTTAAATCGGGGTGCGCGTTTGACAGAGCTGTTGAAGCAGCCGCAATTTTCTCCACTCAAAACAGAAGAACAGGTGGTGGTTATTTTTGCGGGTGTGAATGGCTATCTTGATGCTTTGGCGGTTTCTGATGTTGCGCGGTTTGAGCAGGGACTTTTAGTGCTGTTGCGTAGTGATTATCAAGATCTCTTAAAGGCAATTGCTGAGCAAAAGCAAATAACAGATGAGCTGAAAGATAAGTTGATAACTGTTCTTGATACTTATGCGAAAAATTTCTCGTGATGAATTGATGGAATGCTTGAATGGCTTCACTAAAAGATCTTAGAGACCGTATCGCTTCGGTTAAAGCAACACAAAAGATTACCAAAGCTATGCAAATGGTTGCAGCGGCAAGGTTGCATCGTGCTCAAGAGGCAGCGCAGTCTGCACGCCCTTATGCGAAGAGAATGGCTGATATTTTGACCAGTGTTGCTGCTGATGTAGATGGTGTTGATGCGCCTACTCTTATGCGTGGTACGGGGCGCGATGATGTGCATCTTTTGGTGGTGTGTACTGCTGAGCGCGGTTTGTGTGGTGCTTTTAATGTGCAAATTGCTCGTCGTGCACGTGAACAGATTAAGGCATTGTTGGCGGCTGATAAAATAGTAAAAATTATCACTGTGGGTAAAAAGGGCGCGGATATTTTATCGCGTGATTACAAAGGTTTGATAATTGACCATATCGATTTGCATGCTGTAAAGCGAATTGGTTTTGCAGAGGCAGTGATGATTAGTCAACGGATTGTTGATTTATTCAATGAAGGCGCTTTCGATGTTTGTACGCTGTTTTATTCTGAATTTGTTTCCGTAATTAATCAGCGTCCAACAGCTTTGGATTTGATTCCAATGGTTGCTCCAAAAGCAACTGTTAGGGCAATAGATATTGTGGAGCAAACCGATCATAACAAAGGTTCACAATCGATTGTTTATGAATATGAACCTGATGCTGCGTCTCTTTTAGAGGCCCTTGTACCACGTAATCTTTCGGTGCAAATCTTTCGGGCTTTGCTAGAAAATGTTGCTGGTGAAATGGGCGCCAAGATGACAGCTATGGATAATGCATCGCGCAATGCGGGTGAAATGATTAGTAAATTGACGGTGGCTTATAATCGTCAACGTCAAGCACAGATTACGACAGAATTGATCGAAATTATTGCGGGCGCTGAAGCGCTTTAAATGGAGAAGGTAAGGATTGATGGTAAAAGCAGTAACCTCAAGCAAAGGAACAGAAAAAGGTGAAAAAAAGAAACCAGCTGCTCGTTCCAGCGTGAAAAAAGCCGCTTCGAAATCTCAAGTGGATGTAAAGGCTTCCTCTGTACCTGCGCGTGATGCAGCTAAAGATACACCTGTAAAAAAAGATACATCCGCAAAAAAAGAAGAGCGTGCAAAAGGCGCTGTTGGTGAAATCAAGCAGATTATTGGTGCTGTCGTTGATGTGCAATTTGAAGGTGAATTGCCAAATATTCTCAACGCTTTGGAAACAGAGAATTTAGGTAATCGCTTAGTATTAGAAGTTGCGCAGCATTTGGGTGAAAATACTGTGCGTACGATTGCTATGGATACGACTGATGGTTTGATGCGGGGCCAAAAGGTTGTGGATACAGGCACACAAATTAGCGTTCCTGTAGGAGAAGCAACGTTGGGACGTATTATGAATGTGATTGGGGAACCGGTGGATAATGTGGGACCAATCGCTTCAACCAAAACACGTTCTATTCACCAAGAGGCACCTGAATATGTTGAACAATCGACTGTTTCGGAAATTCTTGTCACCGGTATTAAAGTCGTGGATTTGTTAGCCCCTTATTCTAAAGGAGGTAAAATTGGCTTGTTTGGTGGTGCTGGTGTTGGAAAAACCGTTCTCATTATGGAGCTTATAAACAATATTGCAAAGGCACATGGTGGCTATTCTGTATTTGCTGGTGTGGGAGAACGTACACGTGAAGGAAATGATCTTTATTATGAAATGATCGAAAGCCGCGTGAATGTGAATCCAAAAGAGAATAATGGTTCAACGGAAGGGTCAAAGTGTGCCCTTGTTTACGGGCAAATGAATGAACCACCAGGAGCGCGTGCGCGTGTGGCTCTTTCAGGATTGACAATTGCAGAAAGTTTCCGTGATGAAGGACAAGATGTTCTCTTCTTTGTGGATAATATTTTCCGTTTCACGCAAGCAGGAGCTGAGGTGTCTGCTCTTTTAGGGCGTATTCCTTCTGCTGTGGGGTATCAGCCAACTTTGGCAACAGATATGGGGGCGTTGCAAGAACGTATTACTAGTACAAAAACAGGCTCTATTACTTCCGTTCAGGCAATTTATGTTCCGGCAGATGACTTGACGGATCCGGCGCCGGCAGCGTCTTTTGCTCATTTGGATGCAACAACTGTTCTTTCGCGCTCTATTGCGGAAAAGGGGATTTATCCAGCGGTTGATCCGCTTGACTCTTTCTCGCGTATGTTGGATCCATTGATTGTGGGGGAAGAGCATTACACTGTTGCTTGTCAAGTGCAAACCATTTTACAACGTTATAGAGCGCTTCAGGATATTATTGCTATTCTTGGAATGGATGAACTTTCTGAAGATGACAAATTGCTGGTGGGGCGGGCGCGTAAAATTGAACGTTTCCTTTCGCAACCTTTCCATGTTGCGGAAGCCTTTACTGGTTCACCGGGGAAACTCGTTCCTTTGGAAGAGACAATCAAAGGCTTTAAGGGGCTTTGTGCTGGCGATTATGATGATTTGCCAGAAGCTGCTTTTTATATGGTTGGTTCGATTGATGAAGCACTTGAAAAAGGAAAGCGTCTCATGGCAGAGGCTTCTTAGTAAGAAGCTTCTTATTCAAGAGAAAACTGTCATGGGTATTTTTCGTTAAAAAGGACGAGTCGTTGGAGAAAACGGAGAGTCCTTATATCGGGTATTGTGGAGACTTTTGTGGAAAACAATAGAGAAGAGCATTTTTTATTTGAGCTTGTATCGCCTGAAAAAATTGTGTTTTCAGAGCAGGTCGTGTCTGTTGTTCTTCCTTCAGCCTCAGGTTATTTGACAGTTATGGCGCATCATGCGCCATTGGTGGCAAGTATTGTGTTGGGCAGTGTTCGTGTTCGCACCTCTGTGGGTGAAAAATTATTTGTTGTATGCGGGGGCGTTGCAAATATTACCTTTTCAGGCTGCTCTTTATTGGTAGAGCACGTTGTGGCTGTAGAGAATCTTTCTTTTGATGTATTAGAACAGCAGATTTTGCAGATTCAAGCGACGTTAGAAGGAGGGACAAGTGATGAGGACAATCATAAAATAGAGGCTTTTTTCCAGCAGTTGTCAGCTGATGGTGCTGTGTTGATAGAAGCGTAGCAGAGTATACAGGAAAAGATGACATGAGCGGAAAAAAGAGTACGGTTGTGTCTGCTAAAAGGAGTGCAAAACCTTTTCCTCATCCTGGTCGTGTCTTTGCGGGACCTTTGCCAAAGTGCTTTGTTTATATTTTTGCTTCTCTTATTTTGCAATGGGCTTATGGTTTAGGGGCTAATATTGTTCAGTCTAACATTGTCCATCTTACGGGTGATTTTCATGCAACTTTGGCCGAGACGACATGGCTGGTAGCGGCTTATATGGCGCCAAATGTGAGTGTAGCGATTATGTTGATCAAAATCCGCTATCAATTTGGGCTGCGCGCTTTTGCTGAATTATCAATTCTTGGCTTTGTTTTGGTTTGCGTGTTGCAGCTCTTTGTTACGGATTTGCGTTCTGCATTGATTATTCGCTTTTTTGCTGGGATTGCTGCTGCTCCTTTGGCTTCGCTTGCGCTGCTTTATATGATGGAGGCTTTTGCTCCAGCAAAGAAGTTTACTGTTGGTCTTAGTTTGAATTATATGAATGCGGCTTTAGCGGCACCTTTATCACGTTTGATTTCTCCTGATTTGCTGGAAAATGGTGGTTTTTCCAGTCTTTCCGCTCTGGAAATGGGGTTGGTTCTTATCAGCTTGGTCTGTATCTATACTTTGCCTCTTACTCCTGTTGTGCGTAGTAAGGTTATTCAAAAATTAGATTGGATAAGCTATGGTTTGATTGCTCTTGGTCTTGGATTAAATGCTGTGATCATGTCTGTTGGCATATTGTATTGGTGGTATGAAGCACCATGGATTGGTTGGGGGCTCGCACTTGCTATTTTCTCGTTGGCTATTGCTATTATTATTGAGCTTAATAGAGAAAAACCGTTGATTGATCTCCGTTGGATTTTCAGTAAAGAAATGGTCCAATCTGTTTTTATTTTATTTATTTTTCATGTTTTTTTATTGGAGCGGTCAAATTTGCCCGTAGGGTTTTTTAATCTTTTTGGTTTGCTCAATCGTGAGATGGCGCCCATGTATCTTGCGGTGACATTAGGGATTCTGTTAGGGGGGGCTGTTTGTGTCTTTTTTTTACGGGCGGGGCGTGAGGATTATTTTTATTTGTTGTCTTTGGGTTGTTTGGCGTTAGGAGCTTATTTAGATAGTCATGTAAACCATTTAACGCGCCCACAAGATATGATGTTGAGCCAAGGGTTGGTGAGTTTTAGTTATGCACTTTTTTTGCCTCCTGCTCTTTTCAAAGGGTTTGTGATCGCTGGTGAGCGAGGACCGCGTTACGTTTTAAGTTTTATTGCTGTTTTTTTGCTAACGCAAGTGACAGGGGGATTGATGGGGTCGGCTTTTTTTGGCAGCCTTCAGTTTTATTTTGCCCATAAGAACTTTGAGTCCTTAACACAAAATATTATTATTACTGATCCGCTTATTTCTGGTGAGATGAATACTTTATTTTCGCCTTCTTATGGTGTTTCTGTTCCCAATGGCTTGAGAAGTGAGCAGGGTACTTCTATGTTGATAGAGAAATTTAAGTTAACAGCAAATATTTTTGCTTATGATGACGTTTTTCGGCTTTATTTTTATATTTCAATGGTTGTATTCGTTATTTTTCTTGTCACAATGATTGTTAAGTCATGCTCTTTGCGTGCATTAGAAAAGTAGAGTAATGTCATAGAAAGAGGGGTGCAAAAAATGATAAAAAAATTACGGTCAAAAGCTACGATTGTTGCATTCCTATCGGGCATTACGGGTGTTTTGCTGATTTTGTGGGCTTGGAGGCTTCCTCCTTTTGTGAGTAACATTCAAATAACGGATAATGCTTCTATTAAGGGCAATGTTACTCTGGTTAGTTCACAGATCTCTGGGGTGATTGCACGGATTTATGTGCAAGATTATCAACGTGTTGAAAAGGGAATGCTGCTTTTTGAGCTCGATGATTCTCTTTTTCGGCAGCAGCTTGCACGGGCACAGGCTGTTCTCGATTCAAAAAATGCAAAACTGGCAAGTATTGAATTACAAGCACAGCTTTTGCAGGGCGAAATTAATACAGCAGAGGTGGAATTGGCGCGTTCACGAGCATTTTCCAATGTTGTTCCAGATAGTAAAAAGTTAGGTTTTGGTGATGCGGCAAGTTCTGTTTCTCGTCCTCTTTCACAACTCTTGACAGCTCTCGAAACAAAACGCCAATTGCAAAAACAATTGGATCTTGAACGGCAAAGTTTACAGTCAGAAATTGCGGGAGCGAAGGTGAGTGTTGAGTTGGCAAAACTTAATCTCGATCACACAAAGATTTTATCTCCTCGAACAGGCTATATTGGATTAGTTGGAGCGCGGGTAGGGCAATATGTTATGCCAGGGACACAATTGGTCTCTGTTATTTCTGATGATATTTGGATTATTGCTAATTATAAGGAAACGCAACTTTCTCAGATGCGTGTGGGACAACCGGTTGTTTTTTCTGTTGATGCATTGAACAACAAAAAGTTAACAGGGCGTGTGGTTCGTTTTGCACCTGCTACAGGCTCAGAGTTTTCATTGTTAAAAACGGATACGACAATTGGTAATTTTATCAAAATTGCGCAACGTATTTCAGTACGGATTGCTTTAGATCCTGGGCAGGAAGGAATTGAAAAACTCATTCCTGGCATGTCCGTGGTTACCTATGTAGATACTTCGCAGCGAGTCGATTCTGGAGGATGAAATTTTGGGTTTTTTCAGTTTAATTTTTGCGTCATTTACTTATAGCAAGTGGTTGTTTACATTGGAAGATTTCGTTTGGTTTGCTATACTAAATGTTTTAAAGCTCTTAGGCTTCTTATACTTTTATGTCATGATGTAAAATAATGTTCCTTAGAATATTAAAGCGCATGCATCTTTACTCACTTCCATTTCTTTTGAACTAACTTAGTAGGGGGGGGGAGTATTGGAAGCTTTGCCTGTGGTTTTGCACAACACTGTCCTTTGAGGTGTGGTGTCACCGCATGTTTGGAAGATGGGGGTAGGGGGGATGCCAGATAAAAAACTGGATTATAGACTGGGTCGGATGGGAAACTTATCCTTTTGGGTGAGGGCGTAAAGTTAGGAGGAAGACGTAAAGTTTATATTTTGTAAACCATAAAAATGCCCGTTTTAAGGCGGGCATTAAAAGGGAAGGTTATTGGTTGTGTTATTAATTTTTACGGATCAGTAAGAAGCTTACTAAAACGACTCCTGCTGCTAATGCGAGGGTTTTTTTAGGATTTTCTTTCGCTTTTTTCTTTAATTCTGTAGCATGTTCGTTGAGGTGATAAAGTGCGTGACGGCCTTTTTGTTTCCATGTGTTAAACAGCTCAGAAATATTTTCAAAGCTATCATTTTGAAAACTCCAATGATTTACGGGGACCAGCTCTCTTTTTAATTGTGCTATACGTTTTTTAATTTTAGCATTTTTTCTATGGGGTGAAAATAGACACATTTATTGACTCCTTCATGTGTTAAATTGTTGTGTGACAGTTGGGATGGTGTTTGGGGTTTTGCTATAACGGCTTGAACATTGAAAGGTTGCATTGATAATGCCGCGCGTGGGTGAGATGAGAATTAAAAGTTTGGGTTTAATGAGGCATTTCTTAATGTACTTGAGTTCATTTCGTGATGGTGTTTGTTAAGGATGTAAGGTAAAAATTTTTACAAAATGGTGTAAGATTCATTCATAAAGATGGTGGGCGATGTCTTCATTTTTTTGTTTGTTTAAAGTGTTGGGATAGCTTTTGGCACTTGAAATAGTTTATAAGGAGTTTTTATCTATCTATTCTCTTGTGGCTGTAGGGAGTGGTATTGATTGATTCAATTAAGAAGATTTAAAATGAGGAAATCTTACGATATTTGGGGTTGCTATTCAAATTTGTAAAAAATAGATTATTATAAATCAATATGTTGGATTAATTTGGCGATGTCTTTCATGCATTTTTAAAAATTGCGCTTTGATAGGCGTTATCTGTTGTGTTGTAAAACATTGTTTTGTGGTGACGTTGATTAAGGTATCGGCATGCAACTTAAAAATACAGTATTGTCTCTGTTTTGTTTCAGTTTCTTTTTGAAGCAACCAAGTGTAGAAGTATAAACTTGAACAGAAGTAGTAGAACTTATCCGGTGCGTCTATAGAATGAATCTACCTATGAATTGTATTGCATCAGTGTTAGTAGGTAGAACCTTTTGAGAGCAATCTGTTAAGATTGGTGGGCGGTGTAATTTTCGTCCTTTGAAGCGCGGAGGAAGTCAATGTAAATAATGATTGATAGCGCAGGTTTTAAAAATTTGAGGACTTGATGAGTACGACCTATTTTTTATCTAAACCACTTGAGCGTCGTCGATCTGTTGGTGTTGTTGTTGGTGATGTGATTATTGGGGGGCAGAGCCCGATAGTTGTACAGTCAATGACTAATACAGATACCGCTGATGTTGATGCAACTGTTTCTCAAGTAGCTGCTCTTTGGCAAGCTGGTTCACAATTGGTTCGAATTACTGTTGATCGCGATGAAGCGGCGGCGGCTGTACCAAAAATACGGGAGCGATTGGAGAGATTAGGATTTTTTGTACCATTGGTTGGGGATTTTCATTATATTGGTCATAAGCTTTTATCTGAGCATCCTGCGTGTGCTGAGGCGCTTGCAAAATATCGCATCAATCCTGGAAATGTTGGTTTTGGCGCAAAAAAAGATCGTCAATTTGCAGAAATTATAGAGATTGCTTGTCGGTATCATAAACCTATTCGCATTGGCGTGAATTGGGGCTCTCTTGATAATGCGTTGTTAACACGGCTTATGAATGAAAATGCACAGCAAGAAAATCCTTTATCGGTTGCTGAAGTGATGCGGGAAACTGTTGTTCAGTCGGCTTTGCTTTCGGCTGCTTTAGCAGAAGAGTTAGGATTGGGGCGTGATAAAATTATTCTTTCTGCTAAAGTGAGTGATGTCCAAGATCTTATTGCTGTTTATACCACCTTGGCGGCGCGTTGTGATTATGCTCTTCATTTGGGATTAACGGAAGCTGGGATGGGAACAAAGGGCATTGTTGCTTCTTCGGTGGCTTTGGGTATTTTATTACAGCAAGGGATTGGTGATACGATACGAATTTCCTTAACACCAAAACCTGGTGGTGATCGGACACGAGAAGTAAAGGTGGGGCAAGAACTTTTGCAAGTGATGGGGTTTCGGCAATTTTTGCCTGTTGTTGCGGCTTGTCCTGGTTGTGGGCGCACAACCTCAACGGTCTTTCAACAATTGGCACAAAAAATTGAAGCAGATTTATACAAAAATATGCCTGTTTGGCGTGAAAAATACCCTGGCGTTGAAAGCTTGAAGGTTGCTGTGATGGGATGTATCGTCAATGGACCGGGGGAGTCAAAGCATGCGGATATTGGAATCTCTTTGCCTGGAGTGGGGGAAAGTCCTGCGGCACCTGTTTTTATTGAGGGACAAAAGGTAAAAATTTTACGGGGTGATCACATTGCTGAAGAATTTGAAGCGCTTTTGAGTGATTATATTCATACACGCTTTGGGCAAGGTTGAGGTAAAAATCGCATAAGGTTGAAGTAAAAAGGGTGTGTCGTTTTTTTTTAAACAAGCTGTCTTCAATGTGAAGATGGTGCTGTTGTATGCTGCTTTAGCTATGGTCAATACTGTTGTTGGTTGCTTATTATTTTAGGTAAAACCAGATGATATGCCTGTTTTAGAATCAGAAGCTTATGAAGGATATTAATGAGTTTGAGTGTGTTAAGACTATTAAGCAAAACGATATGAATACTTTAAATAGATCCGTAAATGTTGTTGCTGGTTTTTTGGCTGCTCTTGAGACAGTAAAATATTTAACGGATTCTTCAAATATCAAATTATAGAAAGAACATTGTTTATTGATTTTTCAGGCATTTTCCCAGCATTTTTTGGGGTATCAAATTGATAGGATTGGAAATCCTTATAGCGATTATAGTCCTATTTGTCGTAAAATGTAAGCTTTTATATTGATATAAAATGATGTATACGGGTGCCTTTTTTGGCGTTATTGGGGGAGTGCATGACAAGTATATTAGCGTTTGGCTTTTTATTTAACGGTATAAGGATTTTAACTGGCGCCTTTATTGTCTTTTATATGCTTGAAAAAGGCTTAACGCTTATTGATATAGGTGTCATTAAGTCGTTTCAGGCTTTTATTATGATGGTTACCGATATTCCTCTGGGATATTTTGCTGATCGAAAAAGTTATAAAATATCGATCGTTTTGGCAGCGGCTTTTGCTGCCACATGGCTCTTTCTCATGGGATTTTCTACAAGCTTTTATGGTTTTCTTTTGGCAGAAACTTTTAATGCCTTATCGCTGACATTAATTGCTGGAGCCTATAATGCTTTACTTGTTCAATATGCAAAAGAAAAATTGACATCCACTAAAAAAGTGCTTGGTTCCAGCTCTCAATATAATTACATCGGCATGTTTATATTCAGTTTAATCGGGGCATATTTTGCTGATTATTCGAGCCAATATATATGGTATATCGCGGCGTTTTTAATGTTGATGACAACACTATTTGGTTTGTTTTTTCTTGATGACTTGAAGGGGGAGAAAAAACCAAATAAAGCGAATTCTCTCATTTGTGAAGCTAAGGAGATGTTATCTATTTTTATTAAAGTTCCTTATATCTCTTTATGCTTTTATTTTTCATTGATTTTTTTCAATATATTCTCGCAGTATTGGCAGTGGATATTTAAAGATCATAATATTAATGTCACTTATTTTGATCTTGGTGTGACATTTTCATTGATATTGCTCTCTCAGCTCTTGGCTAGTTTTCTCTTTACAAAACTAAGTGAAAGAGTGAATTTTATTTTACTGTTGTTTCTTTCGGCTTTACTGATTTCTACAGTCGCTTTCTTTGAACCAAGAAAAGAAATGGCTGTCATTTTAGTCTGTATGATTTTTTATCTCATTAAGTATACATATCTTCGTGTAGAAGTTATCTTGCACGATAGTATTAGTGATCATTTCAGGGCTACATATGAATCTTTCTTGTCAACCGTTGGGAGATTTAGCTTATTGGTATTTTTTTACATGAGTGCGTATATGGTCAATATATTTGGCTTTTTCTCACTCGTTTATATTTTTGCTATTTATTTATTGATTTACTTGTTGGCGGTATTTTTTTTAGAAGGAACTCTCAAAAAAGTTCAGTGAAAATATTAACTTATTACGATACGTATTTTATAGGGTTTCATAGTGGGGCAAGGCTTTTATTTATTAAGGCGCATCGTTGTTTTTGCATGTTGAATGAGAAAGCTGAATAGTCTCAGTTATTCTTATTTAAAATCTATGTATGTTGAAGCAATCAAAGTCACCTGCTTGTACGTTATAAGTGGGCGTGGCATAACAATCATTACAAAAGAAATGAAAATGCTGCTCATGAATATTGCACAAAGAGTTGCTGACAAGAGTGGACGCTGATAAAGAAAATGATTGTGCCAGATTATATGCTTATTAAGGAATGGTGATAGAGCAGTTTTCCCATTTTCATTGGTTCCTTGCTGGTAACCCTTTATCTCATTAGAGCTAATTTAAGCAGTCGGACAATTTATAGCCTGTCCTCATAAGAATTCCCGTATGATCGATTTTGATATTTTGATGATCTATTTTATTGTTGGTATATTTAGCGGATTTTACCATTGCCTCCTTTAAAATATCAATCATCTTGTTGAGATAATTTTTTTACGTTGTACATTCTCATTTTTGAGTATTTTCTCTTTGATTGTGGCGTTAGCTCTGTATTTTCTGATGTTAGAAAATACTCTTATCCAGATAATAAACTTATCTATGGAAACTTTGAATGATATCTCCCCTCGTTGAGAGGGAATAAAACCAAGTACAGAAATATTGTTGAGTACAATTTGCTATAAATAAGCCACAAGAAAACAGCATATATTGATATATTTGATAGGAATCTGTTAAGCCGTACAAATTATGGTCATTAAAAGGTAAAGCGATGAAATCGTTATCCATAACGCGTGTTGTAACATTTATAACTCTTTTTTTGTATCTGTGTTGTTGGGATGTACGCGCGTAGATAGTCTAGAGTAGTATAATAAACTTTACGAAGAATATATAAGTGAAAAATACGAGGCTTTTGAACATTTTCAAAAGCAAGAACAAGCAAGAAATTTCGTCTATAGCCGTGGCTATCAGAATATCGTACCAAAGTTTGACATTATACGGCATCGTCACATACTGATTGTTTTATGTGGACGTTTTGTTAATTTATTGCGTGGTGATTATAATGAATGGATATCAGCAGATATGTTACTCAATGTCATAAGCAGTTTGCGTTATGACTATAATTGGAGAGAAAGCGATTTTATCTGGGCTTATAATATGTCTATGAATTCTACCGACCCCATGATTGATTACGCGAAAAAGTTTCTTAATTCTTCAAGTGAAAATGGCATGAGTTTCAAAACACAAATGATTGATCTCGTGTCGAGTATGAGGACCGGTGATGATGAAAATGTTAAACAAATAGCGCGTTTTTGCATAGAGCTAAACACGATATATGACATGATGAAACCAAGAAGAATTTACAAATGACATTGAATGGATAATGAGAAAAATTCTCTCGAAGGATATTCAATGGCTATAATACTCTTGATAATTGCGGCATTTTCTTGGCCATGTTGCATGTTTTTTTATTATGGCTTCAAAAGGTGGACATATTTTCCAGCTTTTACAACAGGCATAGGTTCACTTACAATGATGCTTTTCATCTTAATAAGAAAATTGCACTTAAAGGAGGAAATTTGCACTTGGATTGAAAAAACTACTTATCACAAATTAGATTGCGCTATTATATATAATAATAAGGACTTTTTTATCTTTCTGTTGCAATGATCATTCTCTGTTTATCTTATCAATTCTCTTTTTATGTGATGAATTGAATAAACGAGATAAAGAGCGTGATGAATTAAAGTTGTACAGTGATCATGATTATTATTCAATTGAAGTTATTACACACTTTTGTAAATAAAAATGTTTCTTCTTTTGAAGGAGCATGCCGACACAATTATTCACTTTGCTAGCCCCTAATGTTGCGGACAGCCCTTGGCTTTTAAGACGTTCATAAGAGGCAGTTTTTAGTCTTTTCTTTGATGTTTTGCCCCACACGGCTTTTCCCGCTTGTGACGTGCAAGAAAGTGATTTTGATTGATTTAACATACACAGATTTGAAATGAGAGAATCTTACGGTATTCAGGGTTCTTATTCAAGTTAAAAACCGCAAATTATCATTATAAATCAATGTATTATATATTTCTTGCTAAGAAAAGAGAGATCGGTAATAATATTTTTTTGGTCTTTCGTTCTATTGAAATTAATGGCTTTATTTATCCTGTTATGCCGTAACATACTGTCATTTGAGGGGTGGTGAAGGTATCTTGTTTGATACATTAAGTATTTTAAGAAGTGTATGGTGAATATTCTTAAGTCTTGTTTATTGCGTCTTTAGTTTAAGTGAATCGCATGCGTGGAAAACGAGAGAAACCTACTCGGTAGGACACTAGACTGTTTACAGAGCAGATTGGATTAAAAGACTTTGTTCTTTGAGGGTGGCATAAAAATCAAAATAGCCATTATATTCATTTTTTTCTGATATTTTAAATACGAGCTTCAAAAAAATGATGCCTAAACTAAACAACGAGCACTTTTGTAAAAGTGTTTTTAGAGAGCAAGTAATACACGAGTGAATTTACAGAATGTGACCATATTTGATCTTTTACAACAAGATAGCGTGGAAAGGCATAAAAATTACGACTCTTTACTGAGGGCAGTGTACTCCTAGGGTTGGCAATAAACAACAGATGACTTTGATAAGGCTACAAAGCCAATCGGCATTTTTATTGTTTTTTGCGGGTTTATAAAATGCCTTGTTTTATTACTTATTCTGTTTATTTTTTGCCTTATCGTTAGAAGATTAAAGACATAAAGGAGAAAACGAGTTTTTCTCTTTCCGGTTGTTTTTTATTCGGCTTTAAAGCACCCACTACCCACTGTAATATCTTTTAAAACATGGTGATTACGCATTGTTTTACATTTTGTTTCTTTTAGTCTTTAATGAAAGGCATTTTTCATGCAAAATAGGATACCTAGAATGCATTTGTGTTATAAATTTACGCGGCTTGTTTTAATGAAATTCCTCTTAAGATTTGTCGCACCCATTTCATGATAAGGACTATAATGGAGATTAATGGTAATGTTTCTTGGAAAAGTCTATTATGCATTCAATAAATATGACGGTGTACACTATGTACAATAGGTGGATGAAGTTTAATTTTGGCGTATTGCACTAAAGTGTGCTGCTTGTTGGAGGGGGAGTGCTTTAGCGCCAAAAGGATGTAAGAATGCTTCTGCTTTACTGATGAGTGTATCTCGCTTTTTTTGGGTTTCTTTAATGCCGTAAAGATGAACAAAAGTGGCTTTTTGTGCCGTTTCATCTTTCCCAGCCGTTTTTCCTAGGGTTTGCGTGTTGGCAGTGACATCAAGAAGGTCATCGGTTAATTGAAAGGCTAAACCAAGATAGGTCCCAAAATCAGTAAGTTTTTCAGTTAATTCTTTAGATGCATTGCCAATGATGGCACCTGCTTGGCAAGCAAAGCTTATCAGGGCTGCTGTTTTCATGTGTTGTAGAGTGATGATGTCAGTACTTTCTTGCGGTCTTTTTTCAGCTTCAAGGTCCAGCATTTGTCCACCTAACATACCGCCAAGTCCTGCCGATTGTGCAAGAGACGTGATCAGCTTGATTCTAATATCTGTAGATAGATTACTAGCTTTATGGGCAATGATTTCAAAGGCAAATGTTAAGAGGGCATTGCCTGCTAGAATTGCTGTTGCTTCATCAAATGCTATATGGACGGTGGGTTTTCCACGCCGGAGTATATCGTTATCCATAGCGGGAAGATCATCATGAATGAGCGAATAACAATGGATACATTCTAAGGCACACGCAACATCAAGAGAATGTTCTACAGGGACATCAAAAAGTGCAGCACTTTGAATTACAAGAAAAGGACGCAAGCGTTTTCCACCGTTCAGCACACCATAGCGCATGGCTTTGATTAAATTTTTAGGGCGTGAAATTTCACCATTTTGGA
This sequence comes from Bartonella sp. AA78NXGY, assembly GCF_042197005.1. Taxonomy (NCBI): domain Bacteria; kingdom Pseudomonadati; phylum Pseudomonadota; class Alphaproteobacteria; order Hyphomicrobiales; family Bartonellaceae; genus Bartonella; species Bartonella sp. AA78NXGY. The sequence continues at coordinate 64,582 of NZ_JBHIRI010000003.1, forward strand.
TTTGATCACTTAACAGGGTATCAAGCCGCTTTTCAACGGTATGTCCATGTTTTGCAAGAAGGGTGGTAAATTCGTGCATTCTTGCTTCCTTTGTTTTTACAAAAATGAAATTATGAAGTTTAAAGAGAAAGGTTGTCGCTTTTTCTTGTTTTCATAAATTGGCGTCGTTTTTTATTAAAAAACAACTTCTCTTTTTATCTGTATCCCTACTGTATGCGCAAATCCCTTTTTAAACCAAATAAAAATTGAATGAAGGGCTTATAAAAAAGCTTTCATTGGTGTATAAAATTCTTAAATTTTGCAGTGTTTTTGATATTCATTTGATTATTGTGACACCATTTTTGATAACAGGAAGGTCATTTTTGGTAAGAGGGGGATCATTTTGACATTGCCTCTTCTTTTTTATCAGTGTATAATATCCTCAAATTTTATGGTGTTTTAAATGAAGCATTGTCATTTTTGACATTGCTTTTTCTGTTTTAATGGATTTGGAGTGTCTTTTTATGGCTGTACCTAAACGAAAAACCTCTCCAGCGAAGAGGGGCATGCGCCGTTCGGCTGATGCTCTGAAGGCGCCGACTTATATCGAAGATAAAAATTCTGGTGAATTACGTCGTCCTCATCACATTGATTTGAAAACGGGAATGTATCGTGGGCGTTCCGTTTTAGTGGTTAAAGACTGAGCGTTTTCTTTCTTTTCCAGAGGTCAACTTCTTTTATTTCATCGATCAATGCACGCTTGGGGCGTGCATTTTCGCTTTAAGATGAATGTTGAGGTTCCCTTGCATCGTCTTCTATCGATGTGGAACAGCGAATGTATCGTGGGCGTTCCGTTTTAGTGGTTAAGACTTTAGCGTTTTCTTTCTTTTCCAGAGGTCAACTTCTTTTATTTCATCGATCAATGCACGCTTGGGGCGTGCATTTTCGCTTTAAGATGAATGTTGAGGTTCCCTTGCATCGTCTTCTATCGATGTGGAACAGGGAATGTATCGTGGATGTTCCGTTTTAGTAGTTAAAACTTTAGCGTTTTCTTTCTTTTCCAGTGGTGAACTTCTTTTATTTCATTAGTGAATGCATTGGGTAAGATGCGTTTTTCACTTTTTCTTGAGAACATGTGTGGGATAAAGTTTTGCTGTAGAGAAATGATTCTATTGTGGGAGATGATTTTCTTGTTTTCTTGAGAGGCTATAAGGGATTGCTTGTATCAGTGTCTTTTATGATGACTTCGTTAAGAGCTTGGGTATTGATATAAGTTAGCTCAGTAATAAAATCATTTTGTATCGCACTTAATCTTTATTGACTGTAGAGAGAATCCTATTAGACCGTAAAATATCGTCGTTTAAGGCGGTTGATCCATGTAAGGCTTTAAGCATACCGGTGTTTTTTATGAGAATATTTAAGGCAATGGTTTGTCTATAGGCTTATATTGTGACATGTGATTCTCCTTAAAAAAATAGAGATCGACATCACATTGATTTATAAAGATCATTTGTTGTTTTGCGCCTTGAATGGAAGGTCTATCGTAGGATTTTCTCATTTCAAATTTTCCCCCATGTTGAATCAATGACAATCACTTGCTTTTCGGTCACAAGTGGGGCTGGCATGTGGGTGAAAACTCTATAAAAAAGGAAAAATGTTTATAATGAATATTTTCAAATGTAAGAATTGTTGTAACATTGGGGTTAAGTGTATGCTGATGCCAGCGTGCTTTCTTATGAGCAGAAAAGAGAAAACCGTTACAAGACAGAAGGTGTACACATTCAATAACCTTTAGTGCTTTTTATGATAAAGGTACATGAGACTTTTCTATGAATATCACGCTGTATTTTCATGTTTTTGAACTAAGAATTGTCTATATATTTTTCTTATTTTTGTGAATATAAGGGATTTGTTGCGAACAGCTTGTAAAAATAAGTAAACTTAAAACCAAATATGTTATGTGTGGGGGTGAGCAAAGTATTTTATCAAAGCCGGTACGACTCTCCAGTTCATAGCTGGTTTATGAATGATTTTATGGTGTTGCTTACCTAAGTTTATGATTTTTTTGTTATCTGTTCATCACTAGACAACATATTGATTTATATATATAATTCATTGTTTTTCATATTGAATTAGAACCCCAAATAACGTAAGATTCACTCATTTCAAATCTCTCTATCTAGAATCAATCAAAACCACTCGTTTGCACGTCACAAGTGGGATGAGTGTGTGGATAAAATTTGTATAAGAAAGAACTAAAAATGGTTCTTATGAAGAGTCTTAAGAGCCAAGGGTTGTCGCAACATTGGGGGCTAGCAAATATAATGATGGTGCCGGCTTGCTTCTTCATAAACGTAAAGATGGTGGTGCTCAATGGCTTTATCGTTATACCATTCATGGTCGGCGCCGTGAAATGGGCTTGGGTGCCTTGCGAGATGTTTTTTTAAAACAAGCCCGTGAATTGGCAACTGGATGGTGGGCTGTTTTACGTGAGGGGCGTGATCCCATTAAAGAACGTGAGAAACAAAAGCGTGAGGCAATGCGCAATCTCCATTATTTAAAAGATATCGTGTTGGATGCTTTTGAAAGCCGTAAAGCTGAATTAAAAAATGATGGTGAGGCTTGTGATTGGTTTTCACCCTTACACCTTTATATTTTCCCCAAATTAGGCTGTCTGCCTGTTTCAGAGATTACGCAAACAGAGATACGCAATACCCTTGCCTCTATTTGGCATACAAAAGCTGCAACAGCAGATAAAGCACTGAAGCGTCTTAATTTTTGTCTCAAACATGCGGTTGCATTGGGTGTGGATGTTGATTTACAAGCAACGATAAAAGCACGCGCGCTCTTAAGGTAAGCAACGTCATAAAACTATTAATAGACTAGCCATGGATTGGAAAGAAGTCACTGCCTTTTATCAGTTACTCTGTAAAACATAACATAACTGGCTTTGCGTTTGCTTGTCCTGATAGGCGTTCGTACTAATCCTTTGCGTCATATTCGTGAAGATCAGATTGAAGATGATAACTGGACAATTCCTGCTGAGAATATCCAATCTTTAGCGGTCTGTTTAAAATAGAGATTGAGACTTTTAAGAGTTCTATGAATCGTTCTAGATTTTTTGTGTTCGATTGGAATAAGAATATTGCGTATATCTCGTAATTTCTGAAATAAGAAACTTCATTTGGGAAAAATATGAAATTGAAAGGGGCAATGCTAACGTTCATTTTTATTGTTATTTTTTAAGTTAGTTTTACAGCTTTCAAAAGTATTTGGAATGCCTTTTACAGAATGGAGATGATGGTTTTAGTTCATGCTTTTTTTATCGTGTTCTTTAATGGGGGGAATGCTTCTCATGCAAAATAGAGCGCCCAAGACAAAATATGCTTATGTTGTACTGTCAGGCATTTTTTTAAAGGAATATTTTTCAATATTTGTGGCATCCATTTTATGACGGCGTTTTTGAATGTTACAATGGTTTTGTAGAAGGGGGGCAATGGTAAAGTTTCGGTGTAGTGTATAAACGGCACTATGATCTTTACGCTTAATAAAAAAGCAAGCCCCGCCCTTACACATCTTGCCAGATTCCAATGTTGGTATATCCTTTGGTGCTTGAGACAGTGTCTCGCTCTTTTTGTACAGTTTTTACCCACAGATCAACTCCACTTGTGATTGACAAGCAAGTGATTTGATTGCTTCAACATGAGAGAAATTTGAAATGAGAAATCTTACCATATTCAAGATTCTAATTTAATAATGAATAATGCTAGATTATGATGATTAATCAGTTTGTTATCTATGAAGAAAGAAAATGAGGAAGAGGAATTTGTCGAAAAGTTAGATTGTTTATAGATTGGCGCTGGTTAAGAAACTTTGTCCTTAAGGGCAGAGAGGATGTTAAAAAATAAAACCAGCTTTTCGCTGGTTTTATCGAAATATCATCATTATGATGAAAGAGTGTATTATGCAGCGTAGACAGCTTTACTGTTTTCATCTGTTTCTTCTCTCTCAGTTTTAAACTCGCGTTCCGGCTTGTTGGAGAGATGCATCTCTATGAGATTGATAGCTTCTGTTTCAGAAAGACTATTAATAACCGCAATTTCGCGGGCCATTCTTTCAAGAGCAGCTGTATAAAGTTGGCGCTCAGAGTAAGATTGTTCAGGTTGTAGATTAGAGCGGAAAAGATCACGGACCACTTCAGCGATACAAATAAGATCTCCTGAGTTGATTTTAGCATCATATTCTTGTGCACGACGTGACCACATGGTCCGTTTAACGCGTGCTTTTCCGCGTAAAACTTTTAAGGCACGTTCGACAGAATCACTAGCAGATAATTTACGCATTCCAACGGAAAGGGCTTTTGCAATGGGGACTTTGACATCCATCTTATCTTTCGCGAAATGAATGACAAAAAGTTTTAATTTATGTCCTGCAACTTCTTGATCTTCAATCGCTATAATTTGTCCTACTCCATGCGTAGGGTAGACGATATATTCAGAGGTTGCAAATTCTTTGGTCTTGGAAGACGTTCCATGTTGGGATGCCATATTTTAGTTTACTCCCTTATGATCAACAAATGTATCGGAAAACAGGTTATAAACCTGAGGGTTGAGTTTTCTTTAACCAAGTATATTGTACCAATTAAGTGAGCATAAAAGCCGAGTACTTTTAAATCAAAAAAAAATACACCGCTTTACTATAACAAGCAAAGAAAAATACTTAGAAAGATGATCATGTTAAAATAACACTAACATCAAAATTTAAAAGAATCAATCATTTCGCTTAAGGATTTTTTATTTTTACAAGAGAAGTCTTTCAATCGTTGAAGGAGGAGAGTGTACACTTTATCATTACTCTTCGCCACTTCCTGGATTTTCTGAAAAATACTTTTCTAATTTATTTGGAACACCATCCATTTCTTTTGCTTGAGGAAGAGGATCTTTTTTGGTGGTTAGATTAGGCCATTTGTTTGCATAATGAAGATTGAGTTCTAACCACTTTTCTAATCCTGGTTCTGTATCAGGTAAAATCGCTTCTGCTGGGCACTCTGGCACGCAAACACCACAATCGATGCATTCATCGGGGTGAATAACAAGCATATTTTCCCCTTCATAAAAACAATCAACTGGGCAGACTTCAACGCAATCCGTATATTTGCAGTGAATGCAGTTGTCGGTTACTACGTGGGTCAAGATCAAACTCCATTTGTTACTTTAATTCTCTTTAGAGGAAAGTGTGTGCGTGTTTTTATGATTGGTGAGTTGATCGCGTAGTACAGCTAGTTTCGCAAAAGGTGAATCAGGATTAAGGCGCTTTTCTTTTTGAAAGGGCTTATGATTTGCATGTTTTCCTTGGGATTTGTGGAACTTATGAGAGCGTTTTGCTTGTGATGGTGCTTCTTGAGGGGAATTTTCATTTTTGTATTCCGCTTTTTTTACAGCGTTCTTCGATTTATTTTGCCACTTATTTCCTAATTTATCACGTTTTTTTTGTGCTTGGTGGTGAAATTGGTGCCTATAATGCCATAATAAAATAACTTTATCTTCTTCTGTAGAGCGAGGGGATTTGGCGAAATTCCCAACAGGTTCAGCTGCTGGTAAACGATTGGTTTTATGGAGATGTTTTTCAATACCAGAGGATGAAGTGTTTGGGAATGAGGTATTTTTTTCTTCTCGTGTTGTTTCTAAATCGCTTATTGTTTGCCATTGACTTCCAACGCATTCTGCTGCAGGAACATCTTGCATTGCCCTATTGACAGGGGAAGAGGCTTGGTGTGCAAAGAGATTTTGTTCAAAAACAGTATTGCTTATGCTGTACGATTGATAACCAAGTCCTTTGAGGATTTCTTCCATATCGTTTCCGTTGGCCCCAAGAATGGACATCATGGCTGGTGTAACAAAAAAACTTTTGCCATCATAGGCTCCATCGGGTCTGGGATCACTTCCTTGTTTCCAATGAAGTGCGGGACGGATGAGATTGGCAAGACGTTCTAAAATATCAATCCGTACAGCACGTTGTCCTAAGATTCGGTAGCCGGCTAATTGATAAAATTGGCGGTTATAGTTAGGGTCAACAATTAAAGAGGTTCGACCAGCAGATAATGCTGAAAAAATTTCACCCAAACCAGTTTGATCTTGTCCCGCATTTTGAAGATTCCACAGGAGAGTAATGGCTTGAACCGGAGCAGGTTTAAGCATTCCGGCAACATAGATATGAAAAGCGCCAAAACGCACGCCTAGACGCCGAAGAACGGCACGTGATTCTTGCGCAAGGTTTTTGACAATGTCTAAGACTTCGCGGCGTGGTAAAATCCCTAAAGAGTTAAAAAGTTGTAAAGCAAGACTGTTTGTTGAATCCGTTAAATTATCAGCATTGCGCAAATCAAACAGGGGTTTTAAAGTCGTTTCAAAATGAAAGGTGACAAAGCGTTCTAATCGTTTCACAACGTTATTGCGGGATTCTCCTGTGAGTTGTTCATCTGCTAAAACAATCAGTTTTGGTTTGAAAAAATCTTCTGTTGCTACAAGTTGTCCTACGGGTTGACCAATCCAGCGCACAATTCCATCAGAACTGAGGGTAAAATCTCCATTTGCAGAAGCACAAAAACGTGTCGCGCGTTTGGAAAAAGCAAGAATCAAATTCTCATTCTCTGTTGAAATTTGCTTCTCAGCTATTTGATCGGTACTGTTTTTGTTGGCATAAAAACGAAAACCTTCAAATTTACCCCTTCCGTGTTTTTCAATGAGAATATCATCTTGAAGAATCTCATTCTTTTGAACAATCTTGCTATCCATGATCATTTTCTTTCTCAGTGTGACACTGGTCAAAAGCTTTTTGCGACAATTTCATAATGGTGCTCTTTCTTTAACACGTTTGTTGCGTTTGCTTCAATCACTCTTGTCATTTTTTGCTGTTTCTTTGCGCCTTTAAAACTTGAATGATTCTTTTTTCATTCAGGTTTCATTCAGTTTGGATGCTTTATATTTGCAAATTACACTTATTAGTTGTATTGTAAAGCTAAAAGCATAAATAAATTCTTCAATTTAAAAGGAAACGGAATCGGTTATCAAAAAACGGCATTTCTTTTGCATGATCACTTTATTTTTTTGCTGTTTTGTCATGAAAAGTGAAGAGAAAGTTTTTTCAAATATTTCATAGGCTAAAAGGCATATTGTAAAGGCATTTTGCAGGTGAAATTGTGTCTTATGTCAAGAAGTTTTACCATGACAGTAAAAAAAACAATTGCGATTATAAAATTACACGTTAAAGTAGTGGTCACAGAAGTTAACAACTTTTGCGTTCTTTTTAAGCGAAGAACAATGATGTCGTTGCCAAATCAATTTTGATAATTTTAATCGCAAGGGGTTATTATGGGTAATCTTTCAAATGCTGTTTATAAAAGCAGCAAAAATTATAGCGATGCAGACAAAAGCTTAGGACGTAATATGATGCGTTCTGCTATGCAAGCACCTTATCTTGAACGACAAAAAGAGCATGATTTGGCTCTGCGGTGGAAAGACAAACGTGATGATGATGCCATGCATCAAATTGCAGCGGCTCATATGCGTTTAGTGATTGCTATTGCTAATCGCTTTAAACGTTTCAAAATGCCATTGGGGGATTTGGTACAAGAAGGGTATGTGGGACTATTGGAAGCAGCTGCACGTTTTGAACCTGATCGGGAAGTGCGTTTTTCAACATATGCAACGTGGTGGATACGCGCTTCTATTCAAGATTATATTTTGCGAAATTGGTCAATCGTTCGAGGGGGAACGAGTTCTTCGCAAAAAGCACTTTTCTTTAATCTTCGGCGTTTGCGTGCAAAACTGATACAAGATGATAGTGCTTTGTCAAAACAGGATATTTTTCGCACAATCGCTGAAAAACTCGGTGTTTCCGTGCGCGATGTTGAAACGATGGATTTTCGTTTTTCCAGTTCTGATAATTCCTTGAGTGTTTCTGTTTCTGAGAACAGTGATAATCCCATTGCTAAGATGGATGTTTTGGTGGATGATAGTCCTCTTCCTGATGCTTTAATTGAGCAAGTCATTGATGGTCAACGGCGTACACAATGGCTTTACGATGCGTTGCAAATTCTCAACGAACGGGAGTTGGAAATTATTCGCTTTCGTCGCTTAAATGAAGAGGGGGCGACTCTTGAAGTTTTGGGTGAAAAGTTAGGAATCTCGAAAGAGCGCGTGCGTCAAATTGAAGCTAGGGCTTTGCAAAAATTGCGTTCTGCTCTCCTTACGGTTCATTCAGAAGATGCTTACGATATATAAGCAGTGAAAGGCTTTGGGGGGGGGAGGAAAGAGAATGTATTAAGTGGGGGCATATGAGAATATGATAAAGTCAGTTTTAGGGGGTGTTCATATTTGTTTAGGAATATGCCTCCTTGGGGGCGCTACTGATAAACAGAGGAAGATAGGGGGCACAGTTAGTTGGAGGAAATATGTATCACACGGAGGCCTATAAAGGCATGATGAAGTTGGATTTTAAAGTGTTCCTCTTTATTTTCGAATATGCTTTAAGGGGGAGGGCGTGATACAGACAGAAAAGAATCAAAACTGTAACGGATGAGAAGAAAGGCTTATTCTGTAATAATTTTCACTTTTGTACCTGCGGGTAAAGTTTGCGTTGGTGAGAGGGCGTTGAGGATGCGAAAGAGTTTTTCTTTATATGGTGTGTATTGCATTTTATCTGCAAGATTGGCAACGGTTTCTCCTTGTTTAACACGGACAACACGGATTTTTAAGGGCTGCAATTTTTTTAACTGTGAAGATGAAAGAGAATGAAAGCTTTGTAGCGTTTTTTGGGCAATTTCTGCAAAATTTCGAGAATTATGTGGAGCGGCCGTCAAAAAACGAAAGATGTGGTTGTTGAATGGAATGACAACCACATCAAATTGCCATTGATCATTGGTAGCATGGGCCCGCGCTCCAAGTAAACTTTGGCTTTGAAAACCTTGACTTGTAAGTCCTTGAATTGTGATGGGGCGGATAGATGATTGGTCTAGACCGATAATCCAGCCGCTTTTCAAATAATCACTCGCAGATATTTCAGCAGGATGTGGGATAGCGTCAAAACGAATCGCAATTTTATCTGGTCCACTGGCCCAAACAGTGTGTGCTGAATGTTCTATTGTAAAATTGTTTGGAACAGAAAAAGCTATGCGCAATTGTGGGTGAATAAATTGGTTGCCTCGTACAAAACCTGTATAAAAGCCTCCTCCAAAAATTATGCCATCAATGCTTTTGAGAAAAGAATCATGATCGGATATTTTACTATTCCCTTTACTGATTTTACGCGCTTTTTCTATCGCAAGCCGAATGCGTTGAGGGGTAGTTGGGTGGGAGGCTAAAAAATCTAGAGAGGCATTTTGGGTGCCAGAAATATTACGAAAAGCACTATAGGCTTCCATTGTTTGAAGAAAGCGCGGTGAAGCAAAAGGATCATATCCTGATTGTTGGAGCATTTCGAGCGCAAGGGAGTCAGCTTCCAGCTCTTGATTGCGGGAAAATTGCGCGAGTTGTTGCTTGTTTTGCATAGGGTTATGAAGTTTTTTGCCAATAGAAGAAAGAAGACGTGAAGACATGTGATTGGTCATCTTTAATTGGGCTTCTTTTTGCAGGCGTAAAATGCCATGATTGGCTCTGATATGTGCTATCTCATGGGCTAAAATGGCTGCAACTTCTGAAGAATCATTGGCTAATGCCAGCATACCACGAGTGATGTAGATCGAGCCGTTGGGGAGCGCAAAAGCATTGATAGTTTCTGAGTTTAAAATTGTTACAGAATAGTTTTGATGAGAACTATGGGATGCAACTGCTAGTTTACGGACAATCTTTGCTAAAAGGTGTTCAAGTTTTGCATCATGATAAGCGCCACCATACATTTGCAAAATACGTGGGTGTTGCAGAGCGCTTAATGTGACATAGATATTGTGGTTGTTGGTACGTTTGATCGTTTTAGAAGAAGTGGAAGAAAGCCTATCATTTTGAGAAAAGGGTGTATGACAAGCTGAAAGGAGAAACGTTAAACTTATGAGAGTGGCTTTATACAGGCAAGAGCGAAAAAGAAAATTGCGGTGAAAAATGGGGTGCGTTGGACCATGGTGCACATTATTTCTGCGGAGTAATTTGGCAAATTGCATTTGTATCTTTGTATCGTATGTTTCTTTAAGAAAGGCATTAAGAATAAGGATTCGTTTGGCTATATCACGCTTTTTGTTTATAAAAAATGACTCTCACTTATAAAAAGATGCACTGTAAAGAAGATTTTGTGAAAGGCAAAGTATGGCATGACAACATTTACGATATTATTAAATGGGGATGTTCATATCACTGATCGTTTGCTTAATAAAATTCAAAACAGTCGGGTAATTGCTGCTGATGGTGGTATGCGTCATGCGGCAGCGCTTAATGTGACGCCTGAGTTGTGGTTAGGGGACTTTGATTCATCAGATGAGAACTTAATACGTCAATATAGTCATGTTCCGCGTGAAGTTTTTCCCTCTGATAAAGATATGACAGATAGTGCTCTGGCATGTGAAAGAGCGCTGCAAAATGGCGCTAAAAAGCTTATTTTGTGCGGTGCTTTGGGAGGGGAGCGAAGTGATCATAGCCTTTCTCATATGACGCAAGCGTTGATGATGGCTGAAAGGGGTATTTCAGTGTTGTTGACAAGCGGTTCGGAAGAAGGTTGGCCGGTTTTGTCAAAACCTTGTTCGTATGATTTGCCTAAGGGATGTTTGTTTAGTATTATCGGCTTTTCTGATTTAAAAGGCTTGACTCTTAAAGGGGTAAAATGGCCAATTTGTGACAAAAATGTGTCATTTGGCTCTTCTTTAACACTTTCTAACCGTATTTGTGGAACCTTTTCTTGCTATTTAGGTTCTGGAAAAGCTATATTGTTAGCGTCTGTACCTATTCCATAAAGCTCTTCCAATATATTTTGAATAAGGCAGGGGGGGGCCTAGTGATGAAGTGCCGACATAAACGATATATGTATTGATCTTGAGAAGGAAAGGTTTTGATATGTTAAAATCAATTTTTAAAGTGGCCGTTGTTTCAGCCATTGGTTTCAGTTCAGTCGCTTGTACTACAAACGATGAACGCGTTGCACGTTACGGCGTAGGAGGAGCGGCGATCGGTGCTTTGGCTGGAACTGCTATTGGTGGAAGTACGCCTGGAGCAGCACTTACCGGTGCAGCATTTGGTGCTTTGGCTGGAACAGTAACAGGTGCAGCTGCAAATCAAAGAAAACAACAAAGACAGGTATCACAATTGTGCACGTATCGTGGTCGTAGAGGGCATGTTTACCAAGCACCTTGTGGACAGAGAGTTCCTGTACGGCAATTGTGTGCTTACCGTGATGCAAGAGGGGTGATGTATAAAGCACCTTGTCCGCGCCGCGTTCGTTAATGGCGGTGCCGCTTTTGCGGCTTGACCGCATTTTCTTAAATTTTGGAAAAACGCCTTTGCTCAATCAAGCTTCTTTATCGGTTGAGCAGGGGGCGCGTATTGCGTTGGTTGGCCGTAATGGTTGTGGAAAGTCGACCTTATTAAAAATTGCCGCAGGAATATTAGAACCTCATGGTGGCGAAATTTTTCGCCACCCGCGAGTAACGCTCCGTTATGTCTCACAAAATCCGGATTGTTCAGGATTTGAAGATATTAACGCTTATATGGAAGCGGGGCTGGATGATATATCTGATGTTCAGTGGATTAATACGCTTCGCACAAATTTAGGGTTTTCTGGGACGGAAAAATTGGAAACGCTTTCGGGAGGCGAAAAGCGGCGTGTTTCATTGTTACGGGCCATTGCTGCAAAACCCGATATTTTGTTCTTAGATGAACCAACCAATCATCTTGATTTACCAACTATTGAATGGCTGGAAGCTGTTTTGGCTTCTTTGCGTTCAGCGATTGTGGTGATTTCCCATGATCGACGATTTTTAGAAAATGTTACACGGTCAACGGTATGGCTTGATCGTGGCACAACCAAAAGACTGGAAAAGCGTTTTTCTGAGTTTGAAAATTGGCGTGATAAAGCACTGGAAGAAGAAGCCATCGAACAGCATAAATTGGGGCGCCAAATTGCTCGTGAAGAGCAATGGTTGCGTTATGGCGTGAGCGCACGGCGTAAGCGTAATGTACGGCGCTTAGGCGAATTAAAAGACTTAAGACAGCGTCATCAAACCTATAAAGGGCAGCCAGGAAATGCACTTTTGACAGCAGCAAAAAGTCATGATTCTGGGCAATTGGTGCTTGAAGCAAAGAAAATTTCAAAATCCTATGGTGATCGCATTATCGTGAAAGATTTCTCTTTGCGCATTCAGCGGGGTGATCGAATCGGTTTGGTAGGACCCAATGGAATCGGAAAGACAACGCTCCTTTCTGCATTAATTGGGCAAGAAGCCGTGGATAGTGGAACGGTGAGGCATGGCTATAACCTCTCTATGGCATTGCTTGATCAGCAACGTATTTTAAATGAAGAAGAAACTTTAGCGCATTATTTAACGGGAGGAAGAGGTGATACTCTTGTGATCAATGGGCTGGAGCGGCATGTCGTTTCTTATATGAAAGACTTTTTATTTTTACCGGAACAAGCTCGCACTCCCCTTAAAGAATTTTCAGGGGGAGAAAGAGCACGCCTCATGCTTGCACGACTTCTTTCTCGTCCTGCAAACTTTTTGATTCTTGATGAACCGACCAATGATTTGGATATGGAAACTTTGGATTTGTTGCAAGAATTTATTGCTGATTTTGCGGGGACAGTATTGTTGGTCAGCCATGACAGAGACTTTTTAGATCGTACTGTAACGCATATGTTGGCACCTCAAGGTGATGGTCATTGGATTTTGTATGCGGGCGGCTATAGTGATATGATGGCGCAAAACCAGCATGCTCTTCGTTTACAACGCAAAAAAACAGAATTATCGCAACGTAAAACACCTTCAAAATCTCATGTGGGAGAGCTTTCAAAACAGGACACATCAATAGATCATAGCTTGATAGGGCGAGAGAAAAAAACACGAAGTAAATTGTCTTATAAGCAGGTTTATGCATTGGAAAAATTGCCTGAAGAAATTGCTGTTTTACAGGACGAAATCAAAAAAATTGAGCAAGAACTCTCTGATCCAGCCCTTTATCGCAGTGATAAAGAGCGTTTTGAGCGTTTATCAACAACGTTGGAAAAAAAGAAAAATACTTGCACACAAAAAGAAGAAGAATGGTTAGAACTTGAAATTTTACGCGAAGAAATGGAATCGTGTTCACGATAATATCTAAAAAACTTTAAAAGATTTGTATTGCATCATCGCTTTTCTTTAATTTGTTACAAGAGTTTGTCGCTGATTTAGCGGGAACAGTGTTGTTGACGAGTTATGGCAGAGACTTTTTAGATTGCACTGTAACATATAGCATCTCAAGGCGATGGTCATTGGGATTTGTATACGGGGGAGCAGTGATATGGTAGCGCAAAACAAGCATGCTCTGAGCTTACAAGGCAAAGAAACAAAACTATCTTTGCCGTAAGTTTTTTCAAAATTTCGTATATGGAAGTACGCCAATTCCCTTGCATACTTTGCCAGTCCCCAATGTTGCTACAGCGCCCCTTAGAACTTGAGAGCATTCATAAGAAATATTCCCCTGTCTTTACCTTATGCTTTAAACATACCACCCCCACTTATGACGGAAAAGCAAAAGATCCTCATTGATTCTAACGTAAGAAGTGTTGTGATGAGAAAAGCTTACTGTATTCGACATTATGATTTGAGTTTAAAAATGATGATTTGTTAAGATAAATCAACGTGTTATTGTGACATTGTCTAGGAGGAGAAAATGATGGCAATTAAAACAAAGCGAACAATTTCCACATTGATCGGTTTAGAAGATGCAGCTGAACTGTCTTCTTATTTCCTCCGTAATGCGAATCATCTGCGTCCTTTTGAACCTGTTAGATCTGATGGTTACCACAGCCTAACAGCTTGGGAAACACGAGCCAATGCATTTGCTTATGAAAGCGCACAGGGACAAGCATACCGATATGCTGTACGATTAAAAAATGAAAACACAGTCATCGGTGTTGTGAATTTTACAAATGTGGTTCGGGGTGTTTTTCAAGCCTGTCATCTTGGTTTTTCTCTTGATGAAAAACAACAAGGCAAAGGTCTCATGTTTGAGAGTTTATCGGCTCTAATACGCCATATCTTTCATGTTTATCATCTGCATAGAGTGATGGCAAATTATAGACCTGAGAACATAAAAAGCGAACGTTTATTAAAACGCCTTCATTTTGAAAAAGAAGGCTATGCCAAAATTTGATGATTTCTGGAAAATGGAGAGATCACATTCTAACCTCTCGAATCAATGATCTTTATGAGTCCGTTAATAGATTCGAATAAAGTTTTGATAAGGGTCTTTTTATCAAATGTGTAAATATGCTGCACTTTTCCCTATCCTAAAAGACGAAGATCCTTAACCACCTCTTCTTTTGTAAACGGTTCAGACTCTCGTTTAGCGGGTTTCAACTGCTGACCGCTTTCATATGTTTCTTTTCGTAGATAATAAATTGATTTATCATCATAATTCATTTTTTTCAATTTGAAGAGAGTCCTCAATATCGGAAGACTTTCTCACTTCAAATTTATAGATGTTTAATCATAAAAAACACCTCTCTTGCACATCACAAACTGGGTTGGCATACAAGTGAGGGTTTATGTGGATAAACAATGATTGAAGAATAAGAATAAAAATTCTCTGTATAAATCCTTTTAAATGTGAGGGCTGTTGCAATATTGTGTATTCTGTGACCGATAGTCTCGTTACAAGTTACACAAACGGCTTATTGTTGGGTGAAATTTTTATACATTCATTTATTTTTTGCCATTTGTTTTTTGTATTTTCTTTTCTTAAGAAAATTTCCAATGTTATCAATGGTTTTAATTCATACCAAGCGCATTTTTATAAAGTTCAATGATTGCTTCTTCTTCCATTCTTTCATGCTCTTCTTTTTTACGCAGCCGTATAATGCTTCGAACAGCTTTACTATCAAAACCAGAGCCTTTAAGTTCAGTGTAAACGTCTTTAATATCATCAGAAATGGTTTTTTTCTCTTCTTCTAGTCGTTCAATACGTTCGATAAAAGAGCGTAATTGGTTTACGGATATAGCGTGTGTTTGATCGGTTACTGTATCGTTCATTGTATTTTTCTCCAAGTTATATATTTTAAGTTGTTTTTCGACGACGAATTTATGTTAAAAAAGCTTGAAAACAAAAAGTAAATCAAGCTACACAGCTTTTTTACAAATTGACTTTAAATATTTTGTAAAATTTTTAAGATATATGCATTGATAAAAGGGCTATAAAAAGAAAAATATAAAAATATACGTTTTAGATTTGAAAAGCTTTAAAAAAAGAAATGTGTAATTTGTTTTGAGAATTTGGCATTATAGAGGAAGTTTTGTGATTTTAAAAAAGCGATATTGGGTGTTTCAGAAAGGATTAAAAGTTTTTCTCTTGAGCATTTTGCTCTTGTTTCCCCTTGTTGTTTTTGCAAAAGCTGACTTTAGAGTTTGTAATACAACCCAACAGTCTGTAGGGGTTGCTCTTGGATATCGTACATTTTCAGGGTGGGTGAGCGAAGGCTGGTGGACGGTACCAGTGACGGAATGTAAAACTTTAATTGAGGGGCCTCTTGCTTCACGGTTTTATTATTTTTATGCGGAAGGGGCACAAAAAAAAGGGAACTGGGCAGGCTCTGTGACCATGTGTGTACAAGATAGCCAATTTACCATTCAAGGGGTTCATGATTGTTTCCCTCGAGGATATCAAAAGGCTGAATTTAAAGAGATCGATACCGGAAATCAAACCAGTTGGATGGTACAGTTGACGGATGAGTCTTTGTTAAACAATTCAGTTATACCTTCTCTTTCAGGAAATTCTCCACCGTGAAACGTGCACGTAAAGTAAAAATTATTGCGACTCTTGGTCCTTCTTCTTTTTCTCGTTTGATGATTGAAAAGCTTTTTAGGGCAGGGGCAGACGTTTTTCGTCTTAATATGAGCCATACTGATCGTGATATGCTGGGTGATTTGGTCAAGTCTATACGAGAAGTTGAAAAAACAGTTCGACGTCCCATAGGTATTTTGGTGGATCTTCAGGGGCCAAAACTGCGTGTGGGACGTTTTGCTAAGGGGCAAGAAGATTTGCGTGTTGGGCAAAGCTTTACATTAGATAATCGCGATGTTCTTGGTGATGCACAGCGTGTTTTTTTCCCTCATGAGGATGTATTTTCGGCTGTTAAACCAGGGGACCGGTTGTTGATTGATGATGGAAGGGTGGAACTGCGTGCGCAAGTTTGTGATGATCACTTTGTACAGTGTCGCGTGGTTGCTGGTACCCGTATTTCTGATCGAAAGGGTGTCAGTTTTCCCGATACAATTTTGCCTTTTGATTCGATGACGTCAAAAGATAAGGAGGATCTTCAGGCTCTTTTACAGCAGCCTGTTGATTGGGTTGCTCTTTCTTTTATTCAACGTCCAGAAGATATTATGGCGGTGCGTCAGTTGACGAAAAGTAAGGTGTCTTTGATGGCTAAAATCGAAAAGCCTCAAGCCTTGGAGCATATAGAGAAGATTATTGAAATTTCCGATGGTATTATGATTGCACGGGGTGATCTCGGTGTGGAAATGCCTCTGGAAAAGGTCCCTGCACTTCAGATGGAGTTGATAAAAGCTTGTCGTTTAGCTGGAAAACCGGTTGTGGTGGCAACACAAATGCTCGAATCAATGATCACATCTCCTGTTCCCACACGCGCAGAAGTGTCGGATGTTGCTACAGCAGTTTATGCAGGAACAGATGCGGTGATGTTGTCTGCTGAATCTGCTTCTGGTCGTTATCCTGAAGAAGCTGTGCTTATGATGGACCGAATCGCGCGACAAATCGAACAGGATCACACTTATGCCGCTCAGGTTGGAGCACAACATCCAGCACCAGAATCAACAGGAACGGATGCGATTTCTCTTGCTGCGCGTCAGATTGCTGAAACACTTGCTCTATCCGCTATCGTTGCCTATACGGCTTCAGGAACAACGGGGGTGCGCGCCTCTCGTGAACGCCCTAATAGACCGATTATTGCTTTATCGCCCATTGTGGAAACAGCAAGGCGTTTGGCTCTCGTTTGGGGGCTTCATTGTGTGGTCACGCAAGATGCTCGCAATTTAGAAGATATGGTTGATCGAGCAGCAGCCATTGCATTTCAGGAAGGCTTTTGCCAAGGAGGGGATCGTTTCCTTGTAACAGCCGGTGTTCCTCTTGGAACGCCCGGTGCGACAAATCTCTTGCGTATTGCTTCTGTCTCTCAAGATGGAACGAAAGGGATTTGAGCCGTTTACGTATGGTGTTTTTTCATGCGCCTTTGAACAGGCTTTAAAAACAACGGGTGTGCGCTTCTTGTGAATGCCTCCATAGAACCCATTATTCTTTTATCTCTTATCGTAAGATAGCAAGGTATTGCGTTAGGTTGTCCAGTTTGGGGATGGGAGCAGATGCGGTGATGTTGTCTGTTGATTTTGTTTTAGTTCTGAGGAAGCTGCTTTTACGGTAGGGCATTTAATGGGAGCCCCCCTTTTATTTCATTAAGGCATATTGGGGATTGCTTTATTGATGTTTATACGAGCCAGATGTTCATTGATAATGAGAATTTATTCTTTTTCTTTTTGAATGAGAGCCTTGAAATTTTTCCCATTTTAAACTTTTGCAAACAGAATTGAATAAAATTAAAATTATGTGCCTAAAAAATCGTACTGGTATGTTATGAGAAAAAGTGATGGGTGAATGTGTTTTTAAAATATGCTTTGTCGAAGCATTTGCAACATATTGATTTATAATGATAATTTATCGTTATTAAACTTGAATTAGAACCCCGAATTCCGTAAGATTCTCTTAAATTTATTTATGTTTTGTTAATCATAACTCTTTGTTTGTACATCACAAGCGGGTGGGTTTTATGGGAAAAAGCTGTACAAGAAAGGCGTCCCTCTTATGAATCGTTTTACGAGCTAAGGGGGCTATCGCAATATTGAGGTCTGACTATAATGATGATGCCGACTTGCTCTTTCTTTTATTAAGCTTGGAGATTTTGAGGGGTGGGGAGAGAAATATGGATTATTTGTTATAAGGATAAAAATAGCGGTAGAGGATGTTTTCAAGAGCTATTATTGTTGTTTATGATGTTTGAGGTTGTATGAGATTAACATACTCTTCGGGTTTGACTTTTTTCCTGCTCTAAAGGATGAAAATACTTAATTCACGCTGGTTTATAAATGATACGGTTCTTTTCGGTGGGTTTCATCGGATGGACATCTCAGGTGCAAAGACTCCATGGTGCTTATAGTATCAAATAGCGGTGTTTTACGGTATAATAGATAAGGTTATTTTTTAATATATATTGAATCTGCTTGATATTATCTAAGGGGCAAGGATTTTTGGGCATGCATTCATAGGGAACATGAATATAGCTCTTTTTTTCGAAGGGTGCTTTATTTGTTTGTTGCTGTTGTCATTTATATGATTTTTTTACAATGATGTTGATTTTGTTATCTTATTGCGCGGTTAAAAGACATCTCATTTGAAATGTGGTGATATAAGGCAGTCTCCTTGATATAGGAAGCGTTTGTGCGGAGGTGAAATATTCAGGGTAGGGCTTTCTCGTTGAGGTTTAAGTTAATCCCATAAGTCGTGAGTAGCTGGAATCCTTCCTATAAAAAACCAGACTGTTTACACACTGGTGTGGGTTTAAGATTTTTATCCTGTGAGATGTGGCGGACAAGTCAAATCTCTGGTTTATTACGCGCTGATGTACTTTTTAGAAATCTTCCTGTTCCTGTTCTTGTTCTTGAAGGTTTGTGCAGTTTTGATCATCTTTGAGCAATTGGTTGGTGAGATTTTCAATGCGTTGTGTGGTGTCACGCATAATTTTCCCCATGGTGCGGTCTCTTTCGTTGTGGAGTCGTAAAAGAGTATTGTAGTCTTCTTGTAATTTTTTATTTTCTCGTTTTATTTCTTCCATTTCATCAATAATCATTATGCCAGCCATAACCGATAAACGATGGTCGCCAATTTCACCAAAATTGTTCTTTAAATGTGTGATATATTGATCCAATTGAGCAGCAAGCGCAATAAGACGACGTTCTTGTCCTTTGTCACAAGCCATGCGATAAACTTTACCATCAATGGTAACGGAAACAGTTTCCATACATTCAAACCTTTATCTATCAATGACAACACGAATTGTTTCCATTGCTTTAATAAGACGTTTGGAAACTTCTTTGTTTACGGACTCTAAGCGTTCAATTTGGGCTTCAGCTTTGTCAAGCGCTTGGGCAAGATGGCTGCGGTCAGCATTCATTCGTTGGATTTCTTCTTCCCATTCGTTATTTTTATCAATAACGGCATTGCGGTTTATTATGGTGATCTCTAAAGTTCTAAGTGCCTTTTCTAGGTGCTCTAAAGCATCTTGTAGAACTGTAGTCTCTTGGTTCATTGCTTTTATCCTTTGGGTAATTGTATCCTTTATCAATGTGTTATGCAAAAACGAATCACTTTCACTCTTGTGTTGTGTGCATTTTATTTTTAAGTATGTAGGATATTTTAGCAAGCAAAGCAGGGGATAGATATAAATTAAAAGCTGGATTTTTTGCGCGTATTGGCATAAATGACATGGATATACAGAACGCGTGAGGGGAATGTTATTAATATTATTGAAGTGGTGGCAAAAAGTCTCACGCTAATGGTTAGAAAATAGTATTTCTTGAGAATTTTAAGAGAATACGGAAAAAGCAACAGAATAACGTATTTAACGAAATGGTCGAGTATTCATGACAAACACCCACCAACAGAATCAGATGGCCAATGCTATCCGTTTTCTTGCTATTGATGCGATTGAAAAAGCAAATTCTGGTCATCCGGGCTTGCCAATGGGAGCAGCCGATATTGCTACGGTTCTTTATACAAGATTCCTTGCTCATGACCCCAAAAAACCTCGCTGGCCTAACCGTGATCGTTTTGTGTTATCAGCAGGACATGGGTCTATGTTGCTTTATGCTCTCTTGTATCTTTCTGGTTATGAAGATATTGGCATTGAAGATCTCAAAAATTTTCGCCAATTAGGAGCAAAGCTTGCTGGGCATCCAGAATATGGGCATGTGGCAGGAATCGAAACAACGACTGGTCCTCTTGGACAAGGGTTGGCTAATGCTGTGGGGATGGCTCTTGGAGAGCGTTTGCAAAATGCTCGTTTTGGTGATCTTATCAACCATTACACTTATGCGTTGGTGGGCGATGGATGCCTTATGGAAGGGATATCTCAAGAAGCACTTTCCCTTGCTGGTCATTTGAAACTCAATAAGCTTATTGTGTTGTGGGACGATAATAATATTTCTATCGATGGAGAGATTTCCCTTGCTGACAGTACAGATCAGATTGCGCGTTTTAAGGCATCTGGTTGGGAGACACATAAAGTCAATGGGCATGATCAAGCAGCAATTGCGCGGGCTATTGAGGCGGCACAAAATTCCGATAAACCAACTTTGATCGCTTGTAAAACAACAATTGGCTTTGGAGCACCCAATAAAGCGGGTACCAATAAAGTTCACGGAGCCCCTTTGGGCGCACGAGAAATCACTGAAACCCGTATCGCGTTAGGGTGGGATGCTGAGCCTTTCGTTATTCCAGCCGATATTCTCGATAATTGGCGCTTGGCTAGTCTCAATGCTGCTAAAAAACGCCAAAAATGGGAAGAAAAATTTGCTGATCTTCCTGTCTCAGAGCGTGTGGAGTTTGAAAGATTGATGCGGGGCGATCTCGTGGGCGGATTTGATGGCGCTATTGATACTTATAAACAGAAATTGGTTGAAGAGCGCCCCGTTGTTGCTACGCGTAAAGCTTCGGAAATGGCTCTTGAAGTGATCAATGAAGTCGTTGTTGAGACTATTGGTGGTTCGGCTGATTTAACCGGATCTAATAATACAAAAAGTAGCCAGATGAAAAGTATCTCTGCTGAAGATTTTTCAGGGCGCTATCTGCATTATGGAATTCGCGAACATGCAATGGGAGCTGTGATGAATGGTCTTGCCCTTTATGGCGGCTTTATTCCTTATGGGGGAACCTTTTTATGCTTTTCTGATTATATGCGTCCTGCTATGCGTTTGTCTTCTCTCATGGGGTTGCGGGTGATTTATGTCATGACTCATGATTCTATTGGTCTTGGTGAGGATGGTCCGACCCATCAACCCGTAGAGCATTTGGCTTGCCTGCGTGCAATGCCTAATCATTTTGTGTTCCGTCCTGCCGATGCTATGGAGACAGTCGAGTGTTGGCAATTGGCTTTGAAAGCATGCGGGACGCCTTCTACCTTGGCTTTAAGTCGACAAAATCTACCGCTTTTGCGTCAAGAGTATGAAGAAGAAAATCTCTGTATGCTTGGTGCTTATGAATTCCTAACAGCTAGCGATGATGCACAAGTGACGCTGTTTGCTTCTGGTTCAGAATTGCAAATTGCAGTGGAAGCACATGCGGTGTTAGAAGAAAAAGGCATCCCAACGCGTGTGGTTTCTGTGCCTTGTTTTGAACTTTTTTCTCAACAATCTCTCTCCTATCAGCGTGCTCTCATTGGAGATGCACCGATTAAAGTTGCCATTGAAGCTGCTGTCGCCCAAGGATGGGACCGTTTTATTGGCTGTGATGGTGTGTTTATTGGTATGGAGGGCTTTGGGGCAAGTGGAACAATTGATGCCCTTTATGCGCATTTTGGTATTACTTGGGAAAATGTTGTTGCCACCGTTGAAAAAGGGCTGGAAAAGATCAAAGAGGAAAAGACAAAGTGACAGCTTGTGTTGTCATGAATGGGGTGATTGTAGGGCATCATATTCTGTGCAGTATTGTGGATGATCTTGTGCATTATTGTGGATAAGTGAGTGAGTGATCAAGATATTGACATTGTGGGAATTAATGATTTTGGATTGGTGAAATACCCATTTATTGTGTTTTAAATGTTGTGCTTTTAAAAATTGATGAGGAAACATGTGAAATGACAGTTCGTGTTGCAATTAATGGGTTTGGTCGTATTGGTCGCAATATTTTACGTGCACTTGTGGAAAGTGGACGACAAGATGTTGAAGTGGTTGCAATTAATGATTTGGGATCGGTGGAAACAAATGCCCATTTATTACGCTATGATTCAGTTCATGGGCGTTTTCCTGGGATCGTTAAGGTGGTAGGGGATGCTATTGATGTGGGAGGTGGTTTAATAAAGGTATGCGCAGAGCGTGATCCTGCTCAATTGCCTTGGAAAGATTTGGATATCGATATTGCTTTGGAATGTACGGGTATTTTTACTGCGCGTGATAAAGCAAGTGCTCATTTAGATGCGGGGGCAAAGCGTGTTCTTATTTCTGCGCCTTCTGAAGGAGCAGATCTTACGGTTGTCTATGGGGTTAATCACCAATCTTTAAGCAGCGAGCATCGCGTTGTTTCAAATGCTTCTTGTACAACCAATTGTTTGGCGCCTGTTGCACAAGTTTTACACAACACGGTGGGCATTGAAAAGGGCTTTATGACAACAATCCATTCTTATACGGGTGATCAACCTGTGTTGGATACAATGCATCGGGACCTTTATCGTGCACGTGCGGCAGCTCTTTCTATGATTCCTACCTCAACAGGAGCGGCAAAAGCTGTGGGATTGGTCTTGCCAGAATTAAAGGGATTGCTTGATGGTGTATCGATTCGTGTTCCGACCCCTAATGTTTCTGTGGTTGATTTGACATTTATCGCTAAGCGTTCCACAACAATCGAAGAAATTAATACAGCTATTGCTACTGCTGCACAAGGTTCTTTGAAGGGTGTTTTGGACACTACAGAAGAGAAACTCGTGAGTTGTGATTTTAATCATAATCCTCATTCAGCTATTTTCCACAATGATCAAACCAAAGTGATTGATGGTAAGCTCTGTCGCGTTCTGGTTTGGTATGATAATGAATGGGGCTTTTCTAACCGTATGAGTGATACGGCTGTGGCTTTTGCTAAGACAATATAAGAGGACCTCAGGGTCCTCTTTTTATAGGGAAAAGTCTCATTTTTGTGCAATTTTGAGAAAAACAGTTAGAGGCTGTTGTTCTCATGCGCTAGAGAGAAGAGGCTATTGAAAAATTGATGATGTGTTTTGTTTTAATACTGTGTCAATACGTGCTTTTAAAAGATGCATGAAAGAGTAAACTTTGAAAAAGTAAGATCTGAACGAGATACCTTTTGAGAAAACGTTAGAAAACAGGAGATGTAAACTCTTTTTCCTAGAAGTAAAAGGAAGCTTTAATAGAGATCAAGTTGAGCCAATGCATTTGTTTGCCACAATGGAATATGAAGATTAAGAGCAATGGTGGGCTTTTGTACATTTGACGATAAAAGCTTTGGATTTTTATTAAGCAAAGGGTGAGAGATAGGCTGTCGTGGATCTCTTGTAAAAGCAAAGAGGGGGATAAGTGGAAAGAAAAGTGGGCAGGGTTGTTGGATGCGTTTTTATTTGAAACAATGGAAAGTGAAGAGGAAGCAGTGATGGGGTTTCGTACACTTGATGATGTTGATGTTTTGGGTAAACGTGTTCTGGTGCGCGTAGATTTTAATGTTCCTATGGCGCAAGGTAAGGTATGCGATGAGACCCGTCTTGTACGACATAAAGAGACACTCGTTGAGCTGCAAAAGCGTGGTGCTAAACTTATTCTGCTTTCTCATTGTGGTCGCCCTAAAGGAAAGGTAGAGCAAGAGTTTTCACTCCGTCCTGTTGTGCAAGTGCTGGAAAAGATCATTAATCAGCCGGTTGCTTTTGCTCCGGACTGTATCGGTTCGGCGGTGCAGGTTGCAGTTGAGTCATTACAAAATGGTGGTGTTTTACTGCTTGAAAATGTTCGTTTTTATGCTGGTGAAGAAAAGAATGATTGTTCTTTTGCAGAAGCTTTGGCTCATAATGGAGATCTCTATGTTAATGATGCTTTTTCAGTTTCTCATCGTGCCCATGCTTCGGTGGAGGGAATAACGCATTTGTTGCCTTCTTATGCAGGACGCTCTTTGCAAGGTGAATTGCAGGCATTAGAAAAAGGACTTGGCAATCCAGCATGTCCTGTGGTTGCTCTTGTGGGAGGAGCAAAGGTTTCTAGTAAGCTTTTTGTGCTCAATCATTTGGTGGAAAAAGTTGACTCCTTAATTATTGGTGGGGGGATGGCTAACAGTTTTTTAGCTGCGCAAGGTATCCATGTAGGAAAGTCTCTGTGTGAACATGCATTGATGGAAACGATAAAAAAAATTATTAAAAAAGCGCAAGAGTGTCACTGTACGCTTCTGCTCCCTCAGGATGCTGTCGTTGGATTTCGTTTTGAAAAAGATGCACCGCATCGTCTTTATGACATTGAAGATATTCCACAAGATGGCATGATATTGGATATTGGGACGCGCTCTATTGCGCATATCAATACTGCGATAGATGAAGCTGCTACTCTTGTGTGGAATGGACCCCTTGGTGTTTTTGAGATGTCTCCTTTTGATAAGGGAACCATTGCCGTTGCACGCCATGCAGCAGAACGTAGTTTGACGGGAAAGTTGGTTTCAATTGCCGGAGGGGGCGATACGGTTTTTGCCCTTAATCATGCCGGTGTTGCCAATGATTTTACTTATCTTTCGACTGCTGGAGGAGCTTTTTTGGAATGGATGGAAGGAAAGACTCTTCCTGGTATTCTTGCCCTCATGCAGGCTTAAAGGGCTTCTTTGGAGGGGAAGGTTAAAGAAAAATTATACAGTCGTGTAGAGTGTTTTGATAGTGTTGCGCATTTTTAGAAATTAAGACAAAATAAAGAGGAATTTTTTTATGAATGAACGGCTTGAAGATATTGCACTTGCTTTGGTGCATGCGGGTAAAGGTATTTTGGCGGCAGATGAAAGTACGGCGACCATTGGAAAGCGTTTTGAAAGCATTGGTGTTGAATCCAATGAAGATAAGCGCCGTGCTTATCGTGAAATGCTTTTTAGTACAAAAGAAGCGATGGAAAACGCCATCTCTGGGGTTATTTTATTTGATGAAACCATTCGGCAAAAAGCATCAACTGGGAAAATGTTGACGGATCTTATTCGGGATTCAGGCGCTTTGCCAGGCATTAAAGTTGATACCGGTGCAAAACCCTTGGCGGCTTTTCCCCAAGAGACAATTACCGAAGGGTTGGATGGTCTTCGTGAGCGGCTAAAAGATTATTATGCTTTGGGAGCACGTTTTGCTAAATGGCGTGCGGTAATTGCTATTGATGAACACACTTTGCCAACAAGAGGCGCCATAAGACAAAATGCACAAGCTCTTGCACGCTATGCTGCCTTATGTCAGGAGTTCAATATTGTGCCCATTGTTGAGCCGGAAGTGTTGATGGATGGATCATCGTGTGGGCATTCAATCACACGCTGCTTTGAGGTGACACGCACTGTTTTGCAAGCTGTCTTTAAAGAATTGTTTGAAGCTCGTGTTCTTTTGGAGGGGATGATTTTAAAGCCCAATATGGTGATTGATGGAAAGGATGCTCGCAAGGCTTCTGTTGAAGAAGTTGCTGAAAAGACCGTCCAAGTGCTTAAACAGACTGTTCCTGCCGCTGTTCCCGGAATTGCTTTTCTTTCTGGAGGGCAGTCTGATCAGGAAGCAACGGCGCATTTATCTGCTATGAATTCTTTGGGCGTATTGCCTTGGAAATTGACCTTTTCCTATGGACGCGCATTGCAAGCAGCTGCCTTAAAAGCATGGGCAGGAAAAGATGAAAATATTGCTGTTGCACAGAAGGCATTTCGTCATCGGGCTCGGATGAACCATCTTGCGGCTTTGGGACAATGGACAAGAGAACAAGAAAAAGCGTGCGATTGAAGCACAAGCCCTGTTTTTAAATGCGGAGAGATTTTGCATGTTTCTGCGTGATTTTTTGTGCCCTCATCATGATAAAAATGGCGGGGGCGTTTTAGACTTGAAAGCTTTCTCAGAGAGTTTTTTCCTTGGACCTTTTAAAAGTCTTTAATGGGTGCTATCGAGAGATAAGATTGCGGGAGAGGTGCAATTTCGAGAAGGGGAGATAATGCTAGGAAATTTGTGAATGCACAGCACTTTAGTATGGTGTCGTTCATGGGTGGGCACTTGCTTTTTGAGTGAAAATCAGAAAGCTCATACTGTATTGAAGAGTTTGATATTGTGATATTTTTTCTTTTTCATGTTATCATTACTTGTCATCAGCAGAATTTATTTTATTGCAGTTTCAAAGGTGGATTAAGCGGGTAGATTAGAGAGTTGCGATTTCTGAGCGGATTGGAATACAGCTTATGAAGCTTTTCTGCGTCAGGATAGCTTCCTCTTCAATGGGGGTAGTTTTTCTATTGGCGAACGAATTGAATAACTCTTGCGAAAGAAAATAGATTTGTACCTCAATAAAACACCTATTTTTTCGTTAAAATGGATAAATTTTTCTTGTATTTTGTGATGATATAATTAAAAATAAATAACTTCATAGCATCTTGGCTTAAAACGGGGGGAGTTGTGGACGGTATATCTTCTAAAAATAACAGCATATCTTCTAAGAATACAAGCATCAAAAGAAAAAATCGATACGCAGAACAGAGCTTTTCTGCAATTATGATGCGAAAATTGTGCAATATGGTGCGTGGGGTATTCGAAGGGATCTTTACAGTATTTACTTTCATAATTTTTATTATCTTGCTCAGCATACGTGGACCGGTTCATACCGCATTAAAAGTTTTTGGGTCGGTGAGTGGAATAGGGTGCTTTTTCTTTTTTGTCGGATACTACTTAGAACGCCGTGACGCAACAGCAGATGAAGCCGGTATATCGTTCGCATTACTCATGGCAATTGCTGAAGGCGTTTCTTCTATTTGCTGCCTGTCTGCTGCGTGGGGTTACGACGCTCTCTTATTCCGTTTAGCACCTCCTGGGTATGTTCTTATTCTCCCTGAATAAATAGAGTGCAATTCGTTTGCATACAAATAAAAATGAGAGGCTGTCTGCCTCTCAAATTCTTAATAATCGCTCTCCAAAATCATAACATCAAACCCGCTTTTAATGAAGGGACTAACAAGCCTTGGGTCCTTAAGCCTCAAGGCAACCCTTTACAAGGGCGGTGCGCCTAACGGCATCCTTGATTAAGACACCCAAACGGCTTATGAACAAACTCTCTTATTAAGCCACATCATCTTTTATTCTTCTCATGCGGTTCTGAAATCATGATATAAAGGGCAAGCTTCTCATCGTGCCTAAATGGTAACTTATCGTGTGTTAAATGGAAAAATGAGAAAAAGCATCTTTATGCAATATAATCCAATTATGATTTATTGATTTAAACATAAAGGGTTTAAAGCCTTCTACAAGACTGATACGATAAAAGGGGGAAGTTGCCTATCTTAGAAACTAAGGCGTATTTTAGGTGCTCTTGATATAGCTATCTCACCAAATGGTTTTGAAGACTTATCCTTTTAGCTCTATCCGCTAAAAGGTCATTTTGAGGGTTCTTGGTTAATGAATGTAAAGAAAAATTAGCACATAATATTTCGCTTTGCTGGTATAGATGCTGAATGAGTTAATTATCTAGAGGATTACTGAAGAGGAGCGCTAAAAAATGATGAAAATCCGCTGCACTTCGATGAATTTGTGATTGAAGATATAATCGTAGAACTTGGCTTATCTGTTCCTGAAACAGCTGAATGATTTGAAATGGTTAGGGTGTGTATTTTACACACACTTGGCTCGCTATACAAAAAAATTATGATTTAGTGCAAGCTTTAAAACATAAATACCCTAAAGATATATCCTCTTTGTATATGTTCTTATCATCGTTACAATGCCTTCTTAAAGCACGACAGGGGGTGCTATAAAGTTGAGGGCTGTAAAATATATGGGGCTTGGAGGGGGTGTGAAGATGGTGTTCAATCGAAGTACTCTATCCTTATTTTATGGGCTATGACTGGAAGAGAGAGCTGGAGAGACGATTTGTGAGTAAAGAGAACGTTGTTCTGAGGTTGCGTGTCTGCAAGAGTAGAACAGTGGTCGTGGTGATATTTACAAACAATAAATTTGATAAAATTTTACGATTTTGCCAAAAGCCGGTTTATTATAAAAGCTGTTGCTCATGTGCTCTCACAAAGTTATAAGAAGCTCAAAAGTGCTAAAAGAGTCTTTGCTCTTTTTCAATAATATGGATCTGCAAACAGTGTTCGTTTTTTTGAAAGAGAAGAAAAGGATATTCTTGCAATAGAGAGAAGCGTATTTGTGAATTACAATTTGTCATGATTTTCGGTAAACACTATTATTTATAGCGGTGAGAGAGGGTATGAAAAGTTTTTCATATTCAGTTTTTTAAAGAGTGTGGTCAGTCTTTAGGGTAGTGCTTGTGTCCCTAGAGCCTATCAAGTGAGCCGCATAAGGGTTTCAGCAAGCGAGCACCATTATACTCTTTGCCAGCGTATACTCTTTTGTCAGCGCCCCAATGTTTTGACAGCCCTTAGAACGTAAAGGGGCAAGGGAGGTATTTTATTCCTTTCTTGTACCGTTTCACTTCACACGCCAACTCTGCTTGTGATGAGCAAGCCAAGAGATTTTGTTTGACTCACTATGAGGGTTTGACATGAGAAAATCCTATGGTATTCATGATCTTTCATGAAAAACAATGAATTGTCCTTATAAATCAACGTGACAGTGCTGTTATGAAGAGAACTCCTTGCACATCTTAATAGCCCATAGAGATTTAACTGGGTATTATTTTATATTCTGTACACAGAAGTGTCTTTATAAAAATACTCCATCTTGCGCAGAAAAAAGAAAAACATCTCAATGCTTGCTTTTCTTTTTTCCATGAGAGATTTAAATTGATAAGCCTGTCTGAAAAAAGTGCTGTTTATGCCCTTAAAGATATTGCTCTTGTATCAAGATTACTTATTCGGGTGAAAATTGGAGTTTTGCGAGGTAAGCATAAACGCCATTTTTTGCCACAAGTTCGGCATGGGTTCCTTCTTCCACAAGGGCGCCTTTATCCATCACAAGAATGCGATCTGCTTTTAAAATTGTTGCCAAACGATGTGCAATGACCAAGGTTGTGCGGTTTTGCATCAACCCTTCTAAGGCGTCTTGCACCAACTTTTCACTGTTTGCATCTAAAGCCGATGTTGCTTCATCAAGCAGCAACAGGGGTGCATTTCTTAAAATTGCCCGCGCAATACCAATGCGTTGTTTTTGTCCCCCAGAAAGCATGGTACCGCGTTCTCCTACTTGCGTATCCAAGCCATCTGGTAAAGCTTGAATAAATTCAAGTGCATTAGCCGCTTTAGCGGCAGCAAGGATTTCCTCTTCATGGGTATTTTCAGTTCCAAAAATAATATTATCACGCAATGTTCCATCAAAAATGGCAACATCTTGTGGAACATAGGAAATTGCACTGCGTAAATCTTGTAAAGAAAGGCGATTAATTTCCATGCCATCCAACCGAATTGTTCCATTTGTCGGATCATAAAAACGAAGGATCAAAGAAAAAATGCTGCTTTTTCCTGCTCCAGAAGCCCCAACAAAAGCAACCGTTTCGCCTGCTTTTACAGAAAATGAAAGCGAGCGTAAAACCTTCTCTTGTGGTCTAGAAGGATAGGTAAAATCAACCTGATCAAAAACAAGTTCACCTCGAACAGGTTGCTCTAATGATAAAGGATTTTTAGGTGCTACAATAGTAGGTTGTTCTTGTAATAATTCGGCAAGCCGTTCAGCAGCGCCTGCTGCTTGGATTAATTCTGCCCCAAGTTCCGATAATTGCGCAAAAGTAGAAGCTCCAAAAACCGCATAAAGAACAAATTGCCCTAATGTCCCTCCTGTCATCGTTCCATTCAAAACATCGCGCGATCCAATCCATAAAACAGCAACCACACTGCTAAAAACCAAAAAAATTGCAAACCCCGTAAAAAAGGAGCGCAAGATTACAGAAGCACGTGCTGTTTGAAAAGCACGTTCTATCAATTGTGAAAAACGTATTGTAACGCGTTTTTCAGCGGTAAAAGCTTGCACAGTGCGAATAGCACTTACCTGCTCTGTAGCAACAGCATTGGCATCTGCGAGACGATCTTGCGCCGCGCGGGTACGAGAGCGAACTTTACGTCCAAAGACTACCAAGGGAATGGCCACAACAGGAATAGCTGCTAAAACCAACAAAGACAATTTAGCATTGGTGATCACCATCATCACGACGGCTCCGATCACGATAATCAGCTGACGCAATGCGGTAGAGGCGGTAGAGCCCACAGCTAATTTTATTTGTGTGGTATCTGTTAGAAGCCTTGAAACAATCTCTCCTGAATGTGATCGATCAAAAAAAGCAGGAGAAAGTTTCATAATATGGACAAACACATCACGCCGTAAATCGGCAACAATCCGTTCTCCTAAGGTGATAACACAGTAATAACGGGCTGCTGAAGCAAATGCGAGAAACAAGGCTAAGATAAACAAAATTCCAAAGTAAAAATTGATATGTCCATGGCTTGAAGTAGAAAACCCATGATCAAACATTTGGCGGATAGCCACAGGCAAAGCTAATGTGACTAGAGCAGCAACAGATAACGCTAGAAAAGCAAAGATAAACAACCAACGATAGCGCAAAAGATAAGGAACAAAAATTGCAAGCGAAGAGAATGAAGATTTTTTAGGGGAAGACTTTGTCGATTTTTCTGAACGAGAACGTAATGTCATAAAATTTTGCTCACTGTATTGGATTTGTAACACTTGATACAATGATGTATCTTGAACACTTGTTTTTTGATGCGTGCTCAGTTATAGGAATAAATACTTTAAATCAATGTATCAAAAAGACAAAGGAAGTGCACTTAAAAAAACAAGCAAGTGCTATTTCATTCTATAAACGCAAAAGGTTTGACGCATGAAAGCGAATATTCACCCCAACTATCATAAAATTACCGTTGTTATGACGGATGGAACCCAATATACGACGCGCTCTACTTGGGGAAAAGAAGGCGATACTCTTAATCTAGATATTGATCCAAGAACGCATCCGGCATGGACAGGTGGCTCCCAAACACTCGTAGATCGTGGTGGTCGTCTTTCTAAATTCAAAAATCGTTTTGGTAATATTGGCATGTAAAAGCCTCCTTTTTATGGGGAACAAGGGTTTTAAACAAATCGATTGCAAACGATGAGTTTTTTATCCTATCAAAGAGTGCACTTTAAATATTAATTCAAAAACGCATCCGACATAAACAGATGGGTCTTAAACACTTATAAATCATTGTGGTTGCGTTTTTAAATTCAAAAATCATTTTGAATATATGCATAAATCCTTTCTTCCCTAGAGTATAAAGACTTGAAATAAAATAATTGTAAACTTTTCTTCTTTTTTTGGAACTGAACATACCCATGGAGAGGAAATTTTGGCCACTTCTAAAGCTGCCAATGCATTTGAATTTATTCAAGCTTTACCAGATGGCTTGGATACGCAAGTAGAAGAACGTGGTACTATGCTTTCTGGGGGGCAAAAACAACGCATTTTTTAAGAAATGCAGCCC
Organism: Bartonella sp. AA78NXGY; assembly: GCF_042197005.1. Classification (NCBI taxonomy): domain Bacteria; kingdom Pseudomonadati; phylum Pseudomonadota; class Alphaproteobacteria; order Hyphomicrobiales; family Bartonellaceae; genus Bartonella; species Bartonella sp. AA78NXGY. The sequence continues at coordinate 96,198 of NZ_JBHIRI010000003.1, forward strand.
TCTTGTTGCAAGCTGGCACCGTCATTATATTTGCCAACTCGTGGATGTTGCTACAGCCCTTGGCACTTGAGATAATTTATTATAGGCATTTTAAGTTCTTTCTTAATAGTTTTTTATTCACGCGGGCTCTCTCCGCTTGGTACGTGCAAAAGACATGGTTTTGGTTGGTTCACCATGGAACATGGTTTGAAATGAGAGAATCCTACGGTATTCGGGATTCTCATTCAACATACAAGACAATGAATTATTATTATAAATCAAAATGTTGCCACTTGATGAAGCAAGATTTGCTTTAGATGCAAACAGTGAAAAGTTGGTGCAAGATACCTTAGAAGGATTGATGCAAAATCCTAAATCTTGGTCATTGCACATCGTTTGGCAACAATTTTAAAAGCAGATCGTATTCTCGTGATGGATAAAGGCGCTTTTGTGGAAGAAGGAACACACAACTCATTATAAAAAATAATGTTTATGCGCATTTGGCTCAACTGCAATTTTCATCTGAGTAAGTGATCTTGATACAAGAGCAGTATCTTTAAGGGCATAAACAGTATTCTTTTCAGACAGGCTTATCAATTTAAATCTCTCATGGAAAAAAGAAAAGCAAGCATTGAGGTGTTTTTCTTTTTTAACGGGCTGTTCTTTTTTTGCCTGAGATGAAGTATTTTTATAAAGACACTTCTGTGTACAGAATATAAAATAATACCCAGTTAAATCGCTATGGACTATTAAGATGAGCAAGGAGTTCTCTTCATAACAGCACTGTCACGTTGATTTATAAGGATAATTCATTGTTTTTCATGAAAGATCATGAAAAACATAGGATTTTCTCATGCCAAATGTAGTTATATTAAATCAATCAAAACCATGTCTCTTGTATGTGGCAAGCAGAGAGAGCTCGCGTGAATAAAACACTTTAGAAAGAATAAGTCCTCTTTATGAATCGTCTCAAGTTTTAGGGGCTGTAGTAATATTGAGGGATTAGGAAAGTGTATGATGATGTCGCTTTACTAAAAAAGAGCCGATAAATGAGTAAAAAGACGCTTTTTATCAATTTTATAAAACAAGGTGAGCACGCAGCCATGTTTTGCTGTGTTAGGCTTTTGAGTACTTTGAACCAATATTGTGGGAGTGCATTTTAAGAATTATAAAGCTCTTCTTAAAAGTGCATAAATCATTAGAGCAGTACAATTAAATACAAATTGTTTTATTTTACCAATAAAAACATCTATATTTTGTGTATTGTTTTTATTAAAATAGAATATGTAGTGATTTTCAAATCAGATATACACATAATGATGCAATATCGAGAAGTCGATAAAAGAGCTGCGTTAAATGTTGGTGAGGATAGAAGAAAGCAAGAATGAGTGATCACGATACTTTCATAGTTATAGTAGGAATAGTTATAATAGGGAGCATAATCTATAGTCTTTGGTTAGCAAATTATCAGAAAAAGCAATTAAGTGAACAACTTGAGCAATATGAGAAATTACTGCAGCTAAAAGATCGAGAGTGCGCGATATACCACGATATTATTGCACAATGGGAACAAAGGCTTGTTAAAAAAACTCAAAAAATATCGCCAAAATGGATTAAACAATGGGATGAAGAAGCAAAGCATTGGGAAAGAGATTTACTGGAGATAAAAAATCCTGAACATTGGCTATCTTCTGAATCGAGCGGACAATGGCCTTTGATGGTAAAAGATATTTGTATGCAAGGATATGGAGAAGCGTGGTTTTTGTATGAAAAGGCGCTGACAAAAGAACTGACTGATGAACATATCAAAAAAATAAATGAATTAATGATGCGTCCAATTTTTAAAGAAACTTATCCTAAAGTTGTGCGATTCATGAGACAGAATGGTGTCACATTACGAAAGTTTGTGGACCCTTTGACGAAAAAAAAGCGCTATAAGCCTACAATGCTGTTGTTTCATTGGTGGTTATATATGATTGATGATATGATTACGGCTGAATATGAACAGCAACTACAAGACAAGGCTTCAGGATACTATGAAGAGTTAAAGTCTTTGGAAATTTATTATGAAGATATACCTAAATATACAGAATATGAAACGCTAGAAGAGATACTGTCTTGTTGGTATCTTAGTCTGCCTAGAGATGCTGAATTACTATGCATTTGTAAAAGAGAGCTTCTAGCATTATTGTATGATATTTCCAGTGCTTATAAAGCGGCAAGAAAAACTTTTATTTACTATAAGCAGCTTATTGATACGGTAAAAGAAGGATATATGGCCTTTGATAAGGATTGTCGTTACTCCACGGTTAGAAATGACATTGATGTTTGTAGAGAGAAAGATAAAGAAAAGAAAAAGGGGTTGCGTATTGCTAAAGAGACTCCAACATATGAAAAAGCCTATAAATTAGGAGTCATAGAATGGATGAAGTGGTCAAGTAAGAAATGTGATAATCAATGGATCTTTTGGAAAATGCTTGTCAAAATAGGAAATTCAAAAGAAAAATTAAAAATCATTTTTGGTGATGAAAAGGTAAATGCACTGGAAGAGGCTATCAAAAAAGATCAAGAACAGTTCGTGAGCGAATTTCAAGAAGCAATTCTCGAGAACAAAAATGTGCATTTTTATAAATCCCATGCCTATTTGATACATACTTTAGAATAATGCTGAAAAGAAGGAGAAGCTGATAACAATTGTATGAATTAATATATTAATGGAAATTGGCATAATTGCGTATTTTTGTGAAAAGAGAATAGAGGTATATGCCGCAGCTCTTACCAAAAAGGAGAGAGTGGGCTCTTCTAGAGTCAAGTTTTTGCGCGCAGTGTAAGAGTGATCTCTCAAGAGAAGTAGGAGAGGTTTTTGCCTCAGGTGCGATAATTGTTTCTTGTGGCGTTTGGTTGTGATGTTTTTTTGTTTATTGCCTTTTTCAGTTTGTTTGCAGGGGAATTTGAATAACAGAAACGTCCATAAGGTAAGCTATTGGGGATTGCTTTTGTGGGGGCTTATAGCAAGTACATTTTTTGTTCGTGGTGATGTTTTTTGTCACTATCTAATCAGTTATTTCCTATCGTTATTTGAAAGAAAATTAAAAACTCTTTCTTCATGTGTTTGTTTAAGGTTCTAAGGGTTTTGTAAAAAACTGTAAGAATTAAATGCTTTTTTGAAGTTTTTTTTATAGTTTGATGCGAATGTGTTCATTGCCGGCAATGATATTTTTTTTGCGGAATATATCGCTACCGCCTTCTTTATCGGTGACAAAACCACCGGCTTCGCGAAGCATCAGTATGCTGGTAGTTTTATCAAAAATGTGCAGGTTATCTCCCCAAAAACCATCGGTTTTTTCTGCGGCGACATAAGATAAACTCAAGAGCAGCGCCAAAACGGCGCAATCCAGTAACTTCCATCATTATATTGCGTAATTCAATAAGATAGGTTCCATGATTTGGGCGACCAAAATGAGGCATTCCCGTGGCAATGACACAATCTTCTAGTCTACGCCGTGCAGAAACGCGACAGCGTCGGTTATTGAAAAAAGCACCATACCCGCGTTCTGCGGTGAAGAGTTCATCACTCACGGGATTGTAAATGACACCACCAACGATTTTTCCTTGGCTTTCTAAGGCAATGGAAACAGCAAAAAAAGGAATGCCATGGAGAAAATTTGTGGTGCCATCTCAAAGGGTCAACAATAAAACGGTGTTGTGAATCTTCTCCAGTGATTTCTTCTGACTCTTCCATCAGAAAACCAAATTTGGGGTGCGCTTTGCTTAATTCATTTAAAATAATTTTTTCCGCTTTGCGATCTGCTTGGCTGAGGTAATCTGCTGGATTTTTTTAGGCTTAAATGCCTTTTTTGAGGGTTTTTTCTAATTTTAGGCGAATGTGTTCATTGCCGGCAATGATATTTTTTTTGCGAAATATATTGTTGCCGCCTTCTTTATCGGTGACAAAACCACCGGCTTCACGAACCATCAATATTCCAGCAGCCATATCCCAAATTTGCAGGTTATCTTCCCAAAAGCCATCGGTTCTTCCAGCAGCCACATAAGCTAAATCAAGCGCAGCAGCACCAAAACGGCGAAGTCCGGCAACCTCTGCCATCACATTACGTAATTCAATAAGATAGGCTCCATGATTTGGGCGACCAAAATGAGGCATTCCTGTAGCAATGACACAATCTTCTAGTCTGCGTCGAGCAGAAACGCGACAGCGGCGGTCATTGAAAAAAGCACCACACCCGCGTTCTGCGGTAAAGAGTTCATCACTCACGGGATTGTAAATGACACCACCAACGATTTTTCCTTGGCTTTCTAAGGCAATGGAAACAGCAAAAAAAGGAATGCCATGGAGAAAATTTGTGGTGCCATCTAAAGGGTCAACAATAAAACGGTGTTGTGAATCTTCTCCAATGATTTCTTCTGACTCTTCCATCAGAAAACCAAATTTGGGGCGCGCTTTGCTTAATTCATTGAAAATAATTTTTTCCGCTTTGCGATCTGCTTGGCTGACATAATCTGCTGGTCCTTTCAAAGACACTTGCAAATTTTGCACTTCACCGTAATCACGTACCAACGAGCGTCCTGCTTTCATTGCAGCTTGCACCATGACATTCATGACTGCAGAATGGGCCATTGTTTATTCCTTTATTTATCTTTTTCATTTGCACGACGCAAATAAATCAACTCATTGGTGTCTACAATGATACGTTCACCAGCATTCATAAAGGGGGGAACAAGAATACGAATCCCGTTTTCAAGAATGGCGGGTTTATAAGAGGAGGTAACCGTTTGTCCTTTGATGGCAGGGTCGGCTTCTGCAATCGTGACAGCAACCTGATCAGGAAGTGAGATGCCAATAGGCTTTTCTTGATAAAGTTCAACTGTAACAGTCATCCCATCTTGGAGAAACGCAGCACGTTCACCAACAAAATCCTTTTGAAGTTCAAGTTGTTCATAAGATTCTGAATCCATAAAGACCAAAGCATCCCCTTGTTGATAAAGAAATGTGAAATCCTTTTGTTCAAGGCGCACGCGTTCAACTGTCTCAGCAGCACGAAAGCGTTCATTAAGTTTTGTACCATCAATCAAATTTTTCATTTCAACTTGGTTAAATGCACCACCTTTTCCTGGTTTTACAGCGTTACATTTAACAGCAACCCATAAACTTCCTTGATGTTCGATCACATTACCAGGGCGAATTTCATTGCCATTAATTTTCATCGTTTCTATCCAATTCTATTCTTGCAAAAAGAACTCTCTTGTTGTTTTTATGGCGCTTTTCTTTGCTGCCTTTAACAGTCAAGCTCTTTTGTTATTTTCGGGCTAAAATCCCTTTGATTAACCTTGCGGCTCTCTCATGGTCCTGTGTGCTCTTTATGGGCTTTCTCCTACTTTTTGCAAAGAGAAAAGCTTAAGTAAAAAAGGACCTTTATGTATTTTTGCTTTTCAGTTCTTTGCAAGACCATAAAAAGCGCTCAGACGCAAGCTTTTTAAAAATTTGCACAAAAATTTTTTAGAATTTTTGGGGAAATTTATCCCGTTGTGTCGTAAAATATCATCATTGATGGCAATAATATAATTGATGGCAATGATATAAGTTCCCTAAAACCATGAGGTGTTTTTAATTAAGAATATGTGATGAATATGTGAATACGGAGTTTATTATGAGTGTCTCATGGGATAGAGCGTGGTGTGTGTTATCGCGGGGTGTTCGTTTGTATTCTTATCAGAGATCAGCTGTAAAAAGGCTTTCTGTTTTATCGAGGTCAGGACTCTAAATTTTTTTAAAAGCAGGTATTTTTCTGTACTTGATGCGATTTCATCATGAGAGTACGGGGGCTGTTGTTTTGTTAAGATATCAGCATAGAAAAAGACAAGTGGAGCATTTAGGATATCGGCTATTTCTTTTAAACGCTCTGCGCTGACACGATTTAAGCCGTTTTCATATTTCTGGATTTGTTGGAAAGTAACACCTAAATGTTGACCTAATGTTTTTTGAGACATCTTCAACATTTTTCGTCTCAAACGAATTTTTTTGCCAATGAATTTGCCGCTGAAAATGTCGTTATAAGGATTTTTACCAAAACCCTAGAAAATGCTACACGGGATATAGAAAACTCTTCAGCTGCTTTAATCACAGATAAGCCAAGTTTTGCATTTACATCTTCGCGTAACAATTCACTAGGGTGTGGGGCATTTTCATTATTTTTAGTATTCTTCTTTAATCTCAAAGCTATAATTTACACTATTTTGTATTGTCACAATCTATAATAAAATTTATCCACTCTGGCTAAAAATGAGGTTTTTTATTGAGGTGCAAATCTCTTTGCCTTTCGCAAGAACTTTTAAGTCTTTACGTGTAAAATATAGAGAATGTTTACATTAAATAGCGGGTTCATTTGGGCTGAGTACTTATATGAGCACGTGGTTCTCCGTTCACATTATACTGAAGAAGAGACACTATAACTCTACTATTTAATCTTATTCTATAACTCAAAGTTACACCCATATTTTGTTGCTTTTGAGGTTGATCTGTATAGATCACATTATATCCATTCCGTCGCAACAGATTGATAAATAAAGGAGTAAAGTTGTCTGCTGTATTATTTTTCTTTATAAGAAGTGTGGTTGTAGCTGGTGGTAGAGATCTCTTGATATCGCTAATAAATTTGTTAGCAACTAATTGTGCCTGACGCTTTGTAAGACTTTGATCAACATAATTTGATGAATAATTGCCTACAGATGCGCAACCAGCCACCAACACAACCGGTGACAGCAATAAATATTTTAACATCTTTAATTCCCCTTACTTATTGTTGCTCTTTATTTGCGAAGCTCCTCTTCCAGAAATTAAGAGCAACTTTACTTATAGCACATTAACAACATATCGGTATCTAATCAATCGGTTAATTAATCAATGAATAATGGTTTCAGCTGTAAAGGCTGCTTGAAGTGCTTCTGGTGGCGTATATTTTAATAAACAGCTGCTTTTAGTGATTATGATAAAAAAGCAATTTTTTGCGTTTGCATGTTAAGATCATGTCCTCTATCACCATTATAAAATGATGCGTTAGGTTCTGTTCCAGATCGACCAAAAAAATTTTCAAGCATTGCTTTTTGAGGGCTGTCTTTTTTTAAATACGTATGAATGCTTATTCTGTTTGCTGTAAAATACTGTCGTTTGAGGTGTGGTGCTATAAGACATAAAACTTTGTACATGTGATGTTTTTATGAGAGTGTGTGGTGAATATTTGAGGGAGAGCTTGTCCGGATAATCTTGTGAAATGAACCACATAAAATGGGAAGCTAAAAGAGTTCTGTTCTGAGAAGACGGATTGTTTCCCAACTGGATAGGGAAGGGGCTTCTGTCCTTTGAGGGGTGGGAGGCAAGTCAAGAATAGAGAGTGTAGCGCCCTATATTATGATGTTAAAAGCTTTCATTTTGATCAGAGAGTAATTGTAAAATGGCTCTTTGTTTTATCGAGGTTAGAACTCTAAATCTTTTTAAAAGTAGGTATTCCTCTGTACTTGATGCGATTTCATCATGAGAGTACGGGGGCTGTTGTTTTGTTAAGATATCTGCATAGAAAAAGACAAGTGGAACATTTAAGATATCGGCAATTTCTTTTAAACGCCCTGCGCTGACACGATTTAAGCCGTTCTCATATTTCTGGATTTGTTGGAAAGTAACACCTAAATGTTGACCTAATGTTTTTTGAGACATTTTTAGCATTTTTCGTCTCAAACGAATTTTTTTGCCAACGAAAATGTCATTATCAAGATTTTTGGCTCGCATTTTAAAGCCCCCGCCGGTTGCGAGCGCCCTCGCGTTGGTATTCCGGGAGTCTAAAAACACTGACCTCGAATCAGCATTTTGCTTTTAGTGCTTAAAGCACCTGGACATAGCAAAATCTCCCGGAATTCCGGGATACCCGCAAAGCGGGGTAAATTTATGTACGAGGTTTCGGGTTTTTAGAGCCCTATTGGTCGTTGCGTATGCGACCAAAACACTTTTCAATATGTAAAGTAATTTCGGAGGCTTGGCAATAAAAAATAGCTTTTTACTGAGAGTCGGCGTGTTTTTCATCCAAGCAAAAAGAATGAAAAAATAGAGCTTGCGGAATTTTCAGGATAGCCTAGCTCTTTTGCTTATTGGGTATTGTTTGTTAAGCAAATGATACCAGTGCGTTTTCTTTACCAATGAAAATGTCATTATCAAGATTTTTGGCTCGCATTTTAAAGCCCCCGCCGGTTGCGAGCGCCCTCGCGTTGGTATTCCGAGAGTTTGAAAATACTGAATCCGAATCAGCCTTTTTGCTTTTAGTGCTTAAAGCACCTAGACAGAGCAAAATCTCCCGGAATTTCTATAAATTTTATCTTTTTGATGCAGAGAGGAGTATTTTAAAAAACAGGAAGGAGCTTTATTGCTTCTTTGTGCGCTTTTTCTAGTTGTGCCTTATCCATGCCTTGGAGCATTATTTCAAGATCAGGAGCTTGCATTTTTGCCTCCTTTGCGAGCATATACCATGCCGCTGCCATTATTATATCGCCTTTTGTTCCTGTGCCATCTCGATAAAGCCTTGCAAGGGAAATCTGTGCTGGTGCAATCATGTTGACGGCATTTCTGTGAAGTAAATGAAAAGCACGCTGAAAATCTGTTTCTCCTCCACGCCCCTGTACAAGCCATTGTGCTAAATGAAGTTGAGCTTTTAAGTGGTTGTTTTGAGCTGCTACTTCCATGAGCTTGCGGGCATTGCGATCATCCTTTGGTCGCTTTAATGTGCCTAAGGAAAGAATTTTTGCAGCAGAAAAAGCCGCTTCAGCATCCCCAAGAGCAGCACCTTTTAAGTACCATTTTAAGGCTTGCTCTATTGCTTCATTTTCACGACTTTGGGAAGAAACACCAGGGAGAGCTTGTTTTTCCTGTGAGGCTTTATAAAGAAGCAGTTGTCCATAATAAAAATAGGCTTCCTTGACGCCTGCTTTGACAGCTTTTTGAATGAACTGTTCACCAAGTTCTTGATTTTGTTTTATAAAGTGACCATCAAACAACATAAGTCCATAGCGTAGTTGTGCTTGGGGTTCCCCCTGTTTTGCAGCACGTTCAAACCATAAAGCAGCACGCGCACCGTCAATAGGAACAGCACATCCTTCCATATAAATTCGGGCAAGAAGAGTTTGTGCAAAAGGATCATTTTTTTCAGCACGTCGGAGTGCTTCACGAAAAGCTTTTAAATAATAACCTTGGATGTAATAGTCATAGGCTTGGTCATAGTCTCCAGCTTTTAAGGGCTGAAAGGGTTCTTGAGTGTTTGAAGCTTCTTGAATCGTATTGAAAGAGCTTTCAGAATTTGAGATTTCTTCAGTGTTTCCCGCTGAACTTACAGCAGAACTTGCAAGCCCAATCACGCCTAAGATGAGCAGCTTCACGCTTCTCTTGATCATGGTGTTTTCTCCTCATTACCGATCAGAATTTTCACATTTTTTTTTCATCATTACAAGCCGTATAAGAATTTCATTTCTATATTACTTTTTATCTCTCAGTTTTTCGTCTTGGTTCAAGGTAGGATTGGGTAAGTTAAAAAAGTAGCATAAATGTCGACGAGAGACAGACTGTTTAAAACAGTTCTGTTAAAAATAATAATGATGAAGGGTTATCGTATATAAAGATGCTTATCTTCTATTATATCAATGGCTTATCCCCATAAAATGAAAAAATGCTTACAATGGAGGTTGCTTTTTAAAATACGTATGAATGCTTATGAATAGCGCACGCTATCCGTGTGATGTTAGCTTGCATTCTCATCAGAGATCAGCTGTAAAAAGGCTTTCTTTTTTACCGTTGTTAGAACTCTAAATCTTTTGAGCAGCAGGTATTCCTCTGTGCTTGATGCAATTTCTTCATGGTGGTATGGGGGCTGGTGTTTTGTAATGATATCCGCGTAAAAAAAGGCAATAGGAACATTCAAAATATCAGAAATTTCCATTAAACGCCCTGCGCTGACACGATTTAAGCCGTTTTCATATTTTTGAATTTGTTGGAAGCTTACGCCTAAAGCGTGCCCTAAAGTTGTTTGAGACATTTTTAGCATTTTTCGTCTCAAACGAATTTTTTTGCCAATAAAAAGATCAATATTAAGATTTTGAGATTGCATTTTTCCCCGCCGGTTGCGAGCGCCCTCGCATGAGTATTCCGGGAGCTTGAAAGTACTGAAATCTAATCAGCTTTTTTTGCTTTTAGTGCTTAAAGCACCTGGACATAGCAAAAACTCCCGGAATTCCGGGATACCCACAAAGTGGGGTAAATTCATGTTTAGATTTTCGGGCTTTCAAGACCCTCTTGGTCGTTGCGTATGCGACCAAAACATCTTTTAATTCATAAAGTAATTTTAGGAAATTTACAATAAAAATTAAAATAGTGTCTCTTAACGTGTCGTTTCTTAAAATGGAGGGGTGGCATGTTTTGCATTCAAGCAATAAAGTGTTCACAAAGGGGACTTTGAATAGCACACACTATCGCGTGATGTTAGCTTGCATTCTCATCAGAGATCAGCTGTAAAAAGGCTTTCTTTTTTACCGTTGTTAGAACTCTAAATCTTTTGAGCAGCAGGTATTCCTCTGTGCTTGATGCGATTTCATCATGGTGGTATGGGGACTGCTGTTTTGTAATGATATCGGCATAAAAAAAGGCAATGGGAACATTCAAGATATCAGAAATTTCCATTAAACGCCCTGCGCTGACACGATTTAAGCCGTTTTCATATTTTTGAATTTGTTGGAAAGTGACACCTAAAGCGTGCCCTAAAGTTGTTTGAGACATTTTTAGCATTTTTCGTCTCAAACGAATTTTTTTGCCAATAAAAAGATCATTATCAAGATCTTTGGTTCGCATTTTAAAGCCCCCCGCCGGTTGCGAGCGCCCTCGCATGAGTATTCCGGGAGCTTGAAAATACTGAGTTCTAGTCAGCCTTTTTGCTTTTAGTGCTTAAAGCACCTGGACATAGCAAAAACTCCCGGAATTCCGGGATACCCACAAAGTGGATTCATCTTTACGCTAGAACTTAGGGTTTTCAAGGCCCCTTTTGGTCGTTGCGTATGCGACCAAAACATCTTTTAATTCATAAAGTAATTTCAGAAAATTTACAATAAAAATAGTTTTTTACTTACAAAATTTGTTTTTTTATGAGAGGTTATCCGCTTCTTAAATCTCTCTGGAATGATTGTCAAAATCATGACATCAGCCCCCGTGTTTTTTGAGAGGGTTAAAAAGCCTTAAGTTTTAAGATCAAAAGAACTTTGGACGCTTAAAAGTTAAACATTTTCAATTCGCTAATATTGACAACATAGACAAGAGTAATTATCTCCAATATTCAGGAATAGAAAGGACATATATTATGAAGACCACCCTTTCTCCGCTAATTTCAGAGTTCGAAACCGTTGAACAGGAAAGCAGCTACACTGCATGGCTGCGCGATAAGGTAGCGAGCAGTCTTGCAAATCCATATCCTCCTATTCCGCATGATGAGGTTATGGCTGAAATGGAAGTTATAATCAGTCAGCTTGAAGCTGAACAGGACAAGTGATGCTTCCGGTTGTTTGGTTGTCTTCGGCGCGCGACAATTTGCGTCAGATGTTACCTATATTGCTCGCGAGAAACCATCTGCTGCGCGCCGAATGAAAAGGTTTTTGGAAGCATCTGTATTGCCATTGGCTGAACATCCATATTTATACAGACAGAGTGAGAAGGTATTAGGATTACGAGAAATTGTAGCGCATCCAAATTACCTTATATTGTATCGAGTAGCTGCACATAAAATCGAAATTGTAGCTGTAGTACAAGCCCGACGTGAATTTCCTATTTTTCTTTAATCTAATGAGAGGCTGCCTCTTAAACCTTTCTGGAACAATTACCAAAATCATGACAACAGCCCCGCGTTTATCAAAGAGACTAAAATGATTTCTTCTACGGTAGTGAATTCACACGCGGTCTCTTCATTTGAATTTGCACAATTGCTTGCTGTTTGAAGAAGGGTGGGGGATGATCGTTTCTTTGAGCCTATAGGATGTGTGTCTGTGGAATGTGGTGAGGTGCCTTGTGATTTTGGGTGTGCGCTTTAAAAAATAAACATAAGCATTATTCAAATTTACTTTAATGCATGAATTGTATCTGTATTAAAAGAGAAATCAGCTTTTTGTAAGCGCTTAATAAGTTTGGGAAATGTTTCGTTTACGTGTTCTTTAAAAGAAAGGTAGTAAACTCCACCAACATCTGAAAGCATTTCAATGCCTTCTTTTTGTAGAATAGCAATCCTCTCAAGAGGAAGTGCGGCAGCTAACATGCCCATTTCGAAAATAACGTTTTGTCGTGCACGGGGTTGAATTTTTTCTGCACCTTGAGATATAGCATAACCCATGTCATCATGCGTGAGGAGTACAATACCAAAACTTATAGAACTGTCACAAATTTCTTTTTTCAAAGTTTGAATGATGGGTAAACCATTACCACTCGTGTTTTGTAAGATGTATGGTTCGAGACCAAGCTTGAGAAGAACATTTTCAAGCTCCGTTAAGGCATAACAATCATGACCATGAACGATAAAAATTTTTTTATTTGAAGGATTGGAGGCAGTTTTTGAGGAAGGAATCGTTGATGTTTCTTCTATATGCTTTGCTAAATCTTCTATTAACTTTTGTTTTATGTTTGCGCTGCCTTGAACTTGAAGTTTTCCTGTGCTTTTAAACCAATTAGCAGTGCCTCCTTCGGAGGTTTTGATCTGATATCCTTCAGGGGATGGATGTGATAGAGGTTTAGTTTCTTTGATTTGATATCCAGCTTTGCGAATTATGTTTTTAAGATCTTCAAGTGTTCCGCTATATTGCATTTTTATGTCCCCTGCATATTTGTATCGTCAGCTATTGGTATTCAGTACCAATATTGAAAATGACCATTTTCCCCAATCACAATGCTTTGTCTTTATAAGACATTGAACGAGAAAGTTTCTATGATCCTTTTTTCTATATATTATATGAAAAAAGACGCTAGTTTTTTATCAATTTGATTGAATTATTAAGCAATTTTATTGAGTTTCGAGGTATTCTCTTTATCTGTTATTGTGTGTTCTATATAAGTAATATAGTGGTGAGTATTTGGATTTTTATTAACACTTTATTTATAAATTCTCCTCCTATATTACAAGGGGGTTTTCTCACATTTTTCTTGCATTGTTTTAAGCAGTATTAAGGGGTTGTCGTTCCCAAAAATCACTTCTTCTACAGCAATGAATTCACATCCAGTCTTTAAGACTTCATCAAAGGTTGAAAAATCGCTTCCTGCTTGGATAATGGCGGGGGTTTGCATAATTTCTGCCCACCATGTTGCTAACTGGAGATTGCGGGGGTGCGCTTGGGGTTTTTTATCAGCACCGAGTTTTCCAAAGAACAGGTAATCAACACCTGTTTCCGCTGCAAGCATAGCACTATGGCGATTGCGTAAATTGCCAAAGCCTATAATTTTTTGTTCCTTTTGCTGATTTTTGAAGCTTTCAAGAGCGTTAAGATCATTTTCTATGTGCAATCCATCAGCCTTTATGCGCCCAGCAATGCGGCTGTCATCAGCAATGAGAAGGGCTGCGTCATGATGTTGAATATCTTCTGCGTAAGTTTGCGCTTGTTGTTGTAAAAAAGAGCTATCATCTTTCAATTTTTCAGAATCATAGAGGATGACGCATGCAAAAGACTTTGTTTGTAAAATTTGCTGCAAAAATGTGTGTGGGGTGTTGCGCCGAACATCAAGTGTTAAAATCAACTGAGGGAAAAGAGGTGGATCAATTGGTTTATTTTTTTGTTGTGTCATGTCAAATCCCTGTTTCTTAGAAAAAATAACGCTTAAAAATTAAAGTTTCATTCTATTATGCTTATTTGCAATGAAAGTGACCACCATTTTCACGTAATTTAAAGGATTTGTGGGTGTGTGGAAGCCTGTTTATGAGAAATGAGAGTGTTTTTAAGCATAATATGTTACCTTTTCGCTGTGATACACGTATGGACGCTTTTCGTTCTTTTGCCTTTAAAAAACTTTTGCTTTTAAAAAAATAAACGCTTAAAATGAAACTTGACTCTTAAAAATTAAAATTTCATCCTGTTCATGCTTGTTGGCAATAAGGGTAAGCACCATTTTTATGGGACTTCAAGGGGGGTGCAACGTGTGGGAGTCCACTGATGAAGTACCAAGGTATTCTTGAGCATAATACTCAACCTTCTCATCGTGATACACGCATTGACGTTTTTCGTTCTTTGGCCTTATTGACGATTTTCATCAACCATATTCCCAGAACGATCTATGAGTCTTTTACTCATAGAAATTTCGGTTTTTCTGATTGTGCAGAAGTGTTTGTTTTGCTTTCAGGGATTGCTCTTGGGTTAAGCTTTCATGGACGATTACAGCAAAAATCCTTTGCTTTTATTATCCGAAAACTTTGGTACAGAGCTCTGCAGCTCTATGGTGCATATCTTTTTACTACTTTTGTCACGTTAAGTCTTTTTTTTGCTGCCTTTTTATTATGGCGAACAGAAAAACTTTTATCGATGAACAATGTGGGACTCTTTTTTAAAGAGCCTGGTATCGCATTTTTGAGTACCTTAAGCTTTGGGCATCAATTGGGATATAATAATATTCTTCCTCTTTATATCGTTTTGATGTTTTTTGCGCCTTTTATCCTTTATTTGAGTTGTAAGCAGACAAAATGGCTGCTTTTGGGCTCCTTTACACTGTATCTTATCTGCGGATTTTACAAAATTGCTCCTCCTTCTTATCCTTTAAAGGGAAAGTGGTTTTTAAATCCTTTGTCTTGGCAATTCTTATTTGTCATAGGATTGACCAGTACTTTAGCGCTTAAACAAGGAAAAAAAATCGCTTTTCAGTCTTTTTGGATTGTTTGTGCGGCAGCGTATCTCTTGTTGGCGCTGTCATGGGTTCGCTTAAATTGGTGGGGCATTTTGGGGTGGCTTGGCTGGTCTTCCCCATTGTTGAACTTTAATAAAACCTTTTTAAGCTTGCCACGTTTACTCCATGTTCTTGCATTAGCCTTTCTCATTCTTTCTTTGCCGCGCATCAATAAATGGTTTTATGTCTCTCCAAAACATCCTTTAGCAATCTTAGGAAAACATAGTTTACCGGTCTTTGTAACGGGAACCATTTTTGCGATGTTTGGACAAATTATAAAAACAGTGATGACAGAAACGTTTTTTTCCGATACCCTCTTAATAATAACGGGTATTGCTTTGCAATTTGGAGTCGCTTATTATTGTGAAAAACGGCAATCTTGGCAGTGGTCCTTTTCAAGGAAAATGATCCGTTTATAAAAAATATTCCTGTAGTGTTTGTTGGGCACGTTAACCTTAGTATAAAAAGTGCGTTGCGCAAAAAAATTAAAAGAGGTAGCAGTTTTAAAAAAAAGCGTTCTATACAGCAACAAAAGAAACTTTTTAATACTCTATTCGTTAAGGGGTATGATTTTGTGCTGATACTTGGAGTATAAAAGCGTGAGTGTACATAAACGTCCATATGATGAACCTATTATCATGATTGAGCATAATGCTTTTGAAAATGCTTTTAATCGTCTCTATGAAGAAACAATGGCGCTGATTGAAAAAACCGCAGCGTATATTGACTCAGAAGGGAAATTAGTAGCACGCTCTCTTTCGGCAGAGGTTTCTGCAATCTATGCAAAAGAGGCTATGTATTTAAGTACACGACTTATGCAAATCGCTTCTCAACTCCTTCTTCTTCGCGCAGAGCGTGAAGGGGAAATGTCATCAGAACAAATAAAAAAAGAAATTGTAAAAGTGTCACTTCATACACCGACATTGGAACTTGAAACCCCGCATTGGCATGAATTGCCAGAAATTTTTCGCCAATTTGTTTCTCATTCATTGCGTTTAGAAGCGCGGATAACCTATATGCGTGCTGGGTGGGAAACTGCGGCCTCCTGTGCTCTAGAAGATGATAATCCAGTGGGAAAACAAATCGAATTGCTCAAAACAGCCTTTGGGCGTTCTTAGAGGTACTCCCTTGCTTTGTGCGAAGGGGAAATATCATCAGAACAAATAAAAAAAGAAATTGTAAAAGTGTCACTTCATACACCGACATTGGAACTTGAAACCCCTCATTGGCATGAATTGCCAGAAACTTTCCGTCAATTTGTTCTCATTCATTACGTTTAGAAGCGTGCATTTTGTTTCATTTAGAGATGCGGCTGTAGTTTAAGCGCTTTGGTCAATAAGCGGCGGCTGTACGTTTAAGCGATGATAATCCAGTGGGAAAATAAATTGAATTACTGAAAACAGCTTTTGGGCGTTCTGAGAAGAATAGCTCCTTGCTTCTTTCTTACGATATTTAGAGCAGTATACCCATTTTTTTTTACAACCGAAATTTCACAACTAAAACCAAACTAGAGTGCTTTTTTCTGCCTAATTTTATTTGAGCGTAGGAAATATCTTGAGCTTATAGCTGAAGGGTATAGGTATTGATTGTAAATTATGGCATGGGATGGAGTATGGTTGGTCTTATGGAAATCGACTTTGGTTGATTGCAGCTGGAACACTTTCTGTTGATCTATCGTGTGATTTTGTTTTGGCTCTGAGATAGAGCAGGGGCTTGTACATCAATTTATTTATGCTCTATAATTTATGCCTATAAAGCTGCTGTAAAGTGTGTGTTAATGAGGATGATACACATTGTTGCAGTTTTGGGGCTTCTTTTGTTTTGAATGGAAGTTATTTTTCCTCGCGTAAAGTAAAATATCCAAAATAAAGTGCCATATAATGAATGCCCCATGGGTTCCCTGTGCCCCCATGCAATGTCCCTCTATATGCAATGTCATTGTGGTGTGATGAGTATACTCAAAAACACCTCTCAGTTCTTATTCACATTCGTTGAGCCTCTCTCATTTTTACGCTTGCAAAGGAAAAAGCCGGCACTATCATCATCTTTGCCAGTCCCCAATGTTGCAACAGCTTTTGGAACTTGAGACAATTCATTAGAGGCATTTTTAGTCCTGTCTTGTACAGTTTCACTCTATACGGCAATCCCACGTTTCATATGTAAGAGAATGGTTTTGATTGCTTCAATATAAACAGATTTGTAATGAGAAAATCTTAGGATATTCGGGATTCTTATGCAACATACAAAATAATTAATTATCTTTGTAAATCAATGTGTTGAGTTATTGTGGTAGCGTCATGCTATAATGTAAAAAGTTTCCGTAAAGTGTATACTATTCATTGCATAGCCTCTTTATACTTATGAATGTGCAATCCAGCACTGATCTATTTGCTCGTTTGCGATGTTTAACCATTATGGCGTTGGAAATGATACAGAAAGGGAATTTTTATGCTTTAGAGGGTGCTTGCTTGTGATGTGTGAATGGTTTTGATTGATTTCAGTTATGCTTCATAAAGTGTATTCCATAAAGATGCTGTTCGTTGTGTGTTATAATTGTATAAATTTGGGGGATATGATTATCTTTTTACTGGTTTTGTCTTGGGTTGCTGGTTTCTTTGTGGTCTTGTCTTTATTCACATCTTTATTCACAGGGGGGAAAAGTGTATAGACTGTAGTTTATGGCAGAGACGATTCGTATTATAGGCATTGATCCCGGATTACGGCGTACAGGGTGGGGCGTTATCGATGTTGCGGGTAATCGTCTTCAGTTTATTGCAGCAGGGACGGTTTCTTCTGATGTACAGTGTGAGCTGGCTTCCAGACTATGTCAGATCCACAAAGGTCTTTCAGAGGTTGTGCATCAATTTATGCCCCATGAAGCCGCTGTAGAACATGTATTTGTCAACAAAGATGCTACAGCAACTTTAAAACTTGGCCAAGCGCGTGCAATTGCACTACTGGTTCCTGCGCAAGCAAATCTTCCTGTTTTTGAATATGCGCCCAACAAAGTGAAAAAATCAGTTATTGGGGTTGGACATGGGGCTAAAGAACAAATCCATATGATGGTCAAAGTTCTCCTCCCACGGGCTGAATTTGATAGCAGTGATGCGGCTGATGCTCTTGCTCTTGCTCTTTGTCATAGTATGCACCGTAACAGTATTGACCGATCTTATCAGGCAAGGATGGCGATATGAGTGGGGTGGAAGCATGATTGGCAAATTAAAGGGCACTCTTGAACATATCTTTGATGATCATATCCTTCTTGATGTTCACGGTGTGGGGTATGTTGTTTTTGTGTCAAATCGGCTGCGTCCTTCTTTACCCTCTGTTGGGGAGGCGTTAAGCCTTTTTATTGAAACGCATGTTCGGGAAGACGCAATCCGCCTTTTTGGTTTTGCTACAAGAGCTGAACAGGAGTGGTTTTGTCTTCTACAAAATGTTCCTGGAGTAGGGGCAAAGGTTGCTTTGGCAATCTTGGGTACTTTATCGCCAGATGAACTTGCACAGGCTATTGCTTTAAACGATGTTGCGATGATTAGTCGAGCGCCGGGCGTTGGTAAAAAAGTCAGTGAAAGAATTGTGGGTGAGTTGAAAAGTAAAACACTCCCCTTTGAACAAGCGGTCAAGACTGTTTCGGTTTCTCAGCGTGAGATGACCAATCAACCTGCGCATGATGCGCTTTCCGCGTTGATGAAGCTAGGGTTTGAACGGGAGCATGCATCCCGTGCTCTTGCTCTTGCGATGAATGCTCTTGAGGGGGAAACTGTTTCTTCTGCCCTGCTGATCCGCCATAGTCTCAAATTGCTTTCTTCTCCTACTTAAAATCAAGGTAACAATGCATAAAGATGAAGATAAACGCCTTCTGGGTTCCGCCTCCCTTCCTAACGATCCAGATCGTTCCTTGAGGCCACAAGTTCTCGATGACTTTATTGGTCAAGAAGCGGCGCGGGCTAATTTAAAAATATTTATTGAAGCAGCAAAAACGCGGCAAGAAGCGCTGGATCACGTTTTGTTTGTAGGGCCACCGGGGTTGGGAAAAACAACGCTTTCACAGATTATGGCAAAAGAATTAGGCGTTAATTTTCGCTCTACTTCAGGGCCGGTCATCGCTAAAGCAGGAGATTTAGCCGCTCTCTTGACCAATCTCGAAGAACGTGATGTCTTGTTTATTGATGAAATTCATCGCTTAAATCCGGCGATTGAAGAAATTCTGTACCCAGCAATGGAAGATTATCAACTTGATTTGATCATTGGGGAGGGGCCGGCCGCACGCTCGGTGAAAATTGATCTGGCTAAATTTACTTTGGTAGCGGCAACCACACGTTTGGGGCTTTTAACCACACCTCTACGAGACCGTTTTGGCATCCCAATTCGTCTCAATTTTTATACGATAGAAGAATTGGAATATATTGTGCAGCGTAATGCACGACTTTTTTCCGTCAAGATCAGTGATGATGGTGCTCATGAAATTGCACGCCGAGCACGGGGAACCCCTCGTATTGCCGGACGGCTTTTACGGCGCGTTTGTGATTTTGCTTTAGTTAAACAAGCAAAACAAATTGACCAAAAAATCGCCGATGAAGCCCTTTCGCGCCTTGAGGTTGATCATCTTGGGCTTGATCCGCTTGACCGCCGCTACTTGCTCCTGATTGCGGAAACTTTTTTAGGGGGGCCGGTGGGGATTGAAACAATTGCTGCTGCTTTATCAGAACCACGCGATGCCATTGAAGATATTGTTGAACCGTATTTGCTTCAACAAGGTTTTATTCAAAGAACCGCTCGTGGACGCATTCTAACTGAAAAGGCTTGGAGCCATTTAGGGCTTTCTGCTCCAGCCTCTACAACGTCTATACAAAGGCGTTCTCAACTTTCTGATGCTCAAGACAATTCATCACTTCAGACATCTTTATGGGATGGGGAAGATGACTAAGGCATTCTCTTTGTTAAAAGAAACTATGTGAATATTTTATAGCAAGGTCATAAAATACAAGAGACGTGCCTTCTTTTAGCATATTCTGGCTAAAAAGGTTTGGCACTATTAAAGATTTTTTGCTTTTGCTTTTCACAACTTCAACACAAAAATGTGTTCAATCTTTTGATTGATAGATAATTTGCTATATTAGATGATTTTATGGGATATGAAGTCGATGACAGAAATAACACCTTTTAAGAGCAATCATACAAACGCTTTTCATAATTTTCAGGTCCGCGTTTATGTTGCGGATACAGATTTTTCCGGTGTAGTTTATCATGCGCGTTATCTTGAGTTTTTTGAACGAGGACGTTCAGAGTTTTTACGCGATACCGGTTTTAATAATAAGATGTTAGCAGCAGGGGGTGAGGGGGAAAAACTGTTTTTTGTTGTTCGTCATATGGAAATTAATTTTTCAAGACCCGCTAAAATTGATCATCTTTTAGTCGTTAAAACACGTGTTACTCATATCCAAGGGGCCCGCTTTTTTATGGAGCAATCTATTTTGCATGAGATGACCACGTTGGTAACAGCCAAAGTTGAAATTGCTCTGATTAATGAGGAGGCAAAACCGCGACGTTTACCCAAAGAACTTTTTGCAAAAATGCTTGGTTAAAAGTGTTATTCATTGAAACAGCCGCTTCAGGAGAGATCAGCAGATATAAAGTAATCTATAATCTAAGACTATACATTTATCATAGCCTAGATGTTTTCTAACAAGGTTACACGATACAGCAAAAGAAAGCACCTCTGCTACAATAACTACAATAAATTGAAGATGATATCCCACAAAATTAAACACGCCCTATCCATGTTATGATTCGAAATCAATGTCATATCATCCATTTTCTGCTATAAGCTCAAGATATTTTTCTTTCTTTTGAAGAAAGGTTTGTTGGCATCAGAAAACAGCGAAAAGTACAAAATATAAAAAGAAATAAAAATGTATATACCCAGCAACATATTGCAATAAAGTGATAATAAGCTATTAGGTCGAAAATTGTCTCAAAACACCCAAAGGGTGTTTTTAAGCAATTTGATTTGTTTTTTTACTGGATTGTCATTTGGTCTCACAAGAGCGCGTCTCTCATCCATTTCTATCCATCATGCATGACTTTATGTGCTATAATGCGTGATTTATGTGCGCTTCTAAACGTAGTGAATGAGTGAGAGATCAATGTATACAAAGCAGAAATGCATTCTTGCATTTAAAGTTTCAAAAGCATATTATTCTATATAATATATTGACTTAAAAAGATATATTATCACTTCTCACGGGCACAAACCCCAATAGAGGAATAGAATAAAATACTTTCATTTCAAATCTGTTCATGTTGAAACAATTAAAATCATTTGCTTATACATCATAAGAGAACAATATAAGCCATTGAAAAAATTGTAAAAATGTTCCTTATGGATCATTCTCAATGCAATAATGATCAAATATCGCAAGTGAGCAAAGAGAGCGAAGAAGCCGGTTTTCATGAAGTAAAGATATGAAAAGGCTTTTTTCATGTCACAGAAGCTTGTACGTTATACCATGGTACCAGAGAGATGATAGGCATTGAAAGGGGCTAATTCACAACACAATGAGATTACATGAGACTTACACTAGATTATATAGGACTTATAGGGGGCCTGGGTGAGGTGCATTGTTGTGAGGCGTTTTAGGGTGGTTTAGTGTCGTTTTTTGTGCCCGATGGTGTGATCTTATTAAAGAATGAGAGAAACAATAGCCTGAGGCAAAGCGTCATCTTTTATGATGATAACATATTTATTTACAATGATAATTCATTGCGTTGTCACTTTCAGATAATTCTGAAACTTGTAAAACTTTTTCTTTTCAAGCTCTATTGCCGCGAATTAATCAAAAACATTTTCTTACATGTCACAAGCGGAGTTGGTGAGTGGGTACAAAAACACTTAAGAAAGGAATAAATGCCTCTTATGAATCTTTTCAAGTGCTAAGACTTATTGCAGCATTTTAAGCTAGAAACGCGTATGATGATTTAGCGTTCTTTTCATAAGCGTAAAGATGGTGGTGCATAATAGATTTTATATCATGCATTTTTATATCTTTTATTTTTATAGCATTTATGGAGAAATCCTGATCGTTATATTTTTCATAAATGCTGTTGTGAAATGAGAGGGGCGTGCATTGAGGGATGTCTCTCGTCATCACTTTTTAAGGAAATTTAAGAAACAAGTCTTGTTTTAGCGCATGGATTTATGTGAGACTAGAGTCTTTACTTAAATTTAGAAACTATAAAATAATCTGTTTTATAAATTTTAAAAATGCATCTTTCATTTAGAGGGACAAAAATTATGCCGCATTTAGAACTAACGAATCCAGAAACAATTGGAATGTTGCATTTGTTTATGCAAGCGAGTTGGATCGTGAAAGGTGTTATGATCGGGTTGCTGCTCGCTTCTATCTGGAGTTGGGCAATTATTTTTGATAAAATTTTTACGTATCGGAGAATACGGCGTGAAATAAAGCAGTTTGAACGCACATTTTGGTCTGGCAAAGCGCTAGAAGATCTTTATGCATCATGCAAAAGTCAACGTACCAATAGTATATCCGCAGTTTTTATGGCAGCAATGGTTGAATGGAAAAAATCTCTTGAAAAAGGGACCCATACATCGAAAAGTTTGCAGAGCAGAATTGATAAGGCTATGGATTTGACGCTGGGACGTGAAAGTGAAAAAATAGAATCAAAATTAAGTTTTCTTGCGACACTGGGATCTGCGGGACCTTTTATCGGACTTTTTGGAACAGTTATTGGTATTATGGAGTCTTTTCTTTCTATTTCAGCTTCTCAAAATACATCACTTGCCATTGTCGCGCCAGGGATTGCAGAAGCGCTTTTGGCAACCGCTATTGGTTTGTTTGCAGCAATTCCAGCTGTTATTGCTTATAACAAGTTGACTCATGAAAGTGCGCGCATCATTGCACAAATAGAAAATTTTGCCGATGAATTTTCAACAATTGTATCGCGGCGTATTGATGAAACACGCACAGCACCTTCCTCTTTATAAAAAGGATCTTATCCCATGGGCTTTTCTGTTGCTTCTTCTTCTCGCAAAAATACACGTAGGCGGCATCATTCACGAAGCCAACTGATGAGTGAGATCAATGTCACTCCTTTTGTGGATGTCATGCTGGTCTTGTTGATTATTTTTATGGTTTCTGCCCCCCTTTTAGTGAACGGTGTTCCTCTAGATTTGCCTCGTAGTCAAGCGGGTCCCGTACGAGCTCAAAAAACACCTCTTACGGTTTCACTTGACGCGCAAGGGCGCTTTGCCATTAATCAAGATTATTATGAAACGTCACAGTCCCTGATTGCACACCTGAAAACTCTTCTGGAAGCAGATGCTACACAAAAAGATCAACGGGTTTTTGTACGGGTTGCTAAAACTGTTGAATATCAGCAAGTATTAAAACTGCTGGCAGATATTCAAAAAGCGGGGTTTTCTCAAGTTGCGTTAGCAAGTTTAGCACAATAAATAGTAAGTAATAAAATTGTGCATAACCGGTTGTTTTTAAGATTTTTTTAAAAGAGCATAGAGTGATTAAAAATGAAAAAATGTAAGGCATAAGTAAGGCATAAAGAATGAACAAAGACTCCTATCATAGTATGAAACGAGGCTTGGCTTTATCCCTTGTGGTCCATGTCATTTTTCTCAGTTGGGGAGCTATTCAGTTTACAAGCTCTGTCTCTTTACCACAACCGTTGGAAGCAATTCCCATCACTCTTGCTCCTTTGGTGGACGAGTTTTCTTCTCAACAAGGAGCCGTGAAGGCTCCTATACGTGCAGTCCCTGCCGTCAAACCAACTATGCAACCACAAGAGAAAGAAGATGCACGCCATATTGGAGAGGGACAAATAGATAGTCTTGCACCGTTTCAACCAGAGGAAAAGCTGCGTCCCGTTGAAACAGCATCGCCACCATCAAGCGAGAACACGTCAGAAACATTTGCACCCGAACTTACAAAACCAGAATTATTAGAAGCAAAAACAGAGGATGCACCCAAGGTTGCGCCTGAGATGCCTTTGGAGGCACCGGAGGATGCGCCCAAGGTTGCGCCTGAGATGCCTTTGGAGGCACCACCGGAGGATGCGCCCAAGGCTGCACCTGAGATGCCTTTGGAGGCACTACCGGAGGATGCGCCCAAGGCTGCACCTGAGACGCCTTTGGAGGCACTACCGGAGGATGCGCCCAAGGTTGCGCCTGAGATGCCTTTGGAGGCACCACCGGAGGGTGCGCCCAAGGCTGCACCTGAGATGCCTTTGGAGGCACCGGAGGATGCGCCCAAGGTTGCACCTGAGATGCCTTTGAGAGTGCCGGAAGATGCCTCTAAGGTTGCGCTCAAGCCTGCGCACAAAAATGAAGAGATGATATCGCCAAAAGAATTGGCTCCAACGGTCCCAAAAGTACCAGCAGAGCAGATTGTTCATCAAGCGCCCAAAATTGTACTTCCAGAAAAATCTCTTCTTCCACAGTTTAAACCAAAGTTTGACGGAGAATTTCCAAAGAAGAATGAGGCTGCATTGAATCAAAAGACGCCAAAGCTTAACAAGAAAAACCAAGAGAAACAGACCATTGAAGATATTTTAGCTCTGGAGGAAAATAATTTGCTCAATCGTGCGCGGTCACAAGGAGGGGGAGCAAAACGTTCTCATATACCAGAAGCTTTGGGTGCAAGAAAAAATATTAATGATACCACAAAAATGGCACAAACATTGGTCAATATTGCGGGGGGATGTATTCAACAGAAGCTTAAACTTGTGGCGCTTGGCGGCGATTTAAAAAATCGTCCGGTCGTGCGGTTGCGATTTTATTTAGACCGTGAAGGGATGGTTGTGGGCGATCCTATCATTGATCCCGTAAGCGGCCTTGAGAGTCAACAAGCTATTATGATAAGGCAGGTGTATGCTGCTGTCTTTTCATGCCAACCTTATGCAGATCTCCCACGTGATCAATATGATCTATGGGGGCAAGGTTTTGACTTTAATGTTGATCCCCTCCAAGAAATAAGATGATAAACGAGAAAAAAGCGCTTAACGAAAGGACACATTCCATGATGACTATAACGAGACATAAAGTTTTTGCTTGGTTTATTGTCACTTGTGGGGTGTGGCTTTCAAGTATTTCATCGGGTTATGCGCAATTGAAAGGAACTATTTCGAGCGCTGATTTTAATCCCATTCCCATTGCAATTACAGACTTTATTTCCAATGATTCGATTGGGTTGAAAATATCTGCTGTGGTGACAGCCGATCTCGAACGGTCGGGGCTGTTTTTACCGCTTGATAAAGCAAATTTTTTTGAAAACATTTCTAATCCTAATAAACAACCACATTTTGCTTCTTGGCAGAAAATAAAAGCGCAAGGTTTAGTTACTGGGCAAGTCATGAGAGAAATCGATGGACGTTTGAGGGTCGATTTTCGTTTATGGGATGTGTTTGGACAAAGACAATTGAAAGGACGGCGTTTTTATACTGCGACAGAACGTTGGCGGCGTGTGGCACATATGATCGCAGATGAGATCTATAGTGAGATGACAGGAGAAAGTGGTTATTTTGATACACGAATTGTTTTTATCGATGAAACAGGTCCTCAAAATGCACGCATTAAACGTTTAGCAATGATGGATCAAGATGGAGCAAATTTGATTTATATGTCGGATGGAAGTGAATTGGTGCTTACACCGCGGTTTTCACCAAAAAGACAAGAATTGACCTATATGGCTTACGAGGACAATCAAGTACCTCATGTTTATCTCCAACAAATTGAAATGGGGCAAAGAGAGTTGATCGGAACGTTTAATAACATGACAATTGCTCCACGTTTTTCTTCTGATGGACAAAAAGTTATCATGAGTTTGTTACAAAATGATGGGAGTGCCAATCTTTACACTATGGATTTACGAACCCGTACGATGACGCGACTTACAACAACTTCTGCTATTGATACTTCTGCTTCTTATTCACCGGATGGAAAACAAATTGTCTTTTCTTCAGATCGTAGTGGAAAGCCGCAAATCTATAAAATGAATGCGGATGGGAGTGATATTCAGCGTATTTCTTCAAACGATGGGAGTTATTCAACACCTATTTGGTCTCCACGGGGTGACTATATCGCCTTTACAAAACAATTAAGCGGACAATTTTCTATCGGTGTTATGCGCCCTGATGGACAAGGAGAACGAATTTTAACCACGGGGTTTCACAATGAAGGACCAACGTGGGCCCCCAATGGTCGTGTACTGATGTTCTTTCGCAAAAATCCCGGTATGGGACCAAAAATTTATACGATTGATATTACGGGTCGCAATGAACGACAACTCCCTACCCCCAATGATGCTTCAGATCCAGCATGGTCGCCTTTGCTCAATGTACAGTAAAACAAAATGCTTAAAAACAGAATATAGAAGGAATATAGTCTACACAGTCTCAAGTTTAAACAATCTCAATTGTCTTTAATTATTTAAAAGAAGGAATTGATTATAGTGGGTATGGGGAGTTATGTAGATTTCATCTATCATCTACGGTTGTTGATCGATAATGGAATTTCCTTGGGGGAAAATGCTTAAAAAAATTCAAAACAATACCTTGAAAAAATAGAGTCGAAAATTTTGAGATCTCTAGATTTCAATTTTTTATTCAAAGTGTCGCTATATATATTTTTTTAAACTTCCTCTTCGATTTTGTTTGTGAAGAGTCCTCTTGTCAGGGGGGGCTGTTGCTCTTTGATGTGTTTTATTCAAGTACGCGGTTGTTTTAGATCTGAATCTTGATTGATTGGTAAGAGCAAAAGGACAGATTTTTAAGATAAATGACGTTATTTTAGAAATATACGATGCCATAAAGTTAATGCCATAAAGTCAAAAATTTATCCGCAACGGATTAGAGAGATGTACCGGCTTTTTGTACAATACTTTGCTAAACAATCAGCTCTGGCTTTCCATTTGCTTATTTTTATTCTGTGATGTTGTAAAAACACTGTCCTTTGAAGTGTGGTGATATAGGGCGTATAAATAGGACGTATAAACCTCCTTGATATATTCTAAGTGTTTTTAAGTGCGTGGCGAATATTTAGGGGAGTGCATGTTTGTTGAGCCTTAAGTTTCAAGTGAATTTTATGAGTGATTCGTCATAGGAATACGTTAGGAAAATCCCAATTGTTTAGAGGCTAGATCATTTTCATCACTTGAGGGTGGGGAGAGGAGGTTAATCTTAAAGAACAAAAAGATCAAATAGAGAGGGGATATAGGGATAATCTTTGGGGCATGTAAGAAAGGCGTGAGACTACAGAGTTTTGTATGCTTTCTTTTTGGGATTATGTTTTCTGCGATTGATTGTGGTTTTTTGTTGCACCAATGGCTTACCCCGCTATTGACGCGGGGCTTTTATATGTGCGGATAAAGAAGAAGAATGACAAATGCTTTTGAAGCCCTCATGCATGAAGAGAGGGCTTATGCAAATGATGGGAATTATACAGACAATTTTGCCAAAATCTCATCACTGACATCAAAATTTGCATAAACATTTTGCACATCATCATCTTCTTCTAATGTTGAAATCAGTCGTAAAACGGACAAAGCTTTTTCTTCATCTATTGGTGCAAGGGTGGTGGCTTTCCAAATCGTTTTAATCGATTCTGCTTCACCAAGTTTTGCTTCAAGTGTTTTGGAAACTTCACCAATATCTTCAAATGCGCAGGTAATATGATGTCCGGTTTCTTCTGATTGCACATCTTCGGCACCGGCTTCAATTGCTGCATCCATGATGTTATCGGCTGTCCCTGCTTCTGGCTTATAGATTATTTCACCAATCCGATTAAACATGAAACTGACCGATCCTGTTTCCCCTAAGGCTCCTCCTGATTTTGTGAAGGCGGCGCGCACATTTGAAGCGGTGCGGTTGCGGTTATCAGTTAAAGCTTCAACAATGACGGCAACGCCGCCTGGTCCATAGCCCTCATAGCGTACTTCATCATAATTTTCGACATCGGCGCCTGACGCTTTTTTAATCGCGCGTTCAATATTATCTTTCGGCATCGATTGTGCTTTGGCATTTTGAACAGCCAGCCTTAAACGTGGGTTCATGGCTGGATCAGGAGCACCTTGTTTTGCTGCTACGGTAATTTCGCGCGCAAGCTTAGAAAATATTTTCGAGCGCATTGCATCTTGACGCCCTTTACGGTGCATAATATTCTTAAATTGTGAATGGCCTGCCATAGTTTTCCTTCCTATTTGAGGGCTTTTTTGCCAGTTGGATACTCCTTAGAATTTAAGGCGATAAAGCACGCATCCCACCAGAATAAATGTGCCACAGCATGAGGTGAAATAATCGAATAAACCCTTTATAAGAAAATTCATCTTAAAGGTAAAGACACCTTAGTTGAGGATCATTACAAGAGAGATCTCTTGTCGTTGAGCAAAAATAACGCTATAACAGAATGTAATCTCATAGCAAAATGGTTTATTCCATGCCGCGCTTTGTTTTAGGAGTGGTTGGAGAGACCTAAACATATAAAAAAGTTCCAGTGCTCTTGAGTGGGCGGTAACCTGCCTCATAGAAGAGGCGCAGAAGAGGATTTATAAAAATGGCAACGCAACTTTTGATGCCCAAAGCAACAGCTGTTTGGTTGGTTGATAATACAGCTCTTTCTTTTGATCAGATTGCAGAATTTTGTAAATTGCATGTCTTGGAAGTAAAAGCTATTGCCGATGGTGATGCGGCTTATGGTATTAAAGGTTTAGATCCGATTAGTTCTGGGCAATTGACGCGCAGTGAAATTGCACGGGTGGAGGCTGATCAAAACGCACGATTGAAAATTTCTCAATCGAGGGTGCATATTCCTGAAAAAAAACGTAAAGGGGCGCGCTATATCCCTCTTTCTCGACGCCAAGATCGTCCCAATGGTATCCTATGGTTGGTTACGAACCATCCCGAGTTGAAAGATGCGCAAATTGCACGGTTGATTGGGACAACAAAAGCGACAATTGAACAAATCCGCCTTAGAACCCATTGGAATAGTGCGAATTTGGTTCCTCTTGATCCTGTAGGACTTGGTTTGTGTTCGCAAATCGATTTAGATTTTGAGCTCCAGCGTGCGGCGAAAAATCGTCCTGTTGCAGCAGCAGAAGATAGGTCGTTGCTTCCCGCTTCTGTGACGGAAAACGCTGCTCTAGAGGAAAATGAGAGTGAAGAAAATCTGCATAAGACTTTTGACGCTGATAAAGTTTTTGCAAAGCTGAACGCGCTGCAAAAAAATCGTCAAGATCAAGATGATGCATAAAAAGCCATGACGCATAAGGAAAACATTTCTTATGGAAATGTTAGAGGAATGGCTGAAGAGAAGAAAAATTGGCAGAGACTTAAAAGTAAAAATGAGGACGAAAAAACAGAAAAAATTTCTTCTTCATTAGGAATTAACGGTTATTCTTAAAAATATTTTTAAGAATTGACCCTTCTTTACGAAATTCAAGGAGAAACGGACTATGCGCTCTACCAAAAAAACCATCTCTCATTCCTTAGCTATCCTCTTTCTTTTCTCACTATGCCTAGGTGGGTGTGGCAAAAAAAATGTTGGTGCACTTAACGGTATGAATGGCGCTTATATGAATGATGCTGGTTTGAATCAGGTGTCACCAGGCTCAGGACAAGAATTTACGGTTAATGTGGGTGATCGCGTGTTTTTTGGTCTCGATTCTTCTTCACTTGATGCTGATGCTGAACGTATTTTAACGCGCCAAGCAGAATGGTTGCTTCATTATCCTTATTATTCTATTATGATCGAAGGTCATGCTGATGAGAGGGGAACACGTGAATATAACTTGGCACTTGGACAGCGCCGTGCTGTTGCTGTGCGAAACTATTTGGTGTCTCTTGGTGTGTCCGCACAACGGATTCAAACAATTTCTTACGGAAAAGAAAGACCTGTAGCAGTATGTGATGATATTTCCTGTTGGAATCAAAATCGACGTGCTGTGACAACGTTGAATGACATGAATAGTCATTAAAAAGAAGATTGTTTGTTTCAACTATTTAATAAGCTCTTAAGGGGAAAAAAGAATGTATCGTAAAATCAATTGGAAAACACTCTTTTATATGGGGGTTTTCATAGCTTGTTCGACTTCACTTGTTCAAAGTGCGGCACGAAAAGCTTCCGAATATCCTGCACATGATACGGATAAAGTTGATGCAGTTGATAAGGCAACTGATGACGTGAAGAAAGCACCTGAAGCAGCCGATAAAGCAGCATCTGATGCGGCGGAAAAAGCCACTGACGCTGTTGATAAGGCTGTCGATGCTGTGAAAGAAGCACCTGAAGCAGCTGATAAAGCAGCATCTGATGTGATAGAAAAAGCCACTGACGCTGTTAATAAGGCTGTCGATGCTGTGAAGGAAGCACCTGAAGCAGTTGATAAAGCAGCATCTGATGTGATAGAAAAAGCCACTGACTCTGTTAATAAGGCTGTCGATGCTGTGAAGGAAGCACCTGAAGCAGCTGATAAAGCAGCATCTGATGCGGCGGAAAAAGCCACTGACGCTGTTAATAAGGCTGTCGATGCTGTGAAAGAGGCACCTGAAGCAGCTGATAAAGCAGCATCTGATGTGATAGAAAAAGCCACTGACGCTGTTGATAAGGCTGTCGATGCTGTGAAGGAAGCACCTGAAGCAGCTGATAAAGCAGCATCTGATGCGGCGGAAAAAGCCACTGACGCTGTTAATAAGGCTGTCGATGCTGTGAAAGAGGCACCTGAAGCAGCTGATAAAGCAGCATCTGATGTGATAGAAAAAGCCACTGACGCTGTTAATAAGGCTGTTGATGCTGTGAAGGAAGCACCTGAAGCAGCTGATAAAGCAGCATCT
>NZ_JBHIRI010000003.1:127078-191744 GCF_042197005.1 Bartonella sp. AA78NXGY
TTGATGCTGTGAAGGAAGCACCTGAAGCAGCTGATAAAGCAGCATCTGATGTGATAGAAAAAGCCACTGACGCTGTTGATAAGGCTGTTGATGCAGTGAAGAAAGCACCTGAAGCAGCCGATAAAGCAGCATCTGATGTGGAGGAAAAAGCCACTGACGCTGTTAATAAGGCTGTCGATGCAGTGAAAGAAGCACCTGAAGCAGCTGATAAAGCAGCATCTGATGTGGAGGAAAAAGCCACTGACGCTGTTAATAAGGCTGTTGATGCAGTGAAAGAAGCACCTGAAGCAGCTGATAAAGCAGCATCTGATGTGGTGGAAAAAGCTACTAGTGTTGCAGAGCACCAAGGGATTATTTTAGAGAATCAACAGGCTTTATTTAAAGATTATGATTTAGATAAGCTTTTGCATAAGATACGAATGGTGCTTGAGCATAACAGTTTAAAAAATGTTAACAAGCAGTTTCACGAGCTTTTTGATACAGAAGCCTTTTCTGTTTATTCTTGTTCTTTTGAAAAGTCTGCTGTAGATGAAAAATCTCAGACTGTAAAAGAAGAGATGGAGCAGGACTATAGTACAGGTGACCAGACAAAGGTTGCTGCTGTGGAAGCTAAGGTGGAGAGCCATGACCATGAAAACAGTCAACCTTTTAACAAAGCGCATGAAGTAAGTGCTCCAATTGAAGCACATCAGAGTGACAATCTTTCTTCTTCTAAAGCTTTGTATAAGGAAGGGTATGATTTTATTCGTTCTGCTAACTATGTTGATGCTGAAAAAAGCTTTTGCGCTTTTCAAAATCGTTACAAAAAAGATCCTTTGAGTGATGATGCTTTATTTTGGTTGGCCGAATCTTTGTTGGGGCAAAAACGCTATCATGAAGCAGCACAAGTTTATCTTACCGCATGGTATGCAGATAAAAAGAAGCTCTATACCTCCGAGATTTTACTGAAATTAGCAAGAAGTATGGTCGCTCTTGAGCCAAATAAAGACGATTGTGCTCATTTTGTGAAAAAATCAAAACGTCAACAAACATTAGCATCTGTTTTTTGTAAACCTGCAAAATAAACAGCGAGGTCGTTTTCGGTGTGCGTTAGACTGGCAAGAAATCTCTTTAAAACATCGGATTTTATTCAATGTCAGAAGTTGATTCTTGCCGTCTCAGGGGGAAGTGATTCTTTGGCTTTGATGTTTTTGGTCAAAGAGCATTTGGAAACTCTCGCATTTCCTCCAGAAATGATTGTTGTCACGGTTGATCATCAATTGCGTAAAGAATCGATGCGTGAAGCAGAAACTGTTGCGAAAATTTGTCGTGTCCATGATATTCAACATATCACTGTGCGATGGGAAGGCGAAAAGCCAAAGACGCATATTGCTTCCAGCGCGCGTGTTGCACGCTATGATCTCTTGGTTAAAGAAGCACAAAAACAAGGCGCATCACTTATTATGACGGGGCATACACTCAATGATCAGGTTGAGACCTATCAAATGCGGTATCAACGTCTCCAAAAGAATAGAGGTGCTTTATATAGTGAAGCTGTTGCCATGCGCGATGAGGTTTATGCCAGTGGTTTTGCTGGTATTTTGCGCGGTGAAGCCGAGGGTATACGTGATGAGGATCATACCAGAAAAACAAGAAAAAATATTGCCGAAAAAAACTATGGTCCCCTCTATGAGCGTGGTTTATCCTGTATTCCGCGTGAGGCGCTGTTGCATAGAAAAGTGCGTTTGATTCGGCCACTCCTTGGTGTAAAACGCCAAACATTACGGAATTATTTACGCTTACAAGGACAAACATGGATTGATGATCCAACCAATGAAGATCGCAATTTTGAACGTGTGCGCGTGCGTCAATCTCTTTCTCCACAAAAATTGGCTTATATTGCTCAAAAAATAAATGAAGCCGCATTGCAGCGTCGTCAACAAGCTAAAAATATTGCTGATTTGATCTTAGCGCTGGATATTACTGTCCAACATGGGCGTTGTTTCATAGAAAAGCCTGCGCTGTTTTTACAGAAACATTCCAGTTTTCCTTTTGTGGTGGGGCTCTTTGCTGTGCTGATGGGAGGGGGATTTTATTTGCTCCCCAATCAGAAATTAAGCATGCTTGTTCAAAAACTCTGTCTTGATTCTCCAGAAAAGCGGCGTTTTACTTATGCGGGCTCTGTTATTGAATATAACAAGCAGGGAATTTCTTTGTGGCGTGAAGGGCGAAATATGAAAGAGGCTATTGTTGAGCCAGATAAAACTTTTATATGGGATGGGCGCTATCATATCACAAATCATGGATATGAGGCTATAAAGGTTGGAGCCGCAAATTTAGAACAGCTGAAATTTTTATTAAAAAATAGCGATTTTGAGCTTGAAAAGCCTCATTTTCCCTCTTTACAATCGCTGCTGATGATCTCAAATCATAAAGGGTATGATATTCCAGAGTTGATTTCTCAAGCAGTTGTTCATAAACATGTTATCGTCAAGCGAATTATGGCACCTTTCGATTGGCTTTCCTCACGAGAAGATGCAGCCTTGGTGAATGTTGTGGAACCTTTTTTTAATATTGAGGTGAAAAGATAAAGGAAAATTACTCTAAAAGAAAATAAACAGCTTCTCATCCCTTGGCAAGGGGCTGACAAGGTTATATGTTAAGGGGAACTGTTTGAAATCTATATTTGATTAAGTGGGCTGAATATGAATTCCAATTACCGCTCTCTCCTTATTTGGGGAGTTATTGCATTGATTTTGATTGTGTCGTTTTCTCTCTTTAATGGAGATAGCCAACGTTCTGGTGGTGGAGAAGTCTCCTATTCTGAATTTTTGCAAAAAGTTGAGAATAATGAGTTGAAATCTGTGACCATTCAAGGTCAAAAATTAACAGGAAAAACCATTGAACATAGAGCTATTTCAACCTATGCTCCTCGCGATCCAGGTTTGATACAAAAATTGGAAAGCAAAAACGTTAATGTTAAAGCTATTCCTGAAAGCTCTGGAAATAGCATTTTCCTCAATCTCCTCTTTTCCTTATTACCTGTTATTATTATCGTGGGGGCGTGGGTCTTTTTTATGCGGCAAATGCAAAATGGGTCACGCGGTGCAATGGGATTTGGGAAATCGAAAGCAAGATTGCTTAATGAAGCGCAAGGACGTATTACCTTTAAAGATGTTGCTGGCGTTGAAGAAGCAAAGCAAGATCTTCAAGAAATTGTTGAATTTTTACGCGAACCACAAAAATTTCAACGCTTAGGGGGGCGTATCCCACGCGGTGTTTTGCTTGTTGGTCCTCCAGGAACCGGTAAAACTTTGCTAGCACGTTCTGTGGCAGGTGAAGCCAATGTGCCATTCTTTACCATTTCAGGGTCTGATTTTGTTGAAATGTTTGTTGGTGTTGGGGCAAGCCGTGTGCGCGATATGTTCGAACAGGCTAAAAAAAATGCACCTTGTATTATCTTTATCGATGAAATCGATGCTGTTGGACGCCATCGGGGGGCTGGTCTTGGCGGTGGAAACGATGAACGTGAACAGACCTTAAACCAGTTGCTTGTCGAAATGGATGGGTTTGAGCCCAATGAAAGTATTATTCTTATTGCCGCAACAAACCGTCCCGATGTGCTTGATCCCGCTTTGTTAAGACCAGGGCGTTTCGACCGACAAGTTGTTGTGCCAAACCCTGATGTTTCTGGGCGTGAACAAATCTTGAAAGTGCATGTGCGCAACGTGCCTTTAGCGCCTAACGTTGATTTGAAAATTTTGGCAAGGGGAACACCAGGATTTTCCGGTGCAGACCTGATGAATCTGGTCAATGAAGCTGCTCTTATGGCTGCGAGCCGTAATAAAAGAGTTGTCACGATGCAAGAATTCGAAGATGCCAAAGATAAGGTGATGATGGGGGCTGAACGTCGTTCAACCGCTATGACACAAGAGGAAAAAGAACTCACTGCTTATCACGAAGCAGGACATGCTATTGTGGCTCTTAATGTGCCGGTTGCTGATCCTGTTCACAAAGCAACAATCGTTCCAAGGGGAAGAGCATTGGGAATGGTGATGCAATTGCCTGAAGGCGATCGCTATTCTATGAGTTATCGGTGGATGATTTCTCGTCTGGCCATTATGATGGGTGGACGTGTGGCTGAAGAATTAAAGTTTGGAAAGGAAAATATCACATCTGGTGCTTCTTCTGATATTGAACAAGCAACGAAATTAGCACGCGCGATGATCACACGGTGGGGATTTTCTGATCTGCTTGGAAATGTAGCTTATGGCGATAACCAAGATGAAGTCTTTTTGGGTCATTCTGTTGCGCGAACACAAAATGTCTCTGAAGAAACAGCGCGCATGATTGATATGGAAGTGCGTAAGCTTATTGATGATGCCTATAAAAATGCGACAAACATTTTGAAAACAAAAAGAAAAGAATGGTTTGCTTTGGCACAAGGTTTGTTGGAATATGAGACTTTAACGGGAGCTGAAATTAACGAAGTTATTGCAGGAAAGCCTCCTTCACGCACACAGAAAGATGAGGGTGCTGCGCCACGGGGGTCTTCTGTTCCAAAAACTGGAACGGTCAGAGCAGAGATAACAGTGGTAGATGAAAAAAACGCTGAAGCAGCTCCTAAAATAGTGCCTCATAAAGAAGAGACCGATAAAGGCAAGGCAGGTAAAGCAGAGGCAGTTGTTGGGAAAAAAACAGCAAAATCCGGTAATGTTGGGCCTAAGGAGGCTCAGTCTAAAGAAGTGCAATCGGATGAGACTGAGAAAAAAGCACAAAGCACAAAAGGCACCACAAAATCAGTCAACCGCTCTAAAAGTAATGCTGAAAAGAAGTCCAATACTGCGGGACATGATAAAGAAAAATAAGAACTGTTTAATATCGCTTGAGTGACGATGTTTTAGGAAAACTTCTAAATTCTTTGAGAAAGGCGCAAGTTTTGTTTGCGCCTTTCTTGTAATATTTGCAAAAATATGGAAGCAAAAAATTAAGCAAAGCCGTTGTATGATGGCGGCTTTAGCATGCTACAAGGCGAGGTGGACTGTTGCTTTTCTAATGTGGTAGGGGGTTGTAAGGTTAGGCGATAGATTTCCTTGCTGATTTGGTAGGGTGTGAGGTTTGGTGCTGGGTTTCTTTACGGATTTAGCAAGTGTGTGAAATTATCCGTTGGTTGTGTTAAAGGGATGTATAGAGCATTTTGAGGAGATAATATTGCTTTTATGTGTGAGGGTGTAAACATAATTGCTTGAGAGTGGTTTAGATGTGTAGATGGTGAAGGGGGCTTGTTAGGATTTTAAGGAAAAGCCAAGGGAAGAATTATATATTAAAGGAAAGAGGCATGGTGCAAAAATATTTTGGTACAGATGGAATTCGGGGGAAAGCCAATTCATTTCCTATGACACCCGATTTTGCCATGAAGGTGGGGATGGCTGTAGGGGTTTTATTTCGCTCACAACATCAATCTCATCGTGTGGTGATTGGCAAGGATACACGATTATCTGGCTATATGTTGGAAAACGCTTTGGTTTCAGGATTGACTGCTGCGGGGATGGAAGCTTTTTTATTGGGTCCAGTGCCAACCCCTGCTGTTGCAATGCTTTGCCGCTCTTTGCGCGCGGATCTTGGGGTGATGATTTCTGCTTCTCATAATCCGTTCTATGATAATGGAATTAAACTTTTTGGTCCTGATGGTTTTAAGCTTTCAGATGATATGGAAGCGAAAATTGAACAATTGATCGATACAGATCTTTCAAAGTCTTTAGCAAGTTCTGCCGAAATTGGTTATGCAAAACGGGTTGAGGGAGATATTTATCGTTATATTGAATATGCCAAACGAACTTTGCCGCGTGATGTTCGCTTAGATACTGTGCGTATTGTTGTGGATTGTGCCAATGGGGCTACTTATAAAGCGGCTCCCCGTGCTTTATGGGAATTGGGGGCTGAGGTTTTTGCTATTCATGATGAGCCCAATGGGACCAATATTAATCAAAAATGTGGATCAACCGATTTAAGCTCTTTAAAACGAAAAGTGCATGAAGTGCGTGCTGATGTGGGGATTGCTCTTGATGGAGATGGAGATCGGGTTCTCATTGTTGATGAAAAAGCACAAACGGTTGATGGAGATCAGTTAATTGCTGTAATTGCTGAAAATTGGCATAAAATGGGACGATTACGGTGCAATGGTGTTGTCACAACGATTATGTCAAATCTTGGACTAGAGCGTTTCTTGAATAGCAAAGGGTTGCACCTTGTAAGGACAAAAGTTGGAGATCGTTATGTTGTCGATGCCATGCGCCAAAAGGGATATAATGTTGGTGGTGAGGCTTCTGGCCATATCGTGCTTAGTGATTTTGGTACAACGGGTGATGGCTTGGTGGCTGCATTGCAGATTTTAGCCTGTATGAAGGAAAGTCAAAGCCCTATGAGCCAATTGTGTAAACGGTTTGAACCTGTACCGCAAATTTTAAAAAATGTAACGATTAAAAATAAAAATGTCTTGAAAAAAAATCCCGTCAAAGCGGCCATTGATCAAGCAGAGAAGCGGTTAGGAAAAGAGGCACGGCTGGTGATCCGCGCTTCTGGAACTGAGCCGGTTATCCGCCTTATGGCTGAAGGCGATGCACGAGAAGTATTGGACACTGTCGTGACAGAGTTGATGGATGTTATTATTCATCATGATGTACGCATGGGGACTGCACTTGAGGAATCTTGAATTTTTTGAAAAAATTATCAGATCATCTTTGAATAAAGGTCTGATTTTAATGCGGGATTTTGGCAATTACAAAAGGAAAGTCCAATTCTAATAACTACAATGCGTATAGATTTCTCTATAGTTCGTAAGATATAAAAAATATGCCTTTTTTTGATTTTCCTTTTTCTTTTACTTATTCGTAAATCGGTTATTAGTTTAACAGAGTTTGTAGTGGGGGGCTTTAACAGCTTATTTGTAATCTATTTATATCTGTGTAATAATATACATTATGGATAGATTTATTGGGATAGGTAAGGCCGCTCAAGTTTTGGGTGTTTCGATCAGCACTCTACGCCGTTGGGAATGTGAAGACAAAATTATTTCTGAGCACACGGCAGGAGGTCACCGCCGTTATGACCTATCTAGGCTTAGACCTGAGCTTTTCATTCGAGAGAACTATCACAAAGAAAAACCATTGCTTATGCGCGTGTATCGAGCCATGATCAAAAAGACGATTTAGAGCGACAAAAACAGGTTCTCGAGCTTTATTGCGCAAGCCAAGGTGGACTTATGAACTCATCTCTGATTTAGGGTCAGGGATGAATTATCGTAAAAAAGGTCTTAAACGTTTGTTGGATGCTCTCATTGAAAATGAAATAGGTCGTTTGGTGATTACGCATAAAGATCGTTTATTGCGCTTTGGTGCGGAATTGGTCTTCGCCATTTGTGAAGCCAAACAAGTTGAGGTTGTCATTCTCAATCAAGGAGAAGAAAGCAGTTTTGAAGAAGATTTAGCCAAAGATGTTTTAGAAATTATTACTGTCTTCAGTGCTCGTCTTTATGGAAGTCGTTCGAGAAAAAATCAAAAGTTATTAGAGAATGTTCGTCAAGCTGTAGAAGCATCGCAATGATTGTTGCTCACAAAATAGCTCTAGACTTAAACAATAAACAACGAAGCTACATGGCTCGAGCCAGTGGTTGCGCGCGCTTTGCTTATAATTGGGCACTGAAGGAATGGCAGCAGCAATATGAAGCATGGAAGAAAGATAATAATTTACAAAGCCTAATGACTATGCGCTACGTAGACAATTCAATTCTCTAAAACGAGAACAATTTCCATGGATAATGGAAGTCACTAAAAATGCTCCACAAATGGCAATTATTCAATTGGGTATGGCTTTTAAGAATTTCTTTTCAGGAAGAAGCCGATATCCCACTTTGAGAAAGAAAGGAGTGCACGATCGTTTTACTTTAACCAATGATCAAGTACAGTTGCAAGGTTCCAAGATAACAATTCCCAAACTTGGTTGGGTTCGTCTGCGAGAACAATTGCGATTTCAAGGAAAGATCTTGTCAGTAACCATTAGCCGTAAAGCGGATCGGTGGTTTGTAAGTCTTAGCGTTGAAACCAATAATCAAGAGCCACTGAGCGAGAACCAAGCTATTGTTGGTCTTGATTTGGGCGTCAATGCACTTGCAACGCTTTCGACAGGAGAAACCATAAGAAGCGTTAAACCTTATAAGGCTTTGCTAAATCGTTTACGACGCTTATCACGAAAGCTAAGCCGTAAGCAAAAAGGCTCGAGCAATCGTTATAAGGAGAAACAAAAACTCGCTAAGCTTCATGCACGAATAAGTAATATCAGAACAGATCATTTGCATAAGGTTACAACAGATTTAATTCAGCGTTTTGGTACATTTTGTCTGGAAGATCTTCATGTAAAAGGTTTGCTGAAAAATCAGCATTTATCGCGTGCCCTTGCAGATCAAAGTTTTTTCGAGTTTCGCCGTCAATTGGAATATAAGGCGGCACGTTATGGTCGACAGATTGTTATTGCAGATCGTTGGTATGCGAGCAGTAAGATCTGCCATCATTGCGGATGTAAGATTGAACAATTACCTCTTAGCATACGTGAGTGGAGATGTTCTCATTGTGGTACGAACCATGATAGAGACATTAATGCCGCGATTAATTTAAAAAACTTGGCGGTGAGTTCCACCGTGTCAGCCTGTGGAGAGGAATGCTCTGGGCAATGTCCTGTGACTTTGGTGAAACCAGCCTCGAAGAAGCAGGAAATCAACAGTATATTTAATCAGAAATGATTATATTTACATAAGTTTGATAGAACGGGAGTTTAAGTGTTATTCATTCTTTTTACTGGACATACAGCGGGTGCAGCGCCTCATGAACATCAAACAGCAATGGTCATTGTGGTTATATCATCTTGATGTTTCTAAGTGCCGCTGCCAATTGGGGATATGATACGCTCCTATTACGTTTAGCTCCTCCTAATTATGAACTTATACTTTTCCAATAATTAGTAGAATAATGAGAAAGAGATGAGAATGATCAATTTTTTTACGACAGTTCTAATGTTTATAAAGTAAAAAAGCCATGTGATGTAAAAATAATGAACATTTTTGGATCTTGGAAGGGTACACTCTATATTCATTTACAATTTTAAGATTTAAACATAAAAGGATTGAAGCCTTCTATAATACTGGTACGACTGAAGGGATTAGAACCGCCCATGCTCAAAAATTAAAGCGTATTCTAAGTGCTCTTGAAGGAGATGTATCGCCAAAAGATTTGAGTTATCCATCCTTTTAATTACATCTGCTAAAGGGTGATTTCAAGGATTATTAGTCAATTACTGTAAATGGAAATTGTTGCGTAATATTTCGCTTTGATAGCATAGATGTCGAAATGGTTGATTATCTGGATTGTCATCAAAAAGGAGATCTAAACAATGATGAAGAATCCTTCACATCCCAGTGAATTATTGCGAGAAGATGTGATCAAAGAGCTTGGTTTATCCTTTAATGAAGCAGCAGAGTAGCTTGGTATATCTCGTGTAGCACTTTCTAGAGTTTTAAATGGAAAAGCCGCTATGAGTGCTAATCTTGCTATTAGGCTTGAAATGTCTGGTGTAAGCACAGCACGTGCTTGGCTTGCTATGCAAACAAATTATGATCTATCAAAAAAAAATCCTTAACAACAGTCCCATGATCAAGATTGCATAAAAGAGTTTCAAATGGCAGTTAAGTTTTTGCAACAGAAACGTATACAAGAGCTAAATCATGCGTATGAGCGTACAAGGTCAAAAGATGTAACGCGGGTAAGACAAGGAATAAAATCTTGTTTCTATAGTCTGTTTGGCTATAATAAATATAAGCAAAGGAGGGTTTTAATATATTGAGTGAAGAGGAAATTAAGCTGCGTCGCCTCTATGCTGAAAATGCATTGGCAAGCCAACGTTTAGAGGGATTAGAGCCAGATCCAAAAGTCGTTGAGCAAATGGAACGTGTTATTATTGGAGAGTTTGAAACAAGTGATATCCTCAAAGATTATATGGAGAGGGTAAAACGTGGAGAAGTATAAGGGGAGCGGTGATCCTTATACTGATCCTGAAACTGGTGTGATGTATAATCGGTTTGGTATTAAAGACAAAGCCACGCTACAACGTGTAGAATCTACGATTTCTTATGTAAAATCTTTCGAATTTGTACATACTCCTATTGGTGGTAAGTTTGATCTGAATTACATGAAAGAGATTCATAGAAGACTGTTTGGTGACATATATGAATGGGCGGGACAAGTTCGTTTAGTGGATATTGCCAAAGGCAATAGTATGTTTGCTAGTTATAATCAGATTGAAAGTTATGCACCGAAGATTACAAAAAAGCTTGCAAAAG
The DNA here is from genome assembly GCF_042197005.1 of Bartonella sp. AA78NXGY. Classification (NCBI taxonomy): domain Bacteria; kingdom Pseudomonadati; phylum Pseudomonadota; class Alphaproteobacteria; order Hyphomicrobiales; family Bartonellaceae; genus Bartonella; species Bartonella sp. AA78NXGY. Next base: position 137,445 of record NZ_JBHIRI010000003.1, read on the forward strand.
AACAGTATCTGCGTGGTCTTGGCGCTTATGACTTTAGCCAAAGGGCTGGGTATTACATGGGCGAATTGAATGCGTTGCATCCGTTTCGAGAGGGGAATGGGCGTACTCAGCGTGAATTTATGGTGCAACTGGCTCGTGAAGCTGGTTATCATATCAACTGGAAGGGTATTGAGCGACAAGAAATGACACGTGCGTCAATTGAAGCACATTTTGGTAATTCAGAATATCTATCTGCACTCATCTATAAGAACCTTATCAAGTTTACAGAAAATAAAAGGGATGATGTTTCTCAAGGTATTGGCAAAAATATTGCTTTTTGCGTTGATCTTAATAAAGAGTGCTTGGAACAACAAAAAGAGAAGATTGAAACTCCTTGGGATAGAGAAAAGACAAGTTTTGCTAAACGTCAAAAAGAAGAACTTGAACAATTACAAAATGATTTGAATGTTGTTGCAAAAGCAACAGAACGAGAGCCATACCTTGCTGCTTATATAGATAATTCTAATCTAGAACAGAAGGTGCTAAGCGCTCTTAGAAATAAAAAATCTTACATTGATGTGTTTAAGGAGTTAAACAGTCATTTAGCATCTATTTATAGAGATCCACAAGAGGCTGCGTTTAGGATTGAGCAAACGATTTTAGCAGGTAAAGGCGATAAACTTCCTGATATTTTGGATAGGGCACCTGATAGAGCAGGCGAACTGCGTGGATTAGATCGTTTTATCGATAAATTGAAGGCTACAGGAAAAGAACGAAAAGAAGCGCTTTATCATGTTCCTCTTGCTGTTTCTACTATGAGAGAGCTTCAATCCTTTTATAAGAATTCTTATGAGACACATATGGATAGTGTTACACGGGAGCGTGAGCGATTGAAAGTTGAGGTTCCGTCACTTTCACAAGAAGCAGTGACTTTTATGAAAAACGTTGAAGCTGGTTGTGATAGTTATTCAAAGATACCAGAGCAGGTTAATCAAGAGTTTTTAAAGCTACAAAGTGTTTTAGATAAACGTTTTGGACATGATGCCATTCATAAATATGGTTTTGATTTATCAAAAGCAATCCCCAAAGAACAGTCTTATAATAAAGAACGCATAAAAGAGTTTCAAATGGCAGTTAAGTTTTTGCAACAGAGACAACAGGAGAAAATCAACGCAATAGCGCGTGCAAGATCAATAGATATGATACGGTAAGGGCAAGGATAAAGCCTTATGCTGTATAAGCCCTATTAAGCCATATGGCAAAAGAGAGGTAATCAAAAGAGGTTTAATATGGGTGTGACAAAAGACGTTGTATGTGCCTGCATAGATAGGGCGTTAAAAAAAATTCGGTGAAATATTAGCAAGTTTAGGACTTACGGTGTCTGATTTCATCCGTATTGCTTTGACAAAAGTTGTTGATGAAAGAGGATTGCCGTTTGATATGTATATTCTTCATGAGAAAACGCTTAAAACTTTTGAGAAAAGTGATAAGGGTTAAGAGAAGTGACAAGGGTTAAGAGATATAGCTGAAGATAGGTAAGATTTGTTTTGTCATTTGGATATTTGATATTTCTGATCATTCACTTCAAATTAGCTTTTCATTTACATCGTTATCGTTATGGGTGTTTCCGTATATTGAATGATGTATGCAAACCGTGATTGAAATGGCAGCTTATTGAACTTCTGTGAAAGAAGAAGGCATATCGCCTGAATAATTATTTGATATTGTTTCTTTTATTGCTACTCATTCAGATGCTGGTGGTCTTATGCAAGGTATGAGAGAAAGCCAAGGAAAGTTAGGTTTAAAAGCATAAGAGTAAAAGTGGGGGATATAAAGTTATACCCTTTTTTGGTGGTTAAAATATTCCGGTGTTGATCGAAGATATTTACAGTCAATCATCTTGAGGTAATTTGACAAAATCAGAGAGGAATGCGTTGAAGAAAATTTTTATATTGCGCCTTGATGAATATCGAAAAGAATAATAATGGATAAGGCACATAAAGCAGGATCTCGTATATTACAAGGTGCTCGTGAAGCTCTTGTCTGAAGCTAAAGGTGAAGCGGATACTAAATTTGGTATCTATATTCCTGCAAATGTTGATGTCAAAAAAAATCAGAAAAAATATAGGGTTATAGATATCATTTTCGGCACGTTTTGGTTTTCCTGTGGGGCGCATGCGTGATTGGGAATGGGGATGATATTTTTACTTCTTTTTACTTGTTGTTTTCGATTATTGACACTGAACTTGAAGCTATGGTGGTAATTTAGCACGCGATGATATCCGCGGCTTATAATCGTGTTTTTAAGAAAGCTCTATTGGTATAGTTTTTGCTTATAAAAAAGGGTGTGAGGGGTATCGTTTTTTTTAAAAAGCATCACGGCGCTTGAAAGGGTCGTAATAAATTTCTGTTACACGAAATTTTCCTTCCAAACGTTTACATTGGATGATGACATCTATCATCGAGATTAATAAGCCGCGGATATCATCGCGTGCTAAATTACCACCACCGTCACTTTCTTTGACTAAAAGGGTCATTTGTTCGAAGGCTGCAAGGGCTGTTGAGGCGTGGACGGTGGTAATGGAGCCGGGGTGACCAGAATTGACATTACGGATATAGTAAAAGGCTGTACCATCACGCAGCTCTTGTAGAAGGATTCTGTCGGGGCGCATGCGTAATCCTGATTCAAGCAGTTCTTTTGCACCTGCTTTTGCTAAGCCTTGGTTATCTTTTGAATAAAAGAGTTGGACTTTGTTGGCGTGCGGAACGACAAGTTCTGGTGTGTCTTCAATGGTGAGAATTCGTTCATAGTCAGGGATTTTTGCAATCAAAGCTTTGGAGAGGGTTGTTTTACCAGAACCGGTTTTGCCCGATATTAAGATATTTTGTTGTGTAATAACGGCTCTTTCTAAAAAGGTGCAAAAGTCTTTGGCGATAAAGAGATCTGTTAGCTCTTTGTCTGTATCAGAGAGTTCGGATAACCGTTCTGTCATTTGTTGCGTGGGTGTGAAACTGGTGTTTTGGGCAACAGAAAAAAGATTGTTTTCATGTAAACTTTCAAGAGAAAAAGTGCGTGATGAAGGTTTACGAATGGTCATGCTAATGGTATTGGCTGCAACTGCTGGAGGCATAACAATTTGTATGCGTTCGTTGTTTGGCAGTGTTGCGGAGAGAACGGGATTTTCTACACTGATTTTTTGTGTTGTGTAGGCAGCAACAACTTTTGCAATCCCTTCTAGTTCGCTGTAGGTTAGTTCTTTTAAGATGTGGGTTTGCCAACCATTGGGACCCTCAACGATTACTTCGCCAGGGCGATTGATAACAATTTCAAATAAATTGTCATCATTGAGGAAATCATCTAAGATCTTTAATTTTGTTAAAACGATGGAGGCGCGTTCTGCATTTTTTGCTGATGGCATAATGTGACTTTATTGGCTTAATGAAAAAAGGAATAGCTGGGAGTAGAGCGGTTTCTTTTGCTCTTTACGACTAGTTTATAGACAGAGGAAAAATCGAGATCTTTTGCTACGAAAATGTTGACGAGTTCGCCTTGAAATTTTTCTAGGGTAGGAGGGATGTTGATTTGATTTTCAAGAGCAATACTGGCGGCCTCTTTTCCAGTGTTGTTTGCGCCTTCAAAACCGCCGCCTCCAGAGTTGTTTGAACCTTCTTTATTGGAATTGCCTACTATTTTATTTGTTAAAACTGTTGTGGCACCATCAATAACGGTGAGTAAAAGGGAAGAGCCAAAGCGTTCCCACCAATGGGTGTTGATGTTGCCATCAAAACCGGCTCTGCCTAAACTGTCGGTTGCGGGTGAGGCAAGGTCGATGATGACACCGGTTGGGGTTTTTGCTCTTGTCCAGAGTACAAAGAGGCGAGATTGACCTTGTTTTATCCCTCCGCGGTATTCGCCAATCACTTGGGTTCCTTTATCAAGCAAAACAACGCGCCCATTGTCAGAGAGGATATCACGGTTGATGATGCAGCTTGCAAAGCCTGGTTGCTCACTGTTTAATGCGGTTTCTAAGATACAGGGAATAGAGGTTCCCATGGCGATGATAAAGTTTCTATTGCCGATGAGTTTTGCTTTTGCTTCTTCTGTTTTGGTAGGCTTTAATAGGGTTGCAAAATTTTGTGTGTCTTGAAGGGCAGGAGAATTTTGCGCATTCGCGAGATTTTCAAGGGCATGGAATTTTTCAAAGGGGTTGAGAGTCGTGTTGACGATGTCTTTTAATTGAGATTTAGAGCCTTTGGCAAAAGCGAGAACAGGGGCACGTCTTGCGGCATCAAGTAGTGGGTCATCTTTTTTGGGTTCTTGTGCGAGTGGTTGTGGGGGTGGTAAGGTTATTGGTGCTATGTTGGCACGCGGGTCAGAGGGCGCGAGCTCTAAAGGGGCGAGGGAATTGTGAAAGCTTTTTTCTTGTTTTTTATGAGCTTTTGCGGTGTCTTTTTGTTCTGTGGGGGAGGATAAGATGTTCCAGAGCACATAGCCGCAGATTCCTATACAGGCTATTGCGACAACTATTTTTTTGCCAGCGGTTTTGGCGCTATTGTTTTTGCCATCCCCAATAGATCCGCGATCTTCGATGATTGATTTATCACTCATGTGTTGTCCCCTTCAATTCCCGCTTATTTAAAGATCTGATGCAATTTTACGTTCAACAGATGGTGAGGTTGTTCCGGTATTTGGATTTGTGCCTTTTGGTTGATAGGCTTCGTTAAAGACGCATAGGACGTTTTTTCCCTGTCTTAGGGTGAAGCGTGCGCTAATGGCATGGACAATCACCATGTTGCCTCTCGTGGTTTTGGGAACCAGCGATTCTGTACCGTCATTGCTGACAATGTAAATGGCAGGGATTTCTTGGTTGTCTGGAAATGTAAATGTTGTTGTTTTGCCATTGTCATAAACGGAGGAGGGTTCAAGAGTGATAGAGCCTTGAGCGGTGTAAGCCCAATTGCGAGGTCCGTAGGTTTCAGAAGCGTTGAAGACATTATCGATACGCTGGGCTTGTTGTTTTTCTTGTCGCATAAGGGCTGCGAGTCTTCTTTGTTCTGCTTCTTCTTGTGGGTAGCGAAATTTCACAAGGAAATATGTTTCTTGTCCAGAGGAAATTTCTCCATCTTTGACCATCAGTTCAAATTGATAGGAGCGCTTTGAGCCATCAAGCTTTGTGGTGACGACTTGGAGATTGGTAATGGGTTGGACTTCCCGCGCTTTAAGGAAAAGAATATTACCCGCTGGTGCAACTTCCCATGCAACGCTGTTGCCAATCGCTACATGAGCAATTTCTTCATTGGGAGAAAATTCTATTTGTACCGATGAGCGTATGGAGCCAATAATTTTTGTGACATTATAGGCATCATAGTTGATAAAGCGAATGCGGCTATCGCTTGGCGCACGAGTGGGAAAAATACTGGCATGGCTAGGCGTTAAAGAAAGGGTAATAGCGATGTTAAGAATGAGAAAAAGAATTTTTTTTGTCATGATCAGTTGACCACTTCCGGATCGGTTCTATATTCACTAACAATAAACCCTAGAGGATTTATCAAACGGTTTTGGACAGAGATAGGGGCATTGATGTATTCAAAGGTAAGTGTTGCAACCCAGTGGGTGATGAATTCTTTGTTGTTGTCGTTGTCGTGAATGGTTCTGTAGTAACGCACTTGGGCAACATCGTCATTGATAAAGGAGATTGATTTTATTGTTATTGTAACAGCGGCGTGTTTATAGAGAATTTGAGGACTTTGGGGATTTCTTGCTCCATACCAGCTGGCAAATCTTTCCTGTTCTTCAGAAGAAGAGAGGAGGGAGACGGTTTGGAAGTTGTGTTGTGTTTCTTCTGTGGTGAAGCCTTCACGGGAGCGGACGTATTTTGCAGCAAAGTAGCGTGTGATTGCTTCGTCGACATTGGTGGGACCTTCTTTTAAGGCTTCCACAACTTCGGTGATGCCGGTTGAATTGTCTACACGGATGACAAAAGGTTCCACGGTTTTAAGGGGTGTGAGGGTGATGACCGCGAAAGAAGACATTATTGCAACTGCAACTGCGATGCCGGCAATGGCAAGCGAGACGCGGGTGGTGCGGCGTGAGGCGAGCATGCGATCTTGATCAAACGAGCGCGCTTCAGCAATGTATTGTTCTATGTCTTTTTCTTTCATGCTTTTTGCCCGCAATTTTTGTAAGATTTGATTTCTTCATCCGTTAATTTTTGTGCCAGAAGCGTTTCCAGCTTACCTTCTACGGGTGAAGGGGTGTTGTTACTGATGATAATGGGTGTGGGCGTGGGTTTTTTCCCTTCCCAATTCCACATTGATCTGTTGAGTGGACGTTTAGAATATCCATCACACTTTGGGAGTGACTTCAGTGTGTTTGGTGAAGACACACAGCCACTGAGAAAGAGAAATGGTAAGATAATCCCAATTTTTTTAAATTCCCGCATTTGAACTTAAGCCTTTGCTAATAGTGATGCTAATTTTTTTACACCATTCGTTATTGTTTTAGCTCCTCCTGAGCCTGTAAGGGAGGCACCCCCAGAGGCTAAAGCGGAAGCCATGCCAGGTAAATTGAAGAAAAGAAAAATACCACCAAGGCCAACCACCATAAATGCGCCAAAGGAAAACATGATATCTACAATGTTTGTTGTAAAGATTTTCAGTGCAAGTTTGACATACATACCACCAAGCAAGATGACTAATATCTGAAGTATGATGAAGTTTGCAACTTGTCCTAACCATGCCTCTGTAAACCTTCTTGTTGATGAAAACATATAGAGGCTTATGAAGAGCGGTCCTACTGATATGACGAGAAATAAACCCAGCTTAGCAAACATTGTGACGATAAAACCAATTATGCAAAAAACAGCAGCAATCACGTAACAGGCAAAACCAACTATCCAAGCAACAAGATACGCACCCAATGCAAGCCATGATGCAGATTTTGCTTCATCAAAAACATGTGCAACAGCTTTGTTTAACAGATCATCCCATATATTTTTATCTGAGTGTATTGTACCTTGTGTGGCATGTGCAATGGCATTAGGAAGACTATTGAAAAATAAATCCCCGACCCACTCATTATAAAGAGCAGCGTTTGTGGCGAGTGAAACAATGATGCCAAGTTTGAAAGCTGTCACTATAAATTCCCACAGTGGCATGGAAGAACGCCCTGAGATGATATTGTACCCCATAAATATAATGTAGATTGTACATGATGCTTTAAGCGGAGCACTTAAACCCGATGAGAGATTTGCGGTGGTTTCGTTCATTATTTGCATAATAGGTTCTATTAACATATTTTCTGCCGTGGTAAAGAAATCTATTTTTTCGAATGCCATTGCACGTCCATTCTATCTAATTTTTGCAAATACGATTATTTCTGATTTAATTATTATTCTGTTGTTGTTTAGCTTTAGTGCGCTCTTCTGCTTCGCGCTCGGCTTGTTCTTTTGCTTTTTCTTCAGCCTTTCTTTTTTCTATTTCAGCTTGCCTTTTTTCAAAATCAATTTTCCATTTTTCATGTCTAGCTCGTAGTTCGGCTCGATATTCTTCCATCGCTTTACGCATGTTTTCGTTGTGTTCCCTAATTCTCTCTTCAGCATTTGCTTCATATTCCTTTTGAAGTTCAAGTTGTGCTAATCTTAAGTTTTCACAATTTTTTGCAGTTCCTGCGAATCCACATTTAGCATTCCACTCTTCCATCAATTTTTTATCTTTTTTAAATTCTGCGACGCTATAGGTTTTTTCACATCCAGCAGTGATGAGCCCTGTGCAAAGTAGCAATGTTGTTATGAGAACTTTATTCATCAATATTTCCCCTTTTTCCTTTCAGTTTTACAAGGTTTGAGCACAATTTTTAAATTATGCTTGTGTTATCGGTTTTTTATAACCAGTGATGATAAATCTAGGGCACAGACATAATGTTGCCATAAATATATTGTATAGTCTGTAAGGTTCTTTAAGTTGAGCAGCTAAAGCGCAATAGATGTTATCCATTGTTTTTGTAATGGGATTCATCAACATATTGTCTATCTTAGTGAATATGCCGTTGCTTTCTACTGCCATTTAGATGCTCCGCTCTTCATTATGTTTTAATGGTTATTTTGTTGTTCTTCTGCCGCGCGCTCTTTTGCTTCTCTTTCGGCTCGCAATCTATTAGTGTCAGCTTCAATTTTTTCAAGTTTAGCCTTCATTTTAGCTTTAAATTCTTCATCTATTTTGCGATTATGTTCATCAATCTCTGCCCGACGTTCTTTCTCAAGTTCAGCGCCTGCTACTCTTAGGTTTTCACAATTTTTTGAAGTTCCTATCCCTCCACATCTCGTGACCCATTCATCAAATAATTTTGGATTTTTTTTAAATTCTGCAACGCTATAGGTTTTTTCACATCCAGCGGTGATGAGCCCTGTGCAAAGTAGCAATGTTGTTATGAGAACTTTATTCATAGATATTTCCCCTTCTTTCTTTCAGTTTTTGAGGTTTGAGCACAATCTTTAAATTCTGCTATGTTCTGGTTTTTTATAACCAGTGATGATAAATCTAGAGCACAGACATAATGTTGCCATAAATCTATTGTATAGTCTGTAAGGTTCTTTAAGTTGAGCAGCTAAAGCGCAATAGCGATGTGTAGTGGCGCTATCCATTATTTTTGTAATGGGATTCATCAACATATTGTCTATGTCAGTAAATACGCCTTTCGTTATTATTGCCATTTAGATGCTCCGCTCTTCATTATGTCTTAATTATTATTCTGTTGTTCTTCTGCCGCGCGCTCTTTCGCTCTTCGTTCTTCCTCAGCACGCTCTTTTGCTCTTTGTTCAGCAAGGAATTTTTGATTCTCTTCTCTCATTTTTTTAATTCTGGCTCTCATTTCAGCTTTCAATTTTTCCATTGATTTGCGATTTTCTTCGTCAATTTTACGACTTCTTTCTGCTGCTTTTGCTTCATACTCTTTCTGAAGTTCTAAAAATGCTAACCGCATGTTTTCACAATTTTTTGAAGTTCCTGCAAATCCACATTTCGCATCCCACTCTAGGCGTAATTTTTCATCTTTTTTAAATTCTGCGACGCTATAGGTTTTTTCACAGCCAGCAGCGATAATTCCAGTGCCAAGTAGCAATGTTGTTATGAGAACTTTATTCATCAATATTTCCCCTTTTTCCTTTCAGTTTTACAAGTTTTGAGCACAATCTTTAGATTCTGCTGTGTTCTGGTTTTTATAACCAGTGATGATAAATCTAGGGCAGAGACATAATCTTGCCATAAATCTATTGTATAGTCTGTAAGGTTCTTTAAGTTGAGCAGCTAAAGCGCAATAGCGATGTGTAATGGCGCTATCTATTATTTTTGTAAGGGAATGCATTACAGTATTATCTATCCAAGTAAATACACCTTTGGTTACTATTGCCATTGAGATGCTCCGCTCTTCATCGTGTTTTAATGGTTATTTTGTTCTTTTGCCGCGCGCTCTTTTGCTCTTCGTTCTTCTTCAGCGCGTGTTTCCGCTCTTTGTTTTTCGAGTATTTTTTGAGTCTCAGCCTCCCTTTTTTCAAGTCTGGCTTTTTGTTTCGCCATAAATTCTTCATATCTTTTGCGATTTTCTTCTGCAATTTTACGACTTCTTTCTGCTTCTTTTGCTTCATATTCTTTCTGAAGTTCTAAAAATGCTAACCGCATGTTTTCACAATTTTTTGAAGTTCCTGCAAATCCACATTTCGCATCCCATTCTAGGCGTAAATTTTTATCTTTTTTAAATTCTGCGACGCTGTAATTTTTTTCACATCCAGCTGTGATGAGCCCTGTGCAAAGCAGCAATGTTGTTATGAGAACTTTATTCATCAATATTTCCCCTTTTTCCTTTCAGTTTTACAAGGTTTGAGCACAATTTTTAAATTATGCTTGTGTTATCGGTTTTTTATAACCAGTGATGATAAATCTAGGGCACAGACATAATGTTGCCATAAATATATTGTATAGTCTGTAAGGTTCTTTAAGTTGAGCAGCTAAAGCGCAATAGATGTTATCCATTGTTTTTGTAATGGGATTCATCAACATATCATCTATGTCAGTAAATACGCCTTTGGTTACTATTGCCATTTAGATGCTCCGCTCTTCATTATGTCTTAATGGTTATTTTGTTGTTGTTCAGCTTCTCTTTTAGCGCGTTCTCTTGCTTCTCGTTTAGCTCTCATTTTTTCAATCCAAGCGTCTTGTTCAGCTTTCAATTTTTCCATTGATTTGCGATTTTCTTCGTCAATTTTACGACTTCTTTCTGCTGCTTTTGCTTCATATTCTTTTTGAAGTTCTAAAAATGCTAACCGCATGTTTTCACAATTCTTTGAAGTTCCTGCAAATCCACATCTAGCATCCCACTCGAAGCGTAAATTTTTATCTTTTTTAAATTCAGCGACGCTATAGGTTTTTTCACAACCAGCAGCCATAAGCCCTGTGCAAAGCAGCAATGTTGTTATGAGAACTTTATTCATTATTTATTGTCCTGTTTCTTTTCAGATTCTTGTTTATCGTCATTTGTCGAGCCAAAGCCTCCCCATTTTTTACGGGTTTCAAATTCAGCTTGCTCTGCATTTTTACAATTTTTCGAATTCAAATCCCCTGACGTCAAACATTTCACTAATACTTCTTCCATCAGTTTTTTATTTTTTTTAAGTTCTTCTACGCTGTAGGTTTTTTCACAGCCAGTGGTGATCAGCCCTGTGCAAAGTAGCAATGTTGTTATGATGATCTTGTTCATATTCAAGCCCCTCTTTTCTTCCGTTTATTGACCACCGAGTTTTTTGGCATAATCTGCATATCGCGCTGCAAATTCTTCGTAAGCTCGTTGTTCGGCAGCTTTGTATTCCGCTTGTTGAATCATCGCGGCGGCTTGCATTTGGAGAACTTGTGTTTGGAGTTTTGCTTGTATTGCTGATAATTGTGCTTGAATGCCTTGAATTTTACCCGAATCTTTAGTACTTCCAAGTTCGTCAAGGAGCTTGTTAATGGTTTTTTGTGTTTCACTGGCTTCTTCGTAGACGTCTTGGCCTTTTGCTGCTTGTCCTACCGTGTTCTGTTCGGCTTTTTTCACTTCTTGTGCGTAAAAAGCATCTGCTGCCTCTTTTGATCCAGCACCCCCTGCGGGCTCTTTGTATTTAAGTTCTTCTTGCCATTTTTGCGTGTTTTTGCTGCCGCCGCCGCCGCCACCGCCACCACCACTGCCCATTGATTGTTGAAAGTGGTTAAAATCTGAAGGAAGGGCGCCACTGCTCCCTTGCTTGTTAAACATCTCTTTCAATCCCGAAATGTCAGGCTTGACATTTAGGGAGTTATATAATTGTTTCGCTTGATCGAGTTGGCTCTTTAATTGGTCAAGCTGTTGTGCACCTTGTTGAATTTGTTCTTGCAACTTGTTAAGCTGTTGTTGGCCTTGTTGAACTTGTTTAATCATTTGTCCAAAAGCCTTGGGATCAAATACAATACCGCCAAAACCAAATGAATTGGTTGTTAAACCAAAAGAAATTGCGCAAAGAGCTGTTGCCAATAAAAGTTTTTTCATTGCTTTGACCTTTCTTGAAAAATAGGAAGCCATTTTTCTGGAGATTGTCCAACTTCATCCATAATGGTCTCTAGGAGTTCAATATTCTTGGTGGTGCCACTTAAAATGGCTATTTCATCATCAAAGCCGCGTAAATTTAGCTCTGCTACAACAGAACTTTGTCCTTGTTTGATGAGAAAACGCCGTGACTCACGGCTTAATTCTGATTGTATCAGGTTAAATTCTCTGTCCGATAATTTAAAACCTTCTACATAATCCCCATGATTGCCCTTTTGATTGGGAAAATAAATCTGTGTGGGGCATTGCTCTATAATGGTGTGGGCAATGGTCGAATTGATCGCATCTTTGGGAGATTGCGTTGCAAACAACATCAAACCATTTTGTTTACGGATAGTTTTCAGCCTGTCTTGCGCAAAGGCTTTAAAGGAATCATCCTCTAAGGCTTTCCAGAACTCATCAATGACAATGATAATACGACGCCCATCAATCAGAGACAAAATCCTATGAAAAAGATACATCATTAATGGGGGACGAATTTCATTATTGTCTAAAAAATCCGTCATGTCATAACCAATAAATTTTGCATCAATGCCAATGTCGTCATCAGGATTGTCAAAAACCCACCCTAAGGCATTGCCTTTACACCATCTTTCTAAACGACCCGCTATCCCCTCCCTGTGCGTGGTGTCAAAAAACATTTGTAAGGCGGAGATCGTCCGTTGTTCTTTTGGCAACAAGGCAAGTTGGTCAACAGCAGCAGAAATATCTTGTCTTTCTGATTCACTGATCTTTTGATCTTCAGAAGAAACAAGCTTTATAATCCATTGGCGTAAAAAAACTCTATCTGCTGGATTGTTATAGTCTAAGCCTTTTAGCGGTGCTATGCCTGTCGGTCTACCATTCTTCAAGGGCATATAAGTGCCGCCACCCGCTCTGACAAAAAGTTCTGCGCCCCGATCTTTGTCAAAAAAGACCATATTGGGATCATGCTTTTGAAGTTGCGCTAAAAGAAAATTGACAATAACCGTTTTCCCAGAACCAGAGGGACCACAAACAAACGTATTGCCTAAATCACCAAAGTGAAAGTTAAAATAAAACGGTGAACCAGCAGAGGTCTTCATCAAGGCTACCGCTGGTCCCCACACATTGCCATCTATTTTTCCAACCGGAAAAGAATGAAAAGGAGAAAGCGCTGCATAATTGCGGCTTGTTATTGCACCAGAGCGGGTGCGATAAGCATAATTGCCAGGCAATTGTGCCCACCAAGCCGCCGCTAACCCTAAGTCTTCCCGCGCAATGACAGCCCCACCATCTGTAAGACGAGAACGCGCTTTGGCAAGATTATCCGCTAACTCTTGCGGCGTATCAGCAAAAACTGCCAATGATAAATGATGCTCCCCTAAAACAAAACGATTGGATTCAAGATCATCAAGCGCATCATCCAGTTCCATAATTTGTGAACCTGCTCGATCTCCTGCATTGACCATTTGATTCTGTTTGCGCCCCATAATCTGTTTGGCAGCATTTTTGCTCTTGAAAATAAACGATTGGGTGAAAATAAACTCAAAGGGAAGGGTGAGCAAACCATCCGCCATGCCTACCCTAGTTTTTGCTGGATATTCTTTCCAACCAAACATGCCCGCAAACCGCTGTCCCGCCTCGGTGCGTATTTCTATGATCTCTTTTCCAAAAATGAGACGGTCTGAATAAACAGTCGAAGCTATCGTCCCCCATGTGAGAGGTATCCGTTCACGACGACCTCCCACCAATTGGTGGATAAACTCACTTTGCTGCGAATAAATATTGCCTTCATGTTCATAAAGACTCAATCTTCTTGCACCATAGCGCTCTAAATTTTGAATAAGATCTGTTGTAATATCTTCAAGCTTGCGAATGGACTCTGCATCAACTTCTGTCTTTTCTTGCTTGGCTTTGCCTAAACGTTTGAAAAACTCCACTAATTTATCCGTTTGATCAACGTGTGGATTCCACAAAATAGAAAGATAAAGCTCATTGCGATAAAGCTCCTGTGAAATCATCCGGTCGCGATATTTATCATCTAATTGCTTGGCAAATGCCGATCTGAAAGTCCCATCCGGATAAATCGTTTCACGCTTTCTGATAATATGGCTATAAAGCGCTATCCGTTCATCCGCTATGTTTTTAAACAGATTATTGAGCTGTTCGTGAAGCACATTCAGATCAATAATATCCGCTGTCTCAAAGTTAATCCCTTCAAGTTTAATAACGCTCATGAGAGCGCGTGAATCCAGCGCAATGATGTGTTTATTGACATGGCGCACATAAGGAATGATCGCCTCTGGCTGCTTTTCACGTTTGCGCTCTGTTCTATTCATTGTAATTCCTCATAATTACGAATTAATCGTAATGGAGAAATACTTCCCCCACCCCATAGACTCGAATTTCTGGCAAAAATACTTGTTTTTTGCCATGTCAGAAGAATACGAAATTTGTTATGGTCATGCTTTAGGATTTCCTTGAATATGAAATGCAGCATCACACCAAAGGTTAGAAAAAAAATATTGCCTGCCATAATGAACAATATCATCGTTCCTATCCCATTTAATCCCATAGCTTCCACCGTCACGCCTGCAATCATTGCAGGGCGCGTGCAAGCAAGAAATAACGTATCTTCTGTTAGCTTGTCGTGCTCTTTCATGGCTTTGAAAGGCTAAAGTTAAGCGAATTAAGACATAAACATTGATGCGATTTGCGATGCACCAAAAACAATGCCGATGCCAACACAAACAAAGAAAGCTTTACGCATTTCAACATAACCAGCAATCCATGCAAGCCCAACACCAGCAATCGCAATGGTTGCGATTGATTTTGCAATTGGTCCTTTTAAAGCATCAACTATTTTTTGAAGAGCAGTTTCAATTTTTCCGAAGCCGCCATCAGCAAATGCTGGTTCACTCAGTGCCATGAAGGCAATAAACAGCATCAATGCTGCTGTTAACCATTTCTTTTGGGTGTTGGATAGAATAGTTTTTTGTAAGGTATGTTCACGAATGAACGAATTATTCATGTTTTTCATGAAAATTCCCCCGCTTTATGTTTAAGTTAATCACAAAATTAATATTCAAAATATTAATCGGGAATCATATAAATGAAAAAAATAAATTTTTCTATCGATAAATTAATAATATTTAATCTTTTATTATTTAATGAACAAAAAATATAGTAATATTCAAAATGATACTTTTAAAATATCTTCGAGCAGCGCCTAAATATATTGTCTTAATTTGTATTATTATTTTAGGATACTTTTATTTCAGTCAACATACTGAAAATATTATGCAATTTTCTCTTTTTGAAGGATCAGAAAAGACAATTGGAAACCCCGTTCAAAATCCGAAGTCACAATTGGTTGATTATGCAAACCAACAAGACGCAATCCAACAAAATGTGGTGTTGCATTCAGAACCAATCGCATCACAATTTTATGAAGAAAATGTGCCGGTCTATTCCGGTGCTATACAGGTCACAAGTGGTGTGACCTTTAAAATGATTACGCTTGTAGATGATGGGTGGAGAAAAAAGATCATCCGTGATATCCGTTTATATGGTGTGGAAAGCTGTGAAACACGACAATTTGCCTCACGCAACGGAGTTAAGTGGCCTTGCGGTGCTTTTGTTACGGCTTGGCTTGTTTCAAAAACAATTGATAAAAAGGTTACTTGTCGGCAAGCACGTGTCGTTCAACAGGTTCATTATGCACAATGTTTTGTAGATGGGGTTGATCTGGCGCGGTTGGGGCTGGCAGAAGGGTTGATGGTGTTGACAAAAGATCAGCATCATTTTCCATCCCCCGCAGACTATAAAACTCTACAATCTGCTGCTCAAAAAGCACAAAACGGTTTATGGTCGAGCCAATTTCAACAACCAGAAGATTGGCGAAGAGATCATGGAAGCTATAATCCCATTGACCATAATTAATATTGACCATTATTGATAAAGCGTCTTTTCAAGCGCTATTTAAAAATCAAGACAATATTCTACTGCAAATCTTATCAGAAAAAAGTTAATGATAATCCACACAGTCCTTGGTGGACAACGCTCGTTATGAAAATTTGTTGTGTTTAAAATATCCTTATAGGTTGTTTACTACAGTGCTATGGGAGAGCGCGTTTCCTTGGCTATACGTCATTTCGTTTTGCTTTTTAAATGAAAAGCTCTTCGCTTCTCAAACTCTTAATAATCGCACCCCAAAATCATGACATCAAACCTGCATTTAAATGAGAAGGCTAAAAGCCTTAAGTTTTAAAGGCTGGGAAATTCTGTAAAAGCGTATCGTTAGGCGCACGTGTGCCCCTTATCAATAACCAAAAGGCCTATCTTGTTCTTTTCTCACGCGGCTTTGAGATCATGATTAAAGAGAAAGCTTATAGGGGGATAAGTCAAAAGAAAGTGATGAAAATAATAAGGTATTTTAAGTGATATATATTTGAAAATATTATAAAAAAGACAAGAAAAGATAATAAATGGGTATTTTGTTATATAAATACTTAGCGTTAAGCGGATAGGTTATGAAAAGCCTTTCCAAAGTTTTTAAAACTGATTGTCTTCATACGTGTTAAAGTGTACAATGACGTTGTCAGGTGTGAGTTACACAAAATACTCTTTTAGTTAGAGATTGATAACTCACATTTTATTGTCGTGGGGTATTTATTTAATATGCATGTCCACGATCTGTATCTGGCGATTTTGTTTCAAAAAACTTTTTAGCTTGTTCTTCTTGTTGGGCTCTACGTTTTTCCTCTTCACTTTTACCACAACCTGTAATATTCAATCCTATAGTCAATAGAGCCAAGCATATTAAAATAAATTTTTTCATTTTTCCCCTCTTTAAAAATTATATGTATTAATCTCATCAATTATATCGGAATACAGATTTAATTATCGTGATCTTTTGTTTTTTATTAGTATTGTTAATGGAAAAATATGTGAACAGTTTATTGTAAATATCTTATAAGTTTATCATAATAAAAAATTAGAAGGAAAGAGCCAAAACCTAATATAAAGGAACAAATTGTAATGTTTATTAGTGCTTTGACCAACCTATTGATAATATCATAATAGGAATTGTAAACAATCCCACAAACCCCATTATCATTATAAGGCTTAGTATCAATCTTAAAGGACCACGAAGCCATAAAAGCAAAAGGACGAGCGCCTCTTTGCTTATTTGTGATTTTGACATTATTTTCCCCTCACGCGCTTAAATCAAGATGCTCCACAATATACACAGTACGATAAATGATACAAGTTATTTTGTTATAAAATCTTCAAGATCTGTTTGATGTTCAACGGATGAAATATCCGGTTTGGTAGAAGATGATTCTATTTGATATTCTTTCATAAAAGCAACTTTTTCTTCTTTGAAGAACAGAATAGGATTCACTCAGTATTGATTAGGCAATTTTGGTTTTAAAATTCCTTTTTGTATGAGCTCTCTTAAACCGTTGTGAAAAGTTCTGTCGACCATATCGCGCTTTTTTCCATTTATACCCCCATCAAACCAAATTAAGGTAACGCTGCTGGGATCTTCGTTTGTTGATTTATTAGATCGATATTCTTCTAAAACTATTATCAAAGCACGATGTCCTGTACGAGATAAATTACAAATTGCGTGAATGCCATCAGCAAATATTTCTATAAAATTTTCTTTCTTTATTTTTTCTGTGACGTGAATTGTAGGTATGACCTCTGTTCTATTCGTATCAGAGTTGATAAATTTTTGTTGTGTAATGGACGTTTTTACAACTTTCTTATCGGTAAAAATTTCAGATTTTTTGAAAAAAGAATTTTCATACGGGGAATATTTTTGCTTTATAAATTCAAATCGATGACGTGACCTTTGGTTCTGAAAAAAGCTTATGAAAATATAGAGAAAGGCAGAAACGGAACATCATTTCCTTCAAAAAACAATAAATGGCTTCGAATTAAACTAGGACTTCTAATGCAAGCATTGCCTTATGTTGTTATGTTTATGAAAAATGGGTTGCAATCTGAAAGAGAGTGTAGCGGTTCTATGGAATTTTTAGCAAAATGAAGGGGATTTTTTTCAGGTATTTGAAGAAGCTAAAGAGACTATGAGGAAAAAAATGTGCTTTCTTTTGTTATAAAAGAAAGCACACTGAGGGGGAATTTAGAGTGACAGTTTTACATATTTTACTCTGAAAAGCGGTCTTTTTTATCTTTTTTCCACAAAAAATAAGTTGCAAGTCCGAGAATGGGAACACTCAATTTGGCAAAAGGGAGATGTTGACTGAGAGCTGCAAGACTGGAAACAGTCGCATCTGTCATGAGTTTGTGGCGTTGTTCTTCTGTCTTTTTTTGTTGGTCATAGCGTTGATAAGTTTTGAGAACGCGACTGATAATAAGACCTAATCCCGCAAGAGAAAGACAAATTAAAAACATGATACTGGCGGCAGCAAGAGGCTTCATAACAGAACATAACGCAATAAAACCGATGGTACATAAAAAAAGCAAAGACATGAAGAATGAAATGCTAATAAACCCATAGAAAATTGCTTGAAGGCGTACTTGCTTGACTGTGCTTTTAAGCCCTCCACCGACAAGATGGTTTAAAAGAGGAGCGATAAACTTATGCATTGCTTAACGACGTAGTAATTGAGAAAGAATAAAACCAACCCCTGCGGCAAACAAAACGCTTTTGCCAGGATTTTTGCGAACGCATTGATTCAGAGTTTGTTCAAGATCACTAATTTTGTCTTTTGCTTGAGACATCATGTCTTCACCACTTTCTTTCGCTGAGTGATATAGTTTTTCCGCTTTGTCTTTGGCGGCGTTGAATTTGTTTGCACCAAGATCTGTTAGGGTTGAGGTAATCCCTGAAATTTCAGTGCGTAACGTTTCTAATTGTCCTTGTAGGTCTTTTTCTACGGCTGATTTATCGTGCTGTGTTGTTTTATTATGGGCCATGGTATTTTTCCCTCTTGATTCATTATATTTGTATTGGTGTGTTCATAGTGATCATTTGCATTGGAGTGAAAATTTTCACTGCTTGAGTAACGCCAAAAGCTTTTTTTGGTTCCTTTCATTTTGTCGAATTTAAAATTGTTTTTGATAAAATAAATCTTTCCTATACGATATGCTTTGTCTGTAAAGGGTCGCATCTGTTGAGAATTGTCTTATGCTTTTGCAGTAATTTAGCACCATTCTTCAGTTTCTCGTGGCGCAGTTTTTTATAAAAGTTTTTTAAAAGTGTGCTGAGGCTTATTTTTTAAGCTTGTGACAGGTAAAAAACATCGTTGTTGCGATTTTGCGGCAGAAGTACTGTCATTTTTATACTTTTGCAGCAAAGAAAAAGAAAATAATATTGCGGCTCTTTGCTCTCTATGTATTTGGGGGCAACACGCGCTCCCCATGATACTTTTGGTCAGTTTAAGAATATTGCGATCGTTCTTTTTTAAAAACGTAAGGTATATTTTTATTTTAGGATAGGAGAGGTACTTTAGTGCACTGGTTGTTAGAGAAGTGCATATCCTTTTCTCCGAGGATTTTATGATATTTTTGCTGCTTGTTTCATGTAAGAAAATATTTTGTTGGCTTCAAAAGAGCCGCAGAAATGAGAAAAGCTTTGCGATATGAGAGATTTATTTAACAGGAACGATGATAAATTATTCTTATAAATTAAAATATTATATGCGATACTTCTTGTAAGTTTATCATTTTGCCTAATTTATGCAATAAATTGATTGGGTAAGATAAACTTGTTGAATTGTTAGAGAAAAATTTCTTGAGTAATTTCTTTAGAATTAAGAGAGAGCTTGTGAAATAAAACTATACTTGATTTATCAAGTTTTCTTTCTTAAGAGGAATACACAAGTGACGTTAAAAGGGTAGTGGCATTGTGGAACAGTGATGCTATGCGGGGTGACGATCCAGCTCATAAATAAAGATAAGAGCACAAGAATGTGAGATAAAAATGGAATCTGAAACAGTCCCTTTAGATAAAACAGTCCCTTTAGATAATATGTCTGCTGTATTGACAGTGCATGATTTTTCTCCTCTTTCTATGTTTATGGCTGCTGATTGGGTGGTGAAAGCCGTTATCATTATTTTGTTACTTGCTTCACTTATGTCTTGGACAATTGCTTTTGTGAAAATTGTTGAGATCACTTTGGTAAAACGAAGAGTACGTCATGAACTTCAATTGGTTCTAAATGCTCAGACTCTTACGCGTTTGGCAGCTAGCTTGAAAGAAAGCAAAGGAGCTGGTGTGTTTTTTCTCAAAGAAGTCCTTAAAGAGGTGTATCTTTCTGCACAACAGGTTCATTTTTCTGCTCCTGAAGGGATAAACGAAAGCTCTGGTGAAAAAACCAGTGTAGGGGAAAATGCACAAACGATTGAAGATATTCTCTTTTATGAGGAGAGCAATCAATATGAAGATGTTTCCCGCGATGTTCGCGATGCTAAGGCTCGCGATGTTCATGAAGGTTTAAAAGAAAGGGTTCATTCACTTTTGTCACGCTGCTTGCTGGCTGCTACACGCCGTGTTGCATGTGGAAGTGCTGTTCTTGCAACTATTGGCGCAATTGCTCCTTTTGTTGGTCTTTTTGCAACTGTTTGGGGAATTATGAATTCTTTTATTGGGATTGCTCAGTCTCAAACAACGCGACTTGATGTGGTGGCGCCTGGAATTGCTGAAGCCTTATTCGCAACGGCTGTTGGGCTTTTTGTGGCTATTCCCGCCGTTGTTATGTATAATAGCCTTATGCGTGCTTTGAGTGGTTATCGTAGTGATTTAGGTGATATCGCTGCTGCTCTTGAAAGGCTCTTGAGCCGTGAACTTGATAGACAAAGACAACAGAAAAGTCATAAAAAATGAAAGCAAGCCTTAATAATGATTGGGATATAGACGAGAGTGGGTTGCAAAGCGAAATCAATGTAACCCCTTTTATTGATGTTGTATTGGTGTTGCTTATTGTTTTTATGGTTGCTGCGCCTTTGGCAACATCTGCCATTTCCGTTCAGCTTCCTTCTATAACTCAAGCACCTTCAGTGGTTCAGTCTGATGAACCTCTTTATGTTACGTTGCAAAAAGATCGTTCTCTTTACATTGGTGATCATCTTGTAGAACAAGCAGCTTTGAGAGACGCTTTGTTGAGGGAAACGACGCAAAATTTAGAGGCAAAAATTTTAATCAAAGCGGATAGCGAAATTGATTATGGTACTGTCATCGATTTATTAAATCAAATACGTATGGCTGGATATCATAAAATCGGTCTTGTAGGATTGCAAAACTCTACCAATCTTGTCTCGAGAGGTGAGATCAATAATAAAACAACAGGGGTAGCGAACGCTGCTGTCGATGGAGCGGGCGGTAGCGCGGGTGGTAACGTTGTGGGGCATGTGGATGCCGTAACAACGAGCACTGCGGGAAACGCTAATATTCCAGCCGATGTCTCTGATCAGTGATAAAAAACAGCCTTTGTTGCAGGAAGCAAAGCATATTACTCAAAGTCGTAGAGTGAAATTGATGAGGGTTCCGTGGATTTATTAAACCAAATACGCATGGGTTTGATATTACGTAGGGGTTTGATATTACGCAGGGGGTTCATATATTGAATCGGTTTTTTTAGGATTAAGCTCTACTCATTTTGCCGCAAGAGGTGCGATCAAGAAAACAGCAGAGGCGATTGTTGTGTATCTTAATACATCTTAAAGCCTTTTTTGCGGCGGTGTTCATAAATGGTATAACGGTAAAGCCCCCGTAAAATAATCAAAAAACCTATCAAACATCACCATCTTTACGCTTAACAAAAGAGCAAGCGAGCACCATTATCGTATTTATATTTTTTTCCAAGACAGTGTTAATATACGTATTCATTGTAGGCATTTTTTCAGTTTTTATCTGTATGCTAGCCACGTTTGGAATGTGAGAAACATGCTTTTGATTGATTTAATATAAATAGGCTTGCCATAAAACAATCTTACAGTATTGAGATTTCTCATTTAAGTTGAAAGACAATTCATTATTATTATAAATCAATATGATGTATAGATTGTCGACATTACAAGCAGTGTGTGAACGCTCAATGGTTAGTGCCAATGTTTTTGTTATGGGGGAGGGGTATCTGGTGATAATGAAGTTTTGTATAGTGCACGAGACGTAATTGAGAGATGCTTGTTTAGAGGTGCGTTTAGTGAAAAAACTTTGAAAGCAAATGCGCACTCCTTCTGCACTTTAAAAGCTCAAAGAATTTCCAGTGAAAGAGTGGTTGGGTATGTGTTATTTTGAGAGTAGCGATTTTTCAGAGCTTCTTAAGTGTGTCCCGTTGAACCAAAACCTCCTGTTCCACGGCTCTCGTTATGGCTTTGGGTATTTTGCTCTGGTTCAATGGCGCAAACATTAACTTGGGATACAGGGGCGATGACTGTTTGGGCAATGGCGCGCATGCCCCGTTTAAATGGAAAAGTCTTCTTGGCCTAAATTGATAAGAAGGAGTTTGACTTCACTTCCGGATAGTCACACTCAATCGTTCTTGGAGTGTTGAGGCATGTAATGCCCGTGTTTTAAGGCTAAGCCAGAGCGTGGACGGATGCGTGCTTCACAAGCCCCACGTGATAAATGAAAAATTGAGACCTGTTGGAATAAGTGTCCGCTGCTCAGGGGCAAGAACCAGTGTTTCTTCTTTACCAATTGCTGCTTGTAAATCCAAGACCAGCAGAACCAGCCGTTGTGTAGTGAGGAAGTTCTAAATCTTGTCCCAAGTGCAAGACACTGAACGGATAAAGTCAGGGGATGTGAAGATCGAGAAGAGACAGGAGAAGAGTAAGGATACTTGTTTAGAGGGGCGTTTAGTGAAAAAACTTTAAAAGCAAATGCGCACTCCTTGTGTACTTTAAAAGCCCAAGGGGTTTTAAGTGAAAGAGTGGTTGGAATAAGTGTGTGTGTTATTTTAAGGATAGCGATTTTTTCAGAGCTTCTTAAGTGTGTCCCGTTGAACCAAAACCTCCTGTTCCACGGCTCTCGTTATGGCTTTGGGTATTTTGCTCTGGTTCAATGGCGCAAACATTAACTTGAGATACGGGGGCGATGACTGTTTGGGCAATGCGCATGCCTCGTTGGATGGAAAAGTCTTCTTGGCCTAAATTGATAAGAAGGACTTTGACTTCACCACGGTAGTCACTATCAATCGTTCCTGGAGTGTTGAGGCATGTGATGCCGTGTTTTAAGGCTAAGCCAGAGCGTGGACGTATTTGTGCTTCAAACCCAAGAGATAAATGAAAAATGAGACCTGTTGGAATAAGTGCCCGCTGCCCAGGGCTAAGAACAAGCGTTTCTTCTTCTCCAATTGCTGCCCGTAGATCAAGACCCGCAGAACCCGCTGTCGCGTAGCAAGGAAGTTCTAAACCTTGTCCGTGTGCAAGACGCTGAACAAATAAAGTCTGGGCATGTGAAGATTGAGAAGAGACAGGATGGTTGTTTAGAGAGGCGTTTGTTTCAGTGTGCGACATGATCGAGGCATTTCCAAAATATGAGGTCTAGAAGAAAATGATACTTTAACAAAAGATATCTATAAAACCAAGTCGATAAAGGTGTGTGGATATAGGTTGTCCCCAGAGCTTGCTTATCATCTCTTACTGACTTAAAATATTCCACAACACCACCTAACATTATCAATGGCATTTTTCAATAATGGCATCATCAAGGATGGCTTATGCCTAGGGGCATGCGCTTATTTGAGATCTAAATTGTGGTTACAGATAAGATTTTTTAGATACTACCGATAAGAATACCCGTGGCAAAAACCAGAGCTCCCCCAATGATGACCTGTAAAGAAGCGCGCCAAAAGGGAGTTGACATGAATTTGTTCTGAATCCAGACGATGGCGCCTAGTTCGAAAAAAACAATGATAAAAGCAATAATTGTCGCTACATAAAAAGAGTTGATTAAATAGGGAAGCGTATGGCCTAATCCTCCTAATGTGGTCATAATGCCGCTGGCAAGGCCTCTTTTTAATGGCGAACCACGTCCTGATAATTTGCCGTCATCATGGGCTGCTTCTGTGAAACCCATCGAAAGTCCTGCACCAATTGAAGCTGAGAGTCCTATCAAAAAAGTTTGATGCGTGTCTCCCGTGGCAAAAGCTGCGGCAAAAATGGGGGCAAGGGTGGAAACAGAGCCATCCATTAACCCTGCTAGACCTGGTTGAATCCAAGTCAAAAGTGTTTGTCTTTGCGTTTTCGAAGGTTTTTTTATGGTGTGATTTGCCGCTGTTGTTTTTTGGGAGGGATGGCGGTTTTTGCCTTTCACAAGAGAAGTTTTGTCACATAATGAACCGATAGTGTTTGCACGATTATGGCAAGAAAGGCACAAAAGTTGCTTATAATTTTTAAGCTCTTGAAGCCCCATGGCGGTAAAAACCGCGGCTTCCTTAGAGGAATAAGGTTCTAGAGCTTTTGCATATTTTAAATAGAGCGCCGCATGTTGCTCTTTTAATTTGAGCGCTTTAAGTATCACGTTTTGTGCTGAACGAAAGGACAGAGCTTTACGTTGTACAAATGAAAAAAACGATCTCAACATTTTCTGTTCCTCTGCACTTTAGAATAATTCTAAAACATAAGAAAAATAAACCGAAAGTCAATCTAAAAGTTCAAAACTGAAAAATTGCAAAAAGGTTGCACTGAGAAAAAAGGTGATGGGATGCTGAGAAAGTACAAGGAGATTTATCAAATGGAGACGACAGGGGCGCATGAAAGAAATGATTACGTGAAAAAATTTAAGAGACAATGTGCTTTATTTTGCTAAAGGGGCGTTTGAATGGAGCATTTCAATGTATTGATGCTCGAGAATATAGGAAAGGAATAAGCTAGCATCATCATTCATTTTATGCGTTCAAAAGACTGTAACAGCTCTTAGAATTTGAAATGATTCTTTTAAAGGAGATCTTTATTCAAGGGATAAAAGCCCATTTCGCGAGGGGGCCTCGTGAAGAGTATAGAAGGGTAGAGCGGCAAAATTTCCATGAAATAATATAAACTCCATTGAGTCTTCTTAATCTTTACGCTTCATAAAAGAGCAAGCCGGCATCATCATACACCTTAGCTCCCAGTGTTACGACAGTCTTTAGCACTGTTCATTATAGGCATGACATTTTATTGTACAGTTTTACGCCACTCATTCTGCTTGTGGAGGTGATAAGACAGTATTCTTATGATATTTACGCGCATTTTAGCGTTGTTACAGCTTTTGCATTTAGGTGGATTTGTTAGCGTGTAACGAATTATCTTTTGTGCTGTAATTGCAGGGACAGATAAAGGTGGGAGTGCATAAATGACAGAGATATTATCATATCAAATTGTTTGATCACGCATAAAAATTTATGCTTTATGAAGGGGCATTTATCGCCTTGTAACTTGCCTGATATCTTGCATGAAAGCCCAAAATTCAGTAAAATTCTCTCACTTCAAAACTTCTTATCTTAAATCAATTCAAATCATTTTCTTGTGTATCACAAGGAGGAGTGTGGGTGCTGTGTTTTTATTTAAAGTATGGGATGAATTGAAATGTGAGAAGTGCATAATCTCTACGCGTTAACAAACGTTTTTGATGTTTTTAAAAAAGAGCGAAATTGTGCAGAAAAAAGAGGAACTCTATGGACATTGATGATAGTTTAGAATGGTTTTTGGGTTTGCACAAACTAACAATACCGCAGGCAGCGCTTTTAATAGTTGGATTAAATCCAGGAAAGTGTTTGTTTCACGATGAAATGGAACCAGAAAAGAGTGATATTTACGAAGATAACCTTTCCGTATCATCAGAGAAAACTGCTTGTTTCCGAGGAGCTTATAATGCCATAGTTCAGGCAGGAAAAGACGATCAATTAAAGATAGAATGGTCGAGTTTTTCTAATTATATAGAGACATATTCCTCATATGTTCTCGTTGATGATTTAAAAGAATGGCTTTCGTCGCGTGGTCTACGTCCTGCGTTTTTTTTTTCCTGAGGATGATTCTGCTGAGACTAAGGATCAGAAATATTATGCGTTTCAAGATCCAACGCATCCACGTTATGCTCCAAAGCTTGCTGCTATTGTTGCAGCATGGGAAGCGGTGAGTGAGGCTGAGGGTGGTAAAACTGTTAAAGGAACGCTTATAAAGTGGCTTAGTGACAATGCCGTTCAGTACAAGTTGGTGGATGATGATAATTTACCAAGAGAGAAGCTCATTGAGGAATTAGCGGCTGTTGCGAATTGGGAACCTACCGGAGGGGCGCCTAAGACACCTGCCAATTAATTTTATCAAAAGAAAAAAAATAAAAAGATCAGTAAAATTGTGCTGCTTTTTTTGATAATTTTGAAGGTAATCTCTTTTTCTGGGGGATATTTTTACTTTTCTTCCCTAGATTATAAGTAATTGTTTTTCAATGAAAATAATTTTTATAGTGTTCCTCTGACTGTTCAGGCGGGGGAAAATAGACATTTTGGGGCAGTAAAATTTACCCTGTAGTTTTCGTAACTTACCTCTCTATTTTTGTTTGATTTTTTTGGTCATTTTAAAATCCATTATAAATTGAAATGAGAATGCAACATGAGAAAAATATTTTCTTTTTTTACGGTGCGTGGAAGTGCAAAAAATCCTCAAGTCAATGCACCGATAAATACACCGATATTGGAGCAGCCTGTTGCCGATGAGGTGGTGCGTAAATCGTTGAGAGTAGGTGTATTGTCGTGTTGGTTAAAGTTTGAACTTACCCTTGTTATGGAAAAGGTCAAAACTGAGCGCCATAGGCTTTCTCCATAAAGAAATCTTGTCATCTATGAGCGAATGAGGATTTCTCTTGAAAAATTTGCACAATAGTAAAACTCGTTAGCAAAACCCGTTCTTTGGCGTAACAAAAAGGATGTCATAAATGATTATCTCATCATAAATATGCTTTAAGAATAACCCTTGCGTGGCGAAAGTCTATGGCGTAGTCGCTATAGACTTTTGCTCCGTGTGTGGTGATCAATGCTCTTGTTTATCTCTTGTCAATGCAAGTGCCCATGAAAGTGATGGGTGTCTATTGCTCCATTGTGATGCTTGGTTGTTCATGTTTAGAAACGACAAGTGTATTAAATGCGATAGGGCTGATAGAAAGGAAAACGTATCCTGTAAAAAATAGGTATGTCTTTAAAATAAAGCTGATAAACGAAATTATTTTTTTATCTACCTTTTATATGGTGAGAGAAAGGTATTCAAAGTGCAAGCATACGCAATTTAGCAGTAAATCCCAAAATAGCATAGATCGTTTCTCGGAAAAGGGGAAGAAAATCTATCTGTAAAAGCTATGTTGGGTCGTGTGACAGGTGAAATAATGCGGTTAGGGCAATAAACAATTGTTATTGGTGAAGAGATAGAAATCGATTGGGGGTTGATTTCTAGTTTATTAGAGAATTTTCTTTGTTATCTCGTAAAAATACTATTTTGAGGTGTGGTCATATAAAGCGAAGCTTTTTTCAATCTTGGAAAGATATTCCCATTGCGGAAAATCATATAAAGTTTAAGCAACGGCAGCACGATTTTTTGTGCAATGAAATGATAAGTATGTACAATATCTCGGTAATCTCCATGGGAAACTTTACCGGATCCAAGGTGTGGATATTGTCTTCTGCTTATCCCAAATCGCAAATATTTCAAAACAACAACGGTGGAGCAAAACAACAACGGTGGAGAATGAATGTTGGATATGTTCTAGGGAAGGTTGCAAAAAATGGCAGTTTTCAAAAAAATACCAAAAATGACGAAAGGAGCGGTTTCCCACTCCTTCGTTCCTATCTCCCCTTGCGGGGAAGCGGCCACCATTACTGATGCCGTGTATGCTGATATAGGTACACTTATTTTTCTCAAAAGTCAATAGTGTAAATGCGGTAAATATTTGAGCATCAGAGCTACAACTTTATGAAAATCTTCGCAGGATAATCTTGGAACGGTACGTGAGCAACTTAAACGACTTACAGAAACTGTTGTGACATAATTGCAGATAATCCATGCTTTTTTATTCTCTATAGGAGATTGTATTGGATACGCAGCGGGATTATTGGGTTGTGATTTCGTTGAAAAAGGTAAAACTGTCACATTTCCATATAATTTTGCATTCTTAGAAAGCACTAAAACAGGCCGCTTTTTCCAAAATTCAGGGAGTATCGAATCATGAGGAAAATCACACCAAAAAACTTGTCTGATGCGTGGTGCCGATTTGATTCGTGGTTTTATATGAGGTGGTTTTTGGTAAGGCGCATTTAAATCTCTTTCTTTTATATGCTCACGCCATGCATTATGATCATGTTCCATCATAACACATGGTTCTTCAAGTTTGGTTATATCTAAGGAAATAGGTGATAGGGTAGAAGGCTCTGTGTTCTTATCTTCAGCCATAGCAGACCATTTATATTTATTGGTCCCCTCACTTATTATTTTACGGCTTTTCTATCACGAGTTTTTATCAAAATGTTGCTTATAAGTACAGAGAGGTGAAACCATAAAATGGATGTATCTGCTTATTTTTGTCTTTTGAGTACAACGCTAGAGGAGGGATGTTGGTGACTCGTTGGTGTTGGTGGGGTGGTTTGGCGGTGGGTGGTTTTGGGTGGGGATTGGTGACTGGAGAGTTGTTGGTTAGGGGGGAAGCGATTGGAGAGAACGAGTGAACGCGGTTTCGTTTCTATTTTATGGTTAGAGTTTTTTATTGCTTGAAAGAATGCCTTTTGAAGTAATATAGAGGCTTATAAGGCTGAAAAATAGGCTTGAGACGACATTCCAACCGGCAAATGAAAGAAAAAGAAAGCGTGTGGATGCTTCAGAACAAGAAGGGGGATGAATGCTATTTAATTGGTTAAGCAGCTGGTTAATGTCTGAGGTTTTTCTGACTGCGCTTAAACCACAACTGAGGGGAGCTGCCCAAAAGCCATATTCAACACCCGCATGATAAATGGCTAAAACAAGGCTGATGCACATTAAGACAAAAACACACAAAAATAAAAGTTGTACCCAAGCAGTTATGCGAAAAAAATATGCCCCAAAACCTGCTAAAAGCAAAAATGGTATGGCACCATAATAGGGGAAACGCTCTATGAGACATAAATCGCAAGGAAGATACCCTCCGAAATGTTCAAAACCAAGGGCAATACCTATTGTGGCAGACAAGCAAAAAGCGAGAAAAAAAGCCCATAAACTTTGTTCTTTTCTGCTGGGTTCAAGATGAAGGTGCTTGTGTAAAAGTGGGTGAGAAGACAAAACGCATGCCATTAAGTCTGTTCCTTATAAAAGCTTCTTGTTTAAAAAAGCTATGAAAATCCCATAAATTAAAAGGAGGCTAACACAACCAATGAGAACAATCCATTTGAAATGCTGTACTAGAAAATTCATTGCTTTTTGTCCAAAATGTTTAATCAGCCACGCGAGAAAATAAAAACGAGCGCCTCTAGAAAAAATACAAATAAGCATGAAAAGTTCAAGACGCACACTCATAACACCGGCCAAAATTGTGACAATCTTGATGGGGGGAAGATGAAAAAAACCTGATGTTATCAGTAAAATGATTAGAAATTGCAGGGTTGCACTATTTTTCAGAGATTCAAAACTTTCAACCTTACCATAAATTTCTAAAATGGGTTTGGCAAGGGTATCATAGGCAAAATGTCCGATAAACCAACCGGCAATGCCTCCTAATACAGAACAGATTGTCGCAATCAAAGCATAGCGATAAACCCGTTTTTGATGGATAAGAAGCATCGGAATATATAAAACATCTATGGGAATTGGAAAAACAGAACTTTCAATAAAGGCAATGAAACCAAGCCAGTGTGGTGCTGTACGCCGATTTGCTAAAGAAATCGTCCAAACCTTTAATTTGTTTAATATCATGAGGCTTTTATAAGTTTAAGAGGTAAAGACTTTACAAATGAGATTGCTATAAATCCGGTAGAGAAATCCAATAAAGAAAGTATTTCATAAAATAGATAAGAAAATGATATGAATTCTTAAAAAATGAGAAGTCTTCTGTTGACGAATCTGTTCTTCTTCATATAGTGCAAAGGAATAATCGACAAGTCTGTCTTTTATAGTCCTGTCTTTTATAGCAGTGTGCGGGTGTGGTGGAACTGGTAGACGCGCCAGACTCAAAATCTGGTTCCGAGAGGAGTGTCGGTTCGAGTCCGACCACCCGCACCACTTCATAAATATTTTCCTTTATCCTGTTATGGCGCATCACGTTGTTTTATAGAACATGGGATTTATAAAACATGGAATTTATAGACCGTGTTCAATGTTTTGCATGTTGAATGAAAAACCTCGAATACCGTAGGATTCTCTCATTTCAAGTCTGCTTATAGTAAATCAACCAAAATCATGTCGCTCGTACGTTACAAGCTAGATGAGCTCGCGTGGAGTGAAATTTTACAAAAAATGAATAAAAATGCCTCTTATGCCGTTTCAAGGGCATCATTGGAGGTTAAAGTGTATGATGGATGGGGGTGCCTGCTTGCACTTTTATGAAGTGTAGAGATGGTGCTTTATAGATTTTATATTCTTGTAGGTGCTGTCGCAAAATGGGCTTGAGGGTTTTGAGAGCTGTTTCTTTAAAACATGCATGTGAATTGGCAACCCAAGTGTCTTGAATTTGAGTGTGTTTGGTTTGAAGCGTTGTCGTATGACATGAGGGGCGTGATCGCCAAAAAGATATGTGAGCAACAAAAACATGGGGCAATGTGTAATCTCCTCTCTTTAAAAGACAGGAGCATGAGAGGCTTAAAAGATTATGCTTTAGAGGCTTTATAGATTTTATATTCTTGTAGGTGCTTTCGCAAAATGGGCTTGAGGGTTTTGAGAGCTGTTTCTTTAAAACACGCATGTGAATTGGCAACCAAAGTGTCTTGAATTTGAGTGTGTTTGGTTTGAAGCGTTGTCGTATGACATGAGGGGCGTGATCGCCAAAAAGATATGTGAGCAACAAAAACATGGGGTAGTGCGTAATCTCCACTCTTTAAAAGACAGGAGCTTTAGAGGCTTAAAAGATTTTGCTTTAGAGGCTTTCGAAAGTCGTAAAGCAGAGGGAAATGGTAAGATTGGAAATTGGTTTTTACCTTGACAACTTCATGTGCTCCCTAAATGAAGCTGTCTCCCCGTTATAGAAATTACATAAACAGAGAACCGCAATATTCTCTCTCCACTCTTGGCATATAATAGCGGTAAAATACTGTTGTTTGAAGTGTGGTCATATAGGGCATACTTCCTTGAAACGTTACAGTATTTTTTTCGGTGTGTGTTGGATATTCTTCAGTGTTTGTCTTGCTTGAGATTTAAGGGCATTCCATGAGGAGGAGCCCAAAGAAGCCCGCCCAATATCCCCCAAGAGTCTCCAAGGGTTTTTGTGCTTTTATAAACGGACATGGTGTTTAAGAATGGGTGTTTAAAAATGGGTGTTTAGAATCTTTATCCTTTAAGAGCGGGGAGGCCAAGTCAACATCATCTTATAAAACTGCAATTGATGCACAATATCCATATTTATTTTAAAGAAATATCTCTTAAATAACGGCTCTCATTTATTTTACGATGGCGCCCAGTGGTATGATGGTAAAGCTTTTATATTCCAAAGGCATTACATGAAAGGCTGAGAGGATAGAAATTTGCTTTAAGAGAGGGAGAGGCTTTATTGTTTCGTGACTATTTGTTTAAAGTTTAGTACAGGTTTTTAGAATCTACGTCTTTTTAGGGGGAAAGGGGCATTAAAAAACCCCGTTTTTAACAGGGTTTTTTAATCGTTCAACTTTTCTAAAAAACTTAGAATTTATAAGCGATACCAAAGCGAACATCATGCGTTTGAGAAGAGATTTTAAGGTTATCGTTTGCAAATTTCTTTTTAAAAAAATCTGAATAACGATATTCTGTCCGCATAATGATATTATCTGTCATTGCAAGATCAAAACCACCACCAACAGTGTAACCAAACATTGTTTTTGTCTCATCTAACACATTGCCAGAAGCAAAAATTGTCGAATCTTCTTGCGATTTTGATAAAAGTGACATGATATATTGCATCTGTCTATAGGCTATACCCCCTGCAATATAAGGCATAAGACGATGGGAAGCAAAACCTATGCGCGCGCGCGTGGCACCAGACCACGTTTCTTTCAATGTTACACTGCTAACAACAATGTCACCATAGTTGGATATCGTTTCACCCTGAGCTGCAGGTTTTATGATAGGAATCCCAGCTTTTTTAAAGGCAATGTTAATGGAGTTTGATTCATCTAGAATTTTCTTTCCATTGTCTGTTTGGGTGCTTTTCCTCCCAGACCAGACCATATCGGTATCAAAACCGAAAACAAGATCTCCCAGATCAATATTAGAACCTGCATACAAACCTGCTCTCAATCCTGATAGTTTCGGTGATAAATCTCTATCAACCCAAGCCCACTTTCCGTCCCTGGCTTCTTGTGCATAATTTAGAGTATTTTTATTGGAAAAATATCCAATTTGTCCTCCAAAATAAAAACCAGACCAAGAAAAAGGCGCAGAAACAGTAACCGGTGAAATACGTGATGACGAAACATCTTGCAATGAAACCTTCGGTTCTGATTGCTTAAAGATTACTGTATCTGCTGCTTGCGCTGTTGAAGCGGTAATGAAGGTGAAAATAGATAGTGCAACTAAACATTTTGTTTTCATAAAAACGTCCCCAATTTATTTCAGATACAAATCGCATTATATACGAATTGGTTAAAAAAATCTATATTTAATATCATTATGAAAACTAAAACATTCAAAAACTCTATAATTATCCATATTTAAGCGTTCTTGAAACTTGTTTTCATGCTATTATCCCGCGTTTATATTGATTTTTCAGTATTTTTATATACTCTTTCAGTGTTCTCTGTGTTTTAGAAAAAATTATAGTATAGTAAACAAGCTTTCTATTTGTTAAAAAAATATTACTTTATATACATTAAAACACTTTTTGTTATTAAGTGTATTATCCATTATGATTGACACCAATGTGCTTAAATATTCAATTTATCGTAAAAATGCATATTGGCACCGTCATATTCGTTGCTCGTTTTTGATATTGCATAGCTTTGTATTGCGGTAGCCTTTTGAGCACTCGAGGGGATGGGCGACTTTATTTCTTTTTTATCTATATGCCACTTTTGCTTATAATAATCTAAGCGAATAGTTTTGATTGATTGAATGGAATACGAAGAATCAGAAGGAGTAAAGTGCGAGAATCTCAAGTCTCATGAGGTTTCTTATGCGCCATGTAAAACGGATAAACTCTCCGTTCCGTTCGCTTAAAGCCGGAACGTGGATGAGAGCCTAAAAACTGAATGTCGTTGGCTATTTTAAAGAGATTAGCGCGTGCATTCAGGTTTTTGTGGAAATGGGTGAGGGCGCCATAATGGGCAAATGCCTCCAATTTCTTGCGAGCTGTCAAGGATATCCCCGTTAGAGAGCTGATTGTTTCAGCAAAGGTCAAAACCTTTCGGTGCATTGAATTTTGTTCCAACAGCTGTTCCTCTATTGAGCACCCCCATCTTCACGCTTCATAAAAGAGACATTTTTCAATGTTCCTAAACCCATTTCATGACAGCGATTGTGAATGATATAATAATAAATCTATTGAGCACTCCCATCTTCACGCTTCATAAAAGAGACATTTCTCAATGTTCCTAAACCCATTTCATGACAGCGATTGTGAATGGTATAATAATAAATCTATTGAGCATCTCTTTTACGCTTCATAAAGGAGCACGCCGGTACCATTACTATATTTGCCAGTTCGTGGGGTGTTGTGACAGTCCTCTCCACAATGTTGTGACAGGAGGCCCCTTTGTCCGTTGTGACAGTCCTTGGCACTTGAGGTGGTTCATTAGAGGCGTTTGTAGTTCTTATCGGATACAATTTCTATTCACATATTCATTGCGTTTGTGATGTGCAAGTCAGTGATTTTGATTGATGCAACATGGGACCGATTTAAAATGAGAAAATCTTACGGTCTTTAGGATTCTCATTCAATATGGATAACGCTAGATTATCATTATAAATAAACACATTATCTCATTGAGATAAGAGTTATCTACCCAATGTTATCAATAATGATAACATTGTAAAGCGTAACTACGATGAATTCATTAATCTTTTTATACTTCGATTGAAATTATGTCTATTAATACCGATTTTTTTGAGCTCATTCTGTTTGGTTGATAGCTAATAGATTTTCAAAATCAAAACGCGAAGCTAGAATGAAAAACACCTTAAGGTCATATCCATTTAAATCACTTTCTGCCAGTATAGCCATTGGGTGTTGAGCTATGACTATCCATGCCTTTGCAAAACCGTTGTGCCTTTTAAGTACAATATAAGCAACAAAACCACCCATAGCATAAATGCGGATCAGAGCCTAAAATGAACGCTGTGGGTAATTGTTATCGGTCATCATCGGGGTGTTTACACCCCGATCTTTTGACAGAAAGATTTGTTTAAGATGTTTGCATCTTTTTTAGTGGGTTGTTTATTGGGGAGCAATCATCTTTTTAGGATCAACTAATCGGTCATAATCCTCTACAAAAACACCTGCTTTTAATGCTTCGGTGCGCAAAGTTGTATCATTTTTATGCGCTGCTTTGGCAATTTCAGCAGCTTTTTCATAGCCAATTTCTGGTGCAAGAGCTGTGACTAACATGAGTGAGCGCTCCATGAGTGAGTGAATATGAACACGATTGGCTCGTAATCCTTGAATGCAATGCATATCAAAAGAACGCATGCAATCACCAAGAAGGGTAATTGATTGTAAAACGTTATAGCCAATAACAGGTTTATAAACGTTGAGTTCAAAATGTCCTTGGCTTGCGGCAAAGGTTACGCTGGTGTGATTACCAAAGACTTGGCATGCGACCATGGTTAAGGCTTCACATTGCGTGGGGTTGACTTTGCCGGGCATAATAGAAGATCCTGGTTCATTTTCAGGAAGACTGAGTTCCCCTAAACCGGAACGTGGACCAGAGCCTAAAAACCGAATGTCATTGGCAATTTTAAACAGATCAGCAGCGAGAGCATTCAAGCTCCCGTGGAAATGCGCAAGGGCACCATGATGGGCAAGTGCTTCAAATTTATTGCTGGCAGTTTGGAACGTTATTTCTGTGAGAGTGCTCACTGTTTGCGCAAAAGCAACGTCAAAACCTTTTGGCGCATTCAGCCCTGTGCCAACAGCCGTACCACCTTGAGCAAGCATTTGGACATCGGTTAGAGCATTTTCAATACGCTGAAAATTGGCTTCTAATGCGGCACGATAGCCTGAAAATTCTTGCCCTAAGGTTAAAGGGGTTGCATCTTGCGTATGGGTGCGGCCGATTTTAATGATATCTGCAAATTCTTGCTCTTTTTGTTTTAATGTCGCAATAAGAGCTTCAAGGATTGGCAGTAAGTGTTGGCGTGTTTGCAACGTGGTGGCAATGTGAAGCGCCGTGGGAAAGGAATCGTTCGATGATTGGCTCATGTTGACATGGTCATTGGGATGAACTGGTTTTTTGCTTCCAAGTTTTCCTCCCAAAATCTTACTAGCACGATTAGCAATGACTTCATTGACATTCATATTGCTTTGTGTGCCAGAACCTGTTTGCCAGACGGACAGTGGAAAATGCGTATCAAAATCGCCAGCAAGCACTTCATCAGCGGCGGCAATAATTGCTTTTCCAATATTTTCTGGTAGTTTTCCTTTGCCCATATTTACAATCGCTGCTGCTTTTTTGACAAGGACTAAGGCATAGATGATGGCAAGAGGCTGCTTTTCACTGCCAATATTAAAATTATGCAGAGAACGTTCAGTTTGTGCGCCCCAATAACGATCTTGACGTACCGAAATCGTTCCAAAGCTATCCGTTTCCTGACGTGTTTCAACCATGATAAGATCCTTTTTTGTTCACGGGTTCTCAAAAAAGATAGATAACGCGAAAGTGCAATAAGAGGCAAGACTTTGAAGCTTCATTTAGAGAAATTATTTTTATGGCTATTCTTGACATTGAGAGATGCCGATTTTATATCTAACACATGCTAGCACTCGTAATTTGAGAGTGCTAGCAAGAACTTTTAAGATTAATTCAATTATGTTCAGTTTTAAGGATTTAAAACATGGCTAATATACAATTCCGCCCACTTCACGACCGTGTCGTTGTCCGTCGGGTTGAATCTGAAAATAAAACGGCTGGTGGGATTATCATCCCTGATACAGCAAAAGAAAAACCCCAAGAAGGCGAAGTGATTGCTGTTGGCAATGGCGCTCTCGATGATAACGGAAAGCGCGTGCCTTTAGAAGTCAAAACAGGAGACCGTATTTTGTTTGGAAAATGGTCTGGAACTGAAGTCAAGATTAATGGGGAAGACCTCCTCATCATGAAAGAATCTGACATTATGGGAATTATGGGCTAATTGAAGCACTTAGTTTTTCATTGTGTACTATTTTGAGAAAACTCCAAGGAGAAATTAAATGGCTGCTAAAGAAGTCAAATTTGGCCGTGAAGCGCGTGAGCGTTTGTTGCGCGGTGTCGACATCCTTGCTAATGCTGTTAAGGTGACACTCGGCCCTAAAGGTCGCAATGTGGTGATTGATAAATCATTCGGTGCGCCTCGTATCACAAAAGATGGTGTATCCGTTGCAAAGGAAATCGAACTGGAAGATAAGTTCGAAAATATGGGTGCACAAATGTTGCGCGAAGTTGCTTCTAAAACCAATGATATCGCTGGTGATGGAACAACAACAGCAACTGTTTTAGGACAAGCTATTGTGCAAGAAGGTGTTAAAGCTGTTGCTGCGGGCATGAACCCAATGGATCTTAAACGTGGGATTGATGCTGCTGTTGAAGAAGTGGTGGCAAACCTCTTCAAAAAAGCAAAAAAAATTCAAACTTCAGCAGAAATTGCACAGGTGGGAACAATTTCCGCTAATGGCGCTGCTGAAATCGGTAAAATGATCGCTGATGCTATGGAAAAAGTGGGCAATGAAGGCGTCATTACCGTGGAAGAAGCTAAAACCGCTGAAACGGAATTAGAAGTCGTTGAAGGAATGCAATTTGACCGTGGGTATCTTTCCCCTTATTTTGTCACAAATGCTGAGAAAATGGTCGCTGATCTTGATGATCCTTACATTCTCATTCACGAAAAGAAATTGTCTAATTTGCAATCTCTTCTTCCTGTGCTTGAAGCTGTTGTTCAGTCTGGAAAACCACTTCTCATTATCGCTGAAGATGTGGAAGGTGAAGCTTTGGCAACGCTCGTTGTCAACAAATTGCGTGGTGGTTTGAAAATTGCTGCTGTAAAAGCTCCTGGATTTGGTGACCGTCGTAAAGCAATGTTAGAGGATATCGCTATCTTGACATCCGGACAGGTTATTTCTGAAGATGTGGGCATTAAACTTGAAAATGTCACTTTGGATATGCTTGGACGTGCAAAGAAAGTGAATATTTCTAAAGAAAACACCACCATTATTGATGGTGCTGGACAAAAGGCTGAAATTACTGCTCGCGTCAATCAAATCAAGGCTCAGATTGAAGAAACAACTTCTGACTATGACCGTGAAAAATTGCAAGAAAGACTTGCTAAACTCGCTGGTGGTGTTGCTGTTATCCGTGTGGGTGGTGCAACAGAAGTTGAAGTGAAAGAAAAGAAAGACCGTGTTGATGATGCTTTGAATGCAACACGTGCTGCTGTTGAAGAAGGTATTGTTGCTGGAGGTGGTACCGCATTGTTGCGTGCAGCAAATGCGTTGACCGTTAAGGGAAGTAATCCTGACCAAGAAGCTGGTATTAGTATCGTTCGTCGTGCTCTACAAGCACCAGCGCGCCAGATTGCAAGCAATGCTGGTGAAGAAGCCGCTATTATTGTGGGCAAAGTGCTGGAAAATAATGCTGACACTTATGGTTACAATACCGCAACTGGTGAATTCGGTGATTTGATTGCTTTGGGAATTGTTGATCCTGTGAAAGTTGTGCGCTCTGCTCTTCAGAATGCGGCTTCAATTGCGAGCCTTCTGATCACAACAGAAGCAATGGTTGCTGAAGTTCCAAAGAAAGATACACCAATGCCTCCGATGCCTGCTGGCGGAATGGGTGGAATGGGCGGAATGGATTTCTAAGCTCTTATTCCATAGAAGTAATAAAGAAACGGGTCTTCTGTGCCCGTTTTTTTATGCTTTTTCATGTTTTCCAATCGGTGAATTTGGTGATTTGATTGCTTTCAAGAATTGTTGATCCCGTGAAAGTTTTTGCGTTCTGCTCTTCAGAATGCGGCTTCAATTGCGAGCCTTCTGATCATAACAGAAGCAATGGTTGCTGAAGTTCCAAAGAAAGATACACCAATGCCTCCGATGCCTGCTGGTGGAATGGGCGGAATGGATTTCTAAGCTCTTATTCCATAGAAGTAATAAAGAAACGGGCCTTCTGTGCCCGTTTTTTTTTATGCTTTTTCATGTTTTTCAACCGGTGAATTCGGTGATTTGATTGCTTTCAAGAATTGTTGATCCCGTGAAAGTTTTTGCGCTCTGCTCTTCAGAATGCGGCTTCAATTGCGAGCCTTCTGATCACAACAGAAGCAATGGTTGCTGAAGTTCCAAAGAAAGATACACCAATGCCTCCGATGCCTGCTGGCGGAATGGGTGGAATGGATTTCTAAGCTCTTATTCCTAGACGTAATAAAGAAACGGGTCTTCTGTGCCCGTTTTTTTTTATGCTTTTTCACGTTTCATACAGTTTTTCCTTTTATGACAGTTCCTTTATCTTATAGGATTGTTCTATTCTCCTCTGGTTGATCTACCGTTATTGTGAATGAATCTCACTCTTAATCCATAGCTTTTTCTCTTGTTTTTATGAAATGTTTCTATTGTGCGGGGATCGTGGTTTCCTTTGAAAATATTGTGCTAATAAAAATACAATTCTTTGATTTATAGTCAGTTATTCCTAATACAGTTCTGTTTTTTCATTTCAGGTTTATGCATGCATCGTTAAAAAATCCTGGGTTTGTGCTTCATAAGGTGAGAGGTCACTACGGTTTTTATGAACCAACGCAATCATTAAAAGTCAGTAGTTAAGAAGAGTCAGTAGTTAAGAGTTAGTACCTATTGAGCGTTGGAAAGACAGAATTGAAAAGAGCATGATGGGGCTGGTTTGTTTTTTATGAATAAGATGCTGGTATTTCAAGCTTTTGCATAGAGGAATAAGCATCTCTCTGTTTAGTTGATCTCTGAAATGGGGAGACTGCTCCATTTGAGAAGCTTAAAGATAAAAGCTAATTTTTCGCCTTGCTCTCATCTTTTCTTCGGTAAGCTCATCACCTAAATTGGAGCCAAACCCATGTTGTTATACTCAAGTTCTGTTTGTTGCCTATATTGTGACAGAAAATTCTTGAGTGGGGAGCAATTTTTGAACTAAGGGGACCATGACAGTTAGCCGAAAAAAATCATGACAAGACAGTAGGCGTGCTTGTGTTAGAATTTTTAATGCTTCTGATGATAAAGGCACGCGAAATTCTGTTGTAGCCTCATGCCTTCTTTTCATATTTTCGAGCCAAGGATTTTCCATATATTCTCTTCAACTTGACCTTTATGCATAGAACATAAGGGAATTGGGAGGGTGGAAATTGGGAGGGTGGAAATTGGGAGGCAGGGAATTGGGAGGGTGGAAATTGGGAGGCAGGGAATTGGAAGGCAGGGAATTGGGAGGCAGGGAATTGGAAGGCAGGGAATTGGGAGGGTGGAAATTGGGAGGCAGGGCATTGAGAGGCAGGGCATTGGGAAGGTGAGAGGAGCCGGCTTGCTTTTTTATTCAACGTAAAGATGAGAGGCTTTATGTAAGGCTACCATTACATTGCTTGTTTATGCACTTCTTTAAAAGAAATGTCTTTTAATACAAATTCTTGGCAATGCTATTTATGAAGAGTATAAAATCATTTGGATATCAATAGTTTATTAAAAAAATGTATGTTGGTATGATCCTTTTCTTATGTTACCAAAGTTGCTGACTTACGCGTTGGTTAAAAATCTCTCTTCATACCCCTAAATTCATTTCATGAAAGTGTTTGTGAAGAGTGTATAAAAATTTCTCGTGAGACATGAAAAATCATCAATAAAATCTCCATGTTTTCAAAAAATAACGAATGGCTTTTTATATTTAAAAGATTTAACACGTCTCACGTTTTTTATTTATTTTAGAGCTGAATATTCGATTTTTGTGTAAAAATACTTCCCAGCACATCTACGATCCGTGAAAAATCAAGTGCTAATAAGAAAATGATGAATATAATCCATTTCGTATAGCGTGACATCATTTTTACACTTTTATACGTTGTGATGATTTCTTGTAGGACTTCTTTTTCCTTTTCTGTAAGCTCTGTTTGTTTTTCCGTTTTTTTTCTAGCCATGTTTCCACCCACACATGTGTTCCCCTTGTTTGTTATGCTTTAAAATATCTCTTGCGAGATTTGAACTGATGATATTGAGATCTTTGTTGTCTAAATAAATGGGCATCCAACCAACGCAAGAAAAAGGCTCATTGATTGTTTTTATCGCGCAACCAGTGAGTAAGAGCAGCGCGTACATCAGCATCACTTTTTTGATTAATTTCATTTTCCACCTCTAGCCGTGTTGTTGATGACTTTAGCGTTTTTTCTATTTGCTTTTGTTGTTCAACCTTCTTTCCAAGAGTGAAAGCTTTTGCTAAAGCGATAAAAAAAGCGGTCAGAGCCGCTCCTGTTATCATCAGATTTTTTTTCAACCACCACATCATAAGCGCTGCTCCCGAAACCGTTTTGCCACAAAGAAAATGCCAACGCAGGCGGCTAAAACCATAATGGTTGCTAATGCCCATTGGATGGGACCATTGCCTGCCAATAAGCCCCCAAGTCCAGAAAAAGAACCAATAATCGGTGTAAGCGCTTCTGCTTTGAAAAATCCCATTGGAGCTTGCGTTTCTACAGTTTGGTAGTTGGGAGAAACATAAGCCCCTTTTGCCCATAATCCCGATTCTGCTGCACGACGGTGCACTAAACCGTGAAGACGTTTTCCTCCTGCTTTAGTCCACTTTTGTAACTCAGCAGGGACGGCTTCATATTCGCCATTATTGAGTTTTTTGAGCAGGGTCGAATTACAAAAAGCCGATGTTCCTATATTATAGCAAAACGATACGAGCGCGGCGAATTGTTCATCCGTTAAAGAAACCGTCACATGTTTTTCAACGGTATTTTCAAATTGTCTTAAATCTTGAGAAAGAACTTCTTCTGCTTGTTTTTCAGTAATGATCATGCCCTTGTGAACGAACGGTTTGCCAGCCGCGCTGGTATGACCATAGCCAATTGTCCACACCCCGATGGCATCTTTATAGGCTTGTAAACGCAATCCTTCCCATTGTTTAATGAGCGCAAGCCCTGCTGATGATATTTTTCTCATTTGCTTCTCCATAAAATAAAGCCTCACGTTAACGTGAGGCTGGTTGACAGATTAAAAATGAATTTTTCACGCTTCAAAAACAGAAGAGATGTGAAACTTTTATGAAATCAAAAGGTTGGTTATGACATCTTAGGGAATGGGGGAATGGTTGGTCAAAAGGGATAATAGTTGGGTAAGTGGAATAATGGCTGGGCAAGAGGAGTAATAGTTGGGCTGGTGTTTTCCGTTAAGAGAGGTTGTAGATTTTAAGAGCTTTTCCTGGTGTTTTTGATGGAGCCTTCTTGGGGTGCGGGAAGCTGTTGGGTTGATGCACGATAAGTGTTGGTCTATTGCGGTTGTTTGGTCGTATGGCATTGATGTGGGGGTGTTTGAGATACGAAGTGGATACTCTCAGAAAAAAAAGACATATGCTTTTACTGAAGACGAAAGCATTAAATATTTTATGTATCAAACGTTTTGCTTATCCAAAGAGTCTCATTGTTACACAGAGCTTTGGGTTAACAAGAGCTGTGGAATTTTGATACAATTTTAAGAGGGGCTGGTTTTTATAGGACAATGGTGCTTTTTCTTTAAGAGGAAAGTTGTTGGCTATTTTTGTTTTATGAACGCAAAAGCTGGTTTTCTTAGAGAAATCTTAGCCGTAAAGCAGCATCTCTTCGTTCTTTGATGAATAGGAATATGGAAAAGCCTCAATTACATCGTTAAAGATTTGTATTCAGTAATCCTTTTTTGGTGAGAGGAAATAGAAACAGTTTTTCCCTCTGTTGTTTTTAAGTTTTTTTCAAATCTCTCTCTCAGGGTTTCGCCTTTTTTGTTGACTGTTTCATGTTCAGCTTCCGGATGGACTTTTAAATATTGTTCTAGACGTCTTCTTCCTTGCGCATGTTTATAAAAAGTGGTTGGAAGATAGGAATCTAACTTTTCAGCAGATAAAGATGAGTTGGGTTCACATAATACACCCTTAACATTATCTTTGTGCAATCTTGCTAATTTATCAGATTCAAGATGAAGCTTTTTGGCAAGGCTTAAGCTGAACATCCCACATTCAGAAGAGCTTCGCTGAATATCCATTTCTGCCGTGGTAAAAGAATAAGGAGGCAGTTGAAGACATTGAAGGGTTTGATTTATTTTTATCCCTAGTTTGCAAGCTGTGATATTCTGAAATGTTGTAGGTTCAAGCATAATCAAAGAGATTTTGTCATCAACTTTTTGATAATCAAGGACGGCAAAGTGGATTTTGCTTCCCGAATTTACTATAAATCGGGCAGATTTTGCGTCGCTCTCAACGACTTCTTTTAGGGCGTGCGAAAACTCTTCTGCTGTAAGAGCCAATTTGAGATTCATTTCTGGATATTTGCTGTTTGCTTTTTCTACGAGAGCCGGCATCAATCTAATATCTGTGTTTTCATAATAAGCGTTAATCCAACGGCCGGTGACAAGATCATCTTCTAAGCCTGTAATAATATCTTTTAATTCGTCAGAACTCGGTGCAACATGTTCTTCTTCTGTTTGGATGGAACTTTGCATCAAACGTGCAATAAGGTCTTCTAAAGATTCATTTGCACCTGCTCCTTCTGGTGTTTGTGAGGAATGAGGGAGGGAAGAATCTTGTGGCTTCATAAGCTTAGCCTCTATATTGATGATCGATAAATGATATTATTTCTTCAATTCTGGCTAAACAATGTTTGCAGGAAAGATTTTTATCTAAAAAAAACAAAGAGATGAAATCATCTTTATTTTAAAAAATTTTTGTTACGAAAGACAAAATCCCCCGCTTTTCAGAGTCAAAGGTAAGGTATCTTTTTGTCTTTTAAGAGGTCACGTTGCTTACTGTTTGCATCTTTACCTCAAAAGAAGATTTGCTAACAGCAATTTATGCCTTACCGTAAAGCCGCAGAGCTTCATTCTTTGTGGATGTGGAATATGGCTATGGCCAAAACGCTTATTACATCATTAGAGATTTGTATTCTGTGGCTCTTTTTCTGTGTTGTGAAACGGAAACAGTTTTTCCCTCTGTTGCTACCAAGCTTCTCTCAAACCTCTCGTTTAGGGTTTCGCCTTTTTTGTTTACTTTCTCCTGTGCTGCTTCTGGATTGGCTTTTAGATATTCCCCAAGACGTCTTCTGCCTTGCACGTGTTTGTAAAAAGAGGTTGGAAGATATGTATCTAACTTTTCAGGAGATAGAGGTGTATCTGGTTCACATAATACACCCTTAACATTATCCTTATGCAGTCTTTCTAATTTTTGAGATTCGGTATGAAGCTTTTTAGCGAGCGCTAAGCTGAACATTCCACATTCAGAAGAGCTTCGCTGAATATCCATTTCTACCATGGCAAAAGAACAATTGGGCAACTCATGCGCTTTAAGAGCCAATTGTGTTCTTAATGCCAGCACTGCTGGTTTCATATTGTTGAG
The DNA here is from genome assembly GCF_042197005.1 of Bartonella sp. AA78NXGY. Taxonomy (NCBI): domain Bacteria; kingdom Pseudomonadati; phylum Pseudomonadota; class Alphaproteobacteria; order Hyphomicrobiales; family Bartonellaceae; genus Bartonella; species Bartonella sp. AA78NXGY. The sequence continues at coordinate 180,852 of NZ_JBHIRI010000003.1, forward strand.
TGTTGTAGGTTCAAAAAATATCACGGAGGTTTTGTCATCGATGGTTTGATGATCAATCACTGAAAAATGGATTCCCCTGTCCTTTGTGTGAATGATAAATCTAGAAGATTTTATGCCTTTTTCGAGTGTTTCTTTTAGTGCAAGGGCAAAGTCGTGAGATGATGCTACCAATTGAAGACGCATTTCAGGATATTTAAGATTTGCTTGTTCTACCAAGGCTGGCATCAGTTTAAGATCTGTACTTGCATAATCAGCTGTAAACCAACGACCCATTAAGATGTCATCTTCTAAACGGGCAACAATATCTTTTAATTCCGCACGATTGAATGGGATATTTCTTCCTTTTTCGCTACTGGGTTGTTCTAAATGTGCAGTAATATTGTCTAATGATACATTTGCATGTGCCCCTTCAGGTGCACTTGCTCCTTCTGGTGTTTGTGAGGAATGAGGGAGGGAAGAATCTTGTGGCTTCATACTATTAGCCTCCATATTGATAATCGATAGGTGATATTATCTTCTTCAATTCTGGCTAAACAATGTTTGCAGGAAAGATTTTTATCTAAAAAAAACAAAGAGATGAAATCATCTTTATTTTAAAAAATTTTTGTTACGAAAGACAAAATCCCCCGCTTTTCAGAGTCAAAGGTAAGGTATCTTTTTGTCTTTTAAGAGGTCACGTTGCTTACTGTTTGCATCTTTACCTCAAAAGAAGATTTGCTAACAGCAATTTATGCCTTACCGTAAAGCCGCAGAGCTTCATTCTTTGTGGATGTGGAATATGGCTATGGCCAAAACGCTTATTACATCATTAGAGATTTGTATTCTGTGGCTCTTTTTCTGTGTTGTGAAACGGAAACAGTTTTTCCCTCTGTTGCTACCAAGCTTCTCTCAAACCTCTCGTTTAGGGTTTCGCCTTTTTTGTTTACTTTCTCCTGTGCTGCTTCTGGATTGGCTTTTAGATATTCCCCAAGACGTCTTCTTCCTTGCACGTGTTTGTATAAACGAGCTGGAAGATATGGATCTAATTTTTCAGCAGGTAAAGGCGTGTCTGGTTCACATAACACACCCTTAATATTATCTTTGTGTAGTCTTTCTAATTTTTGAGCTTCGAGATAAAGCTTTTTGGCAAGGCTTAAGCTGAACATCCCACATTCAGAGGAGCTTCGTTGAATATCCATTTCTACCATGGCAAAATGAATATTCGGAAATTGGTGATGTTCAATGGATTGTCGCGTTCTTAATGCAAGTAATGCGGGAAGCGTGTCACGCAGTAAGGTCGGTTCAAAAAAGATCAAAGATGTTTTATTATCAATGGTTTGATGATCGACAACCGCAAAATGAATTCCCCTATCTTGTGCGTTAACGATCAGCCTAGAAGATTTTATGCCCTTTTCGAGCGTTTCTTTGAGAGCAAGGGCAAAGCCGTCAGGGGGGCTTGTAAGTTTGAGATTCATCTCTGGATATTTACGATTTGCTTGATCGACCAAGGCTGGCATCATGTACAGATCTAGAATATCATAATAATTTTTGATCCAACTGCCATCGGCATTATGCTTTTCTAAACCGGCAATAATATCTTTTAATTCCGCACGATTAAAAGGGGTGTTTTTTATTTTTTCAATGTTAAGCCGTTCTAAATGTGCAGTAAGAGTGTCTAATGATGCATTTGCATGCGTCCCTTCAGGTGCACTTGCACCTTCTGGGGTTTGTGAGGAATGTGGTGGGGGAGAATCTTGTGGCTTCATAATCTTAGCCTCTATGTTGATGATCGATAAGTGATATTATCTTCTTCAATTCTGGCTAAACAATGTTTTGAAAAACAAGCCTTTGCATCTTGAAAGGTGAGGCGATGAGAGCATAATAATGCCGTTTTCATATTTTTATGCGTGTATTGCTCATCATTGCTGTGATGTATGATATTGGTATTTTATGGGGGGATTATTAGGGCGTTCTATTGAGAGCCCTTATTGAATACCACTTGTTTTGAAAATCTCAAAATTATGGGGCTGTTGGTGATGCAAATTGTGTAATGCAAAAGAAAACAGTCAGAAAAGGACGAAAGATACCTTCAAACCGTAAAGTTTTAAACATTGTCGCGAAACACACTGTTTTATAACAGTCTATGATAATGCGAAAATTTTATGATGAAATCTGGACGCAGAAAACCCCTTACCGCATCTACCATTAAATACGATTTTTCATATTCTGTCAACCGCAAAACGATTATTTTTCCTCCTTTATCGCGGGAAAAAATCTACAGAAAAAAGCTCATTCATTGGCTATGCAGCAAAATATATTGTTTTAATGGAAAAGTTTTTGATGTGGCAAAAAACATTTTCTCCTTTGAGAAAGGCGGGGACAAGATGAAGGGAGAATTGTGGTTTTGAAATCCGTGGTATTTTATTGATGGAATTAGGAAGGCGGTGGTTGGAAGGTGTTGCGGGGCAAAGCTTTAGGTGTTGGCGATTTGTGGGGGTGATTGGGGCTGTGCTGGCTGTCGTATTAGTGGTGGTGTGATAGGTGTGGAGGGTTATCGGTGCAGTTGTTGATGAGGGAGGAGATTGTTGGTAGGGGCTTTTTCTTTCGTTTAAGGGATGATGCTTTTAATTGTGTCAAAAATCAACGGGTTGTTTTAATGATAAGCTATTGATTTATAGTGGATATTTTATCATTATTTATCTTGAATGAGAAAACCAGATTATGCTGAAATAAAAGCCATAGTTTTTGTCCGTCATAAGATCAGAAGAGCCATATAGAATTGTACAAGAAAAGACGTAAAATGACGATAATGAATTGTCTGAAGAGCTAAGGATGTTGCGATATTGGGTGAATTGTATGATGAGGGTGGTTTGTTACAATGGGGGTAGAGGGAAGAATGTTGCTGTTTTTTAAAGAGGGGGCAATATTTATCCTGTCCATGCCGTGAATATGCCGTTCCATGCCGTGAATATGCCGTGAAATATTGTCCTTTGAGGCATGGATTAAGTGAGGCACTGGTAGGTATAAGGTTAAGTCTCTTTGACAGTTGAAGTATTTTTTAAAGGGCGTGGTGGATATTTTTAAGCTTGTTTGTTGTGCGCTTTAAGCTTGTCAATCCCATGAAATTTTATGAAAGGGCATGCTCAGTGGATCTCAAGTGTCACTTGCCAAAGGGGGACTTTATAAAGGCGCTGGTTATAAAGAGGCATGTTATAAAAGAAGGGGGAGAATCTTTATCCTGTGAGGGGGAGGAAATGATGGGTGTTTTAGCCAAGGCTCTTTTGGGTAGAACTGTCAAAATGTTTATAAAGGGCATCAAGAATAATACGCAACGAGCCAACAAGATTAGGCAGCGGTTGATCTTCTATAACAAGATAGTGTAATGCCGCATGAAAGTTGTGTTGACGATGTAGATATTGTGCTTCTTTAATCGCTTCTTGCATAGCTTCATAGTGTTCCGTTGCTCTTTGGATCCATTGCTTTTTTGCTTTCTCATCTGATGCGCTGTGCGTAAAACCATCATAATAACCGTTTGGTAAACCTTTTGCACATAAATAGTCGTTTCTAATTTGCAAGTATTGTTGCGCCGTGTCATATTGCTCTTTACTGATGCCTGATGAAGCCTCTTTATAGCCAAGCAAACAAAGACGCCCAATATAGGTTCCGACAAGCGGATTTTTCGCTTCTTCGAAGCTTAAACCAAAGTGTTTTGCACGCATTTCAATCGCAGATTGAAGCGCAGATTCGCTGGAATTTTGGGCACGTGAAATACAGCTATTGGGCTCTCGCTTTCCTGTTATTTTCGATCTACCGCGTTTTTTACGTATTTTCATGAACTTAACCATTTGAATGAAAAAGAAACTGTCTGTTGATGGGGGACAGTGATGTAAAAAGCACTTGGCGCAAATATTGGGGGGAGCAAATACTTAAGAGGGGGAAAATACTTAAAAGGGGGAAAATACTGGGGGGGAGTGAGCAAATACCGGGAAATATCAGCCGTTGCAGATCAAAAAACAAACGATACTAAAGGCGTTTTAAATGCAAAGAAAAGCAACGGTGTGGGGCGAAAAAATCATCTTTAAGGTGGTTTCTTACCTTTTTTATCTTATCCCTATCAGTCTTATCTTCCGCCCCTGTCATGCTTATTTTTTTATTGCTAGCGGATTATTTGCTTTCTAAATATTTCTTAACTGTTCTTGAGAGATTGAAGGAAAATTTTTGTCAAATGTGAATGAAAAAATAACAATGGATTTCAAGGGCATGTCATCGTCTTTCTAATAGGAAGTTTTTTCTAATGGGATTATTTGTCTCTTTTTTCACGAGCGCTTTGTGGAAATTTTTCAATTCCACTTTTGAAAGGTCATTGTTTTCTTAAGTTGGAAGCTTTTTATTTGGGTTCTCTTATTTTTTTGTTGTTGGGCGCTTTCCCAAGATATTTGATATACATCACGCTGTTAAGCATACTTTTATCCTTTATAGGAGATATATTGTCTTCTGTTGAGTGGCAGAGAGCGGCAAAAAGCAAACCTCCGCATTCTATTATAATAGCATAAGATGCCCTATATTTTCAAATAAAATATCGTTTATCGGCTTAAAATAAACTGTGAATGATCTCGCTATTTTGTTTGGTGTATCCTTTGTAAGTATCCTTTATAGAGTATAAGTTTTCCGTTTTAATGGATCTCATCATAAGACGAGGGGATGTCGTTTAAAGGACGGAATGCATTATCGAAAGAGGCTGTTTTTATAAGAAGAAAATGCCTTTATAAAAAGATGCTTTTATAAGAGATGCCTTGATGAATGTAGGGGCTATACAAATGTAGGGGCTGTGAGATATTTCATCTTTAATGAAGAATTTTTAAAATGAAGCCTTTTTGATTAAGAAGCTTTCAAATGAGGATTAAGGTTGTTTGTCGCACGTTTTTTATACTGGATAATCGATTGCTTGTTTGACTTTGTTTTGTGTTGTGTTGCTTTTTAAAGAGCCATGTCTTAGGGCTCTCTTTTGCCCATTTTGCAAGGGTGCTCATGAAGGGTATAACGATAAAGTCCCCAATGAAATCCATATAAAGTTTGAATAATATAAAATCTATTGCACACTTCCATTTTTACGCTTGTGAAGAAGAAAGTCTATAGCATCACACATTTTGCCAGCTCTCATTGTTGCGGACAGCTCTTGGCATTTGAGGCGCTTCCTTAGAGGCATTTATCATCCTTTCTTAATGTTTTACTCTATATGGCTCTTTCTGCTTGTAACGCACAAGAGACATGGTTTGGGTTGATTTAATATGGAATAGGTTTGGAATAAGACAATCCTACGGTATTTAGGGTTCTCATTTAATATGAAAAACAATAAATTGTTATAAATCAGTGTATTGTTTGTAAACTTTACACATCAGATATTTCTTAGATTGAATATTTTTGCTTGTTGAGTTTTGTGAAACATTGTCTTTTGAAGTGTGGGTAATAGATAAGAGGATACAATGGCATTTGTGCTTGTAAGGTTTAGGGATTGTATGTTGTCACGTATGAGAAATTTTAAAAATAGACTTAAAGGGGCTTATAGCGCGTGTTTCATGGTGAAAAGAGTGCTAGATAAACCGGTTTTGCTGGTTGCATGTTCTCAAAGAGTGAGTGGGCATGTTAGAAGTGAGAAAATATCCGTATGATCGAAGATAAATCACAACACCAATCTGCCCATAAGGGAAATACGGCTTTTGCGTCACAGCCCGTGTTAAATCAGTGTGCGGTTTTCAAAAAATGGACGGCTCTCTCAAGAAAAGATTACGTCATCATTTTGTGTTTGGCTATCCTCTTGTTGGTGCTTTTTGCCGCGACTGTCTATATGAATCCTTTGGAGTTTTTTCACGTTATATCCAAAGAACAGTTTCAAGCACTGGGACAAATGGAACAAGGAGATCTTCGAAAAATGATTAAGGAGATCTTGAAACAGCCTTTTGAAAATAATCCTGCAATCGTGTTTTTGCGTGACGCGGGATGGAATAGTGTTTGGGCTTTTTTATGTCTCTTGCCGCAAATGATTTTTGGTGTTCTTGTGGTGTTCTTTCCACTCTTTTTTGTCTTTAACGCTATCTCTAAACGGGAGGTGAAGGAAATGATGAAGCTGTGGGATACATTGCCAGAGCAGCAACAGCTAGACAACCAATTTCTCAACAGAACACAATAGGAAAATAAGTGGCTGCTTCTTTTATAAGTACTTTTGTAATTTTGACTACAGTATGGTGGAGTACTGTCATGTTTCTCGGGGAGATCATGATACTTTTTTCTACTCTGATGACAATCTTGGTACTTTATTATTCTTTGATAAAACGGACAATATTGTTGTGTGGGATGCGGCGGAAATTAAAAAAGGGTGCATTACAGAATTTGGGGCATAATCAGAAAGTCAGCATAGGACAAAATACAGTTTGTGCAATAAAGTTCAGCCCCCTTTCTTTTCAAGAATCTTTGGAACTTTCAAGAAAAGATTATTATATCATCTTTTTTCTAGCTTTCATTGTGATTGTGGTTTTCGCAGTTTTGCTCGCTTTTTTTGCTTTTTTTCCAAAATCTGTGATTTTTTTACACAATTATATGCCTCTATTGTTTAAGGTTGGCGTTTTTGGCATGCAGCTGCTGTTTTGGTTTTGTGCGTGTATTGTTGTCGCTTTACCTGTCATTTTAATCTTCCATAGTCTCCTTCATTATGGCGTGGAAAAAACAATAAAGAAATTAGAAATGGTTGCTTGAGAAGAGAATAAAAATGATGATTTCACATCAATGCGATAGGGGAAACACGTGACTATTGTTATAAAATTTTTGGCTTTTTTAGGGTTCACCATCATTGCCATTGTAATGTTTATGGTTATGATCCGGCTTCCTTACCGGTTGATCAAACATATCAGGTTATCTTTTAAACTCTCTCAAGACTTGAAAAAGAGTACAACGCAAAAAAAGCAAGCCATACAACAATTGTGCAATGATCTGGGAGAAATGAAAAGACACAATCTCGCCCATAAGACCCTTGATGCGACAATGCGCTTTCTTAACTTCAAAGAATTTCTGCCTCTTTCTTCAAAAGAATGTAAAATAATCTTTTTTATCTTTATCTTCTTTACTGTTTTGCAATCTGCTTTCTTTGTCGCAAATTTGGTATGGTGGAAGAGCGATATGGTCGGCGTTATCATGCAGCTGTTGAGCATTCTATGGTTTGGGCTTCTTCTCTTTTTTCCGATCATTGGGATCATGTGTATAAAATTAACGAGAAAATTGAACAAAAAACTTCAACAATTGAAAGAAGCAATACAACAACGCGATCAGGCAATTCGTATGAAGAATGGGCGTGGAGGATAAAATGACGAGTAGTCTTATAACATTAATGGCCTTTTCTTTCCTGTTCTTTATGGTCTTAAATGTTTTATTGTGGGTGCCAATCGTTGTCATTTATTACCTGTTTATCAAGCGTGCGCGGTTGTATTGCCGCGTGAAAAAGGAACTGAAATGCGTGCTGAATGAACGCGATATCGCCTTAAAACAGATCTCTCAAAAATAAAAAGCAGCTTTCTCTTGTTTGGCAAGACTATAAAAAAATATTCTATCTTTCTACGGTCATGGCGACTGCTCCAATAGTTATAACTGTTGTCGTTAAGATATGGAGAGGGCAGGACTTTGTTTCTCTTGTCGTATTCGAGCCACTGGCATGGCTGCTTGCCTGTACTTTTTTATTCTTACCGATTGTTTTTATTATGCGTTTTATCGTGACCCGTCAGTTGAACAAAATGATACGGCAATTAGAAGAAGAGGTTGAGCAGAAAGGAGCTCCCGTCATATTATACGATGTGAGCGAGGGGAAAGTGAGCGAGGGGAAAATGAGCGAGGGGAAAAAGTGAAGAGAGGCTTTCGTTGAGCCTTGCTTTTGACTTGTTCATTAAGGAGCATGGGGTGCACTTCTCGTTTTATGCTTTTTTATATTTGTGTCGTGTTTTGAGAAAAATTGAGGCTCTTGCTTGAGTTGAGGCTTTTGTTTGAGTGGGGCTTTTGCTTGAGTAGGATCCTTGCTTGAGTGCTGAGGGGAAAGTGAAGAGGGGCTGCTCTTGGGTTTCACTTGCTGTTTCTGTTCTCTTAAAGAGAGAAAATCTTGTAACTTATTTTCTTTTTATCAAGCATAAAAATGTGTTTTACCAAGCGATATTGAGAGCGAAAAATCTATACTTAAAGCAAAAGATATTCTGGTGTTTGGGGAAGAAGAGCCCATTTTCTTGCAGGTGGAGAGGTAAGACGCATAGAGAAGACGCGCCAAAAGCACACGTTTTGCTCCATAGAAAGTGTAACAGTGCTTTTAAAGAGCCTGGGGTAGAGGGGGAAATTGAAAGAAAAGAGGGACATCTATTTATTTACGAGACCGTGAAGGACAGTTTCTCTCTCTGGATGAAAAAGGTTTTGTGCAATTTGGTTATGGAATTGTGAGAGACGCTGGTATCCATGCGGCGGCTTGCCAAATGATTAATCCTTATCATTTTAGGGCTTTATCATTTTGGGGGGCCAGATTGACAACGAGGCATTGAGGCAAAGGGGTGGATTTTAAGGCAAAGGGATTGAAATTTCTTGAGGAAGAGGTAAGCGTAGGGCGTGTCGTGTACTTGAGGAAGTTTTCGATGAGGCAATGAATGAGGTTGATTTGGGACTGAGGTTGATCTTGGCCGCGTGCTTGGCTTTCAAGATGGGGGCACCACCTTGGGAAAAGGAGGGGGGTGGCTTGTAAGCACCTCACGTATAGTGCTTCATGTATAAGCGCGTATAGGGCAAATAAACAAAATACGTAGAGGGGATTTATAGTACTTGCATTACTCTGAGAAGGGTGCTAAGCGAATTTACCGCGCTGGTGGCGTGCTATCAAATATTGAAGAGTGGGAATTTTAGAAGTGGGGGAGTATCCGTATGATCGAAGATAAATCACAACACCAATCTGCCCATAAGGGAGATAAGGCTTTTGTATCGCAGCCAGTGTTGGATCAATCGGCAACTTTCAAAAAATGGATGATGCTTTCAACAGGCGATTATATCATCATTTGTTGTTTGGCTATCCTCTTGTTGGTGCTTTTTTCCGCGTCTGCCTATATGACCCCTTTGGAATTTTTTCACGTTATATCCAAGGAACAGTTCCAAGCACTGGGACAAATGAAACAAGAAAGTCTTCAGGAAAGACTTCAGGAAAGTCTTAAACACCCTTTCCAAAATCCTATAATTCAGCATGTTCTTGATGCGGGGTGGAATAGTGTTTGGGCTTTTTTATGTCTCTTACCGCAAATGATTTTTGGCGTTCTTTTTGGTTTTTGTCCGCTCTTTTTTGTCTTTAACGCCGTATTTAAACGGGATGTGAAGGAAATGATGCTACAATGGGAAACCTTGCCAGAGCAGCAACAGCTAGACAACCAATCTCTTAACAGAAGACAATAGGGGGGGAAAGTGACCGCTTCTTTAATCATTGGAATGTTGACTGCCGTAGGGACGACAATTTTTATTTGTTCTGCAATTTTTATGGTATTCCTTTCTACCGTGGTGACAATCGTTGCACTTTATTATTCGTTGATAAAACGGACAATCTTGTTATTGGTGACGCAGCGAAAATTAAAAAAGGGTGCAGCGCAGAATTTGAGGCATAATCAGGCAGAGGGTAGAGGACAGAGGACAGTTCTTACAACACAGTTGCGTGCCTTTTCTTTTCAAGAATCTTTGCTTCTCTCAAAAAAAGATTATTTTATGATCTTTTCTATCGCCTTCGTTATGGTTGCACTTAGCACAGGTGTTGTCGTTTTTTCAGCTTTTCTTCCAAAATCTGCGGTTTTTTTGCACAATTACGTGCCTATGATAGTGCTTCACATTATTGATTTTGTCATGCGACTGCTGTTTTGGGTCTGGACATGTATTGTTGTTTCTTTACCTGTCATTTTAATTCTCCATAGTTTTCTTCAGTATGGCGTGCAAGAAACAGTAAAGGAATTAGAAACATTTGCTTGAGAAGAAAATAAAAATGATGATTTCACATCAATGCGATAGGGAAAAAAAGGGAGCATTATGATGCAGCATTTGGTTTTTTTAGGGTTCATTATCATTGCCATTTTAATGGTTATGGTTATGGTCAGGTTTCCTTACCTGTTGATCAAATATATCAGGTTATCTTTTAAACTCGCTCAAGGCTTGAAAAAGAGTACGACGCAACAAAAGCAAGCCATACAACAATTGCGCAATGATCGGGGAGAAATGAAAAGACACAATCTCGCCCATAAGACCCTTGATGCGAAAATGCGCTTTCTTAACTTCAAAGAATCTCTGCCTTTTTATTCAAAAGAATGTAAAATAATCTTTTTTATCCTTATTCTCTTTTCTGTTTTGCAATCTGCTTTCTCTATCGCAAATTTTGTATGGTGGAAAAATGATAATGTTGCCTTTATCATGCAGCTGTTGAGCCTTATATGGTTAGGGGTTCTTCTCTTTTTTCCGATCATTGGGATCATGTGTATAAAATTAACGAGAAAATTGAACAAAATACTTCAACAATTGGAAGAAGCGATACAACAACGCGATCAGGCAATGCGTATGCAGAATGTGGAAGGGGGACAAAATGACGAGTAGTCTTATAACATTAATAGCCATTTCTTTCCTGTTCTTTACGCTCTTAGGTGTTTTAATATGGGCGCCAATCGTTGTCATTTATTACCTGTTTATCAAGCGTGCGAGGCTTTATTGTCGCGTGAAAAAGGAACTGAAATGCGTGTTGAATGAACGCGATATTGCCTTAAAACAGATCTCCCAAAAATAAAAAGCAGCAGAATGTTTGATAAAAAGCAGCTTTCTCTTGTTTGGCAAGACTATAAAAAAATATTCTATCTTTCTACGGTCATGGCGACTGCTCCA
>NZ_JBHIRI010000004.1:0-136462 GCF_042197005.1 Bartonella sp. AA78NXGY
CTGTCATGCCTCAGCGAAGTGTTGAGAGACGCTTAAATAGCCCTTATTGTAAAAAGCATTCAGAACAACTTGAATGCAAACCTTAAGTCTTGCTTCAGCAGAGAAAGCCTTGTCCGTCCTTACGTGATAAGGTTTTTTTTATGCCGCGTCGTTATAACGTTGCTGTTTTGCTTGCTCGATGACATTCAAAAGATCCGATTGTAACCAACGGGATAAAAAGCCAAATTTTAAAGGTTTTGGGAGAGAGCCATTGGTTACATGACGGCGGAATGTTGAAACACTCATATGAAGCAATTTTGCACTTTCACGGTCAGTTAAAAGAATATCATTTTCTGTCATATTAAAATCCTTTCACTATAAAAATGGTAACAAATCATAACTATTTATTAACCACATTTTGGTTCATTTAGAAAGATGTTTTATTCATAGAAAACAATATTTTATTATACAATTTCTGATGTGATACGTGATGAATCTTATTGAGAAAGAATGAGAGACAAGAGAGCTAAAGTTATCCACAGATAATGGGGTTATTCACCCCATATTTTAGGTTTGACCCGTGACATAAGCCGCCCATTTATCCATATAGACACGGCGCTGTTCTAGATAGTCAGTACGACGATAGGAGCGCTCTACTTGTCCTCCGACTGTATGACTTAGAATAGTTTCAGCGACCTCATAGGGGGCATCGGTTGTTTCTGCTAGCCAATCGCGTAAACTAGAGCGAAAACCATGGGGGCAAGCTTCAATTTTATTTTTTCTCATATACGCCGCCATCATCGTATGTGAAAGAGGACCACGACCGGTAAGTGAAAAGATGAAATCACTTTTAGAGATACAGCGGGCTTGTTCAATTACTTTTATTGCTTCAGATGATAGGGGGACGCGAAACTCTGTTGTGACATCACGCTTGCCTTTCATATTTTCAGCAGGGATTGTCCAGATATCATCTTCAATCTGATCTTCACGAATATGACGCAAAGGGTTGGTACGAACGCCTGTCAGGATAAGCAGACGCAAAGCTAAATGTTTTATAGTTGTTGTTTTGCAGAGAAATTGGTAAAAAGCCGGCACATCTCTCCAATCCATGGCTGGTAAGCTTTGTTTTTTATGACGTTGTTTGCCTAAGAGAGCGCGTGCTTTTTCTACAGCTTGTAAATCAACATCTAACCCTAATGCAGCCGCATGTTTGAGACAAAGATTAAGACGCATTAGTGCTGTTCGAGCAGTTCCAGCTTTTGTATGCCAAATAGGGGCAAGGGTATCGCGTATCTCTGTTTGCGTAATCTCTGAAACGGGCAGACAGCCTAATTTAGGGAGAATATGGAGGCGTAAATGTAAAAACCAATTACAAGACTCACCATCATTCTTTAATTCAGCTTTACGGCTTTCAAAAGCATCTAGAGCAATATCTTTTAAATAATGGAGATTGCGCATTGCCTCACGCTTTTGTTTGTTGCGTTCTTTAATAGGGTCACGCCCCTCACGTAAAACAGCCCGCCACCTAGTTGCCAATTCACGGGCTTGTTTTAAAGAAACATCTCGCAACGCTCCCAAGCCCATTTCGCGGCGCCGACCATGAATGGTATAACGATAAAGCCATTGAGCACCACCATCTTTACGTTTGTGAAGAAGCAAGCCGGCACCATCATTATATTTACCAGCTCCCAATGTTGCGACAGCCCTTGCATTAAGACGATTCATAAGAACCATTTTTACTCCTTTCTTGTACAATTTTTACCCACACATCAACCCCGCTTGTGGTGTGCAAGTAAGTGGTTTTGATTGATTCAAGATAAACAGATTTGAAATGAGAGAATCCTACGTTATTCGAGGGTCTAATTCAATATGAACAGAGCTAGATTATCATTATAAATCAATATCTTGTATCTGTCATACAAGAAGGTGTTCACGGTATAGCCAACGAAAACACGACTATCAATCTCTATGGACCAGCCTTTAATGTTTTAGTTGCATCCGGTCTGTTAGGGTATGTGAGTGACGGCAAACAAATTATTATTGGCTTTGATGGGAATAGATATGACTTTGTAAGCAGAATTATTGGCGGTAATGGCTATACTTATGAGACAATACCTGCTGGCAGTAACTGGTGGAAAGAATGGTGGAGAGTGATCATGAATCCCATAAGTGCCCATACTTGTCTTGGAGATGCGAGCCAAGTATGTCGGTATGTTTATGGCTCATCCAATCGAGTACAAAATAAGAAAAAAATCTTGGTATTAGTTTTCAGGAAGATATTGTCGATTGTGATGACAACGATGCTGTTAAGCAGCGTATAGGATTGATCAATGGTTATTTGAAGTCAGTAGTGAAGGAAGGTTGGGTGGATATTACTGAAGGGAAGAGCCTTTTTGATTATTGTATAATAGAAAAATCTAATAGTGATCACGATACTGTCAGTGGTTTTGTAGATTATTGTTTACAAATTAAAGCAAATAACCTCTTTTTTTATTTACATGAGAGAAGTAAAGGGTTTCGTTGGTTTTTTTGTTTTAAAGTTCTTACAGAAGTTCGCAGGCATAGAAGCAAAAATGGAATAGTTTTTTTATTGGATGAGCCAGCAAATAATTTACGTATTCATCCACAGAGAAAAATATTAAGCTCCTTACAAACGTTATCGAGCATAAAAGGCAATAAAGTAATTTATTCGACGCATTCCCCTTATCTTATTAACGACGATAATTTGGATAATTTGTTTACCGTACGTAATGAAGCAAATGATTTTGAAGCGCCTCGAATTGTTTGTGAAAGATTTCTGGAATTAACTACATTTACTGAAGAAACTGTGAGGGCTGTTGAGCCTATTGTTCAAAAAACATGGATTACACACCTTGGAACAGGAGCTGATTGGATTATAAAAAAATTTAATGGAGTTGCTGCTAATGCAAAGAAGGTAAATCACATTGCTGATTGCGTGAAACATATTATTGGTGGATAATTTTCTCAGTTTATGCCGTAAAGCTTATACCCTTACGCGTTTTATTTAAATACTTACACCCTTTGGTAAAATTTTACGGAAACTTCGCATTGATCACTCCGAACACTTCTTAGATATGGCTAAGAAATTAGATATATCTGTAGGATTTTTATCTTCTGTCGAGATTAGCAAAAAATCTGTTCCTGTAGGACTGGAGGAAAAGATCATAGAGCTTTATGGTTTAGATCAAGAGGTAGCAGAAATTTTGAAAAGAGAATCGGATTCTTATTGTAAAAGTTTCACTATAAAGCCTTCTGATACATTTAGATGTGAAGCTGTTGGTATGTTTGCTAGACTGATAAACATTATTTCACAAGAAGATTTAGAACTATTAAAAAATTGTTAGAGAAAGCTGGCAAAAAGAATGCGCTTTGTAAAGGAAAGAGTAAAAACCATATTCCACTAACTTTATTTAGGCATCCCTTATCTTTTAAAAATATATGAAGAATCAAAAACTTAATAGGAATATAAAGCTATATGGTGGGCGATGAGAGACTCGAACTCCCGACATCCTCGGTGTAAACGAGGCGCTCTACCAGCTGAGCTAATCGCCCAATGCAATGATCAGCAATTGAATGGAGACTATTTAAGGAAGAATTTTTCTAAACGCAAGAATAAAGATGGGATTTGATAATTTTTTTTAAAAATGCATAATCCTTCTTGACATGAACGCATGAACCCCTTACACGACCGCTTGTACCAAATTAAATTGGTTCGAAAAAAATGCGCGGGTGTAGCTCAGTTGGTTAGAGTGCTGGCCTGTCACGCCGGAGGTCGCGGGTTCGAGCCCCGTCACTCGCGCCATTTTGTGATTCCTTATGAAATTTCCTTTTTAAAATATCCATATGCTATGAGTGATGTGGTGGAGTGTTTGATTGGGAATAAATATGTTTTTTCTTTCTTTTTATATGGTTTATAAGAATAGGGCTTGCGTCTTTCTTTGCTCTGCGTTACCTATGCCGATAAGAAAAGTATCGCTCTGTATGCCTTTGAAGCAGTATGAATAGAGTTAATAGAGCGATTGTTAAATTTGTCTGTTTGGTCTCGCAATATTGAATCATTGTGTTAAACTCAGGCGTTTCGTTACGATGGAAGAGGGTTATGGCTTATTTATTGAGCTCTTATTTGCCAGTCTTGATTTTCATTATTGTGTCAGCGGTTATTGCTGGGGTTTTGTTGATTACACCTTACATTGTAGCATATCGTTCCCCCGATCCTGAAAAATTATCGGCTTATGAATGTGGGTTTAATTCATTTAGTGATGCACGCATGAAGTTTGATATTCGTTTCTATTTGGTGTCAATTTTATTTATTATTTTTGATCTTGAAGTTGCATTTCTTTTTCCTTGGGCTGTTTCATTCGAATCAATAGGTATGTTTGGCTTTTGGTCGATGATTGTGTTTTTAGCGATTTTGACTATTGGATTTATATATGAATGGAAAAAAGGAGCCCTTGAATGGAATTAAGATCTAATAATTCAACGATTGAGGCTCCAAAACCAAAAGGAATCATTGATCCAAATACTGGTGGGCTGATAGGATCTGACGATAAGTTTTTTCGTGATATCAATGCTGAATTATCAGATAAGGGGTTTTTAGTTACCTCGGCAGATGCTTTGATTACTTGGGCACGTACCGGTTCTTTAATGTGGATGAGTTTTGGTTTGGCTTGTTGTGCTATCGAAATGATGCAATGCTCAATGCCTCATTATGATAATGAGCGTTTTGGATATGCACCACGAGCTTCACCCCGCCAGTCAGATGTGATGGTGGTGGCAGGTACTCTAACAAATAAGATGGCTCCTGCTTTAAGAAAAGTGTACGATCAGATGCCAGAGCCACGTTATGTGATTTCTATGGGATCATGTGCAAACGGTGGGGGATATTATCATTATTCCTATTCAGTAGTGCGGGGATGTGATCGTATCGTGCCTGTCGATATATATGTCCCAGGGTGTCCACCTACAGCAGAGGCATTATTATACGGCATATTGTTGCTACAGAAAAAAATCCGTCGTACCGGATCCATAGAGCGATAGAGAGTTTTCTTGTCATGGTGGATGAAACATTGGTTGAGCTTGCTGCTTATTTGGAAAACAAATTAAAAAATAAGCTTGAAGAGACTGTTCTTGCTTTTGGTGAATTGACCATTGTGGCACGTCTTGATGCAATTATCGATGTCTTAATGTTTGTTCGTGATGATCCTCGCTGTCAATTTATTAATCTTACAGACATTAGTGGTGTGGATTATCCTTTTCGCGATAAGCGCTTTGATGTTTCTTACCAATTGTTATCTCCTCGTGAGAATTTACGCTTACGTGTAAAAGTTCGTACGGATGAAAATACTCCTGTTGCTTCAGCTTGTACGGTTTATCCTGGCGCAGAGTGGTATGAACGTGAAACGTATGATATGTATGGGGTTTTATTTTCAGGACACCCGGATTTGAGACGGATTTTAACAGATTATGGGTTTGAAGGATATCCTTTACGCAAAGACTTTCCTGTGACAGGATTTGTTGAATGCCGTTATGATAATGAAGCAAAGAGGGTGATTTATGAGCCTGTTGTTTTGCGCCAAGAGATGCGTAATTTTGATTTTCTTTCTCCTTGGGAAGGAGGACAGTATACTTTGCCATGTGATGGGAAAGCAGATGAAAAAAAATAATATTGGTTTTGATAAGGCATTATATTAGGGTACTGTATTTCTTAAATAATTAAATATTTTTTAGCGTGATAGATTTTTTGATATTTGATATGAAGTTTTTTAAAAAGCAAGGGGTTGATTGTGGCTGA
Organism: Bartonella sp. AA78NXGY; assembly: GCF_042197005.1. Taxonomy (NCBI): domain Bacteria; kingdom Pseudomonadati; phylum Pseudomonadota; class Alphaproteobacteria; order Hyphomicrobiales; family Bartonellaceae; genus Bartonella; species Bartonella sp. AA78NXGY. The sequence goes on from NZ_JBHIRI010000004.1 coordinate 5,792, forward strand.
GGTCAATGTTCGAAACTTTAATATCAATTTTGGTCCGCAGCATCCTGCCGCGCATGGGGTTTTGCGCATGGTTCTGGAGCTGGACGGTGAAGTTGTTGAGCGTGTAGATCCACATATTGGGTTGTTGCATCGCGGTACTGAAAAATTAATGGAAACAAAGACTTATCTCCAAGCTGGTCCTTATCTAGATCGTTTGGATTATGTTGCTCCTATGAATCAGGAACATGCTTTTGTTCTTGCTATTGAAAAGTTATTAGATATAAAAGTTCCTAAAAGAGGGCAATTAATACGTGTTTTGTTTTCTGAAATTGGGCGTATTCTTAATCATTTGCTTAATGTAACGACACAGGCAATGGATGTTGGTGCTTTAACACCACCGCTTTGGGGATTTGAGCAACGTGAAAGATTGATGATTTTTTATGAGCGTGCCTGTGGTGCTCGTCTTCATGCAAATTATTTTCGTCCTGGTGGCGTGCATCAAGATTTACCAGAATCTTTAGTTGAGGATATTGGTGATTTTATTGATCCATTTCTTGTTTCTCTCGGAAAACTTGATGCGCTTGTGACCCCAAATCGGATTTTTAAGCAGCGTAATGTGGATATTGGCGTTGTAAGTATTGATGAAGCTTGGGCACGCGGTTTTTCTGGGGTTATGATTCGTGGAGCTGGTGTTCCATGGGATTTGCGTAAAAGTCAGCCTTATGAATGTTACGATGAAATGGAATTCGATATTCCTATAGGTAAAAATAGCGATTGTTATGATCGCTATCTTATTCGTATGGAAGAAATGCGTCAATCAGCGAAAATTATGCGCCAATGTGTGGAACGTTTACTGAGTACTGAAAAAAATGGACCAGTTTCGAGCTTGGATCGCAAAATTGTACCACCGACGCGGAGTGAAATGAAAAGCTCGATGGAAGCACTGATTCATCACTTTAAACTCTATACGGAAGGTTTTCATACACCTCCTGGAGAAGTATATGTTGCTGTGGAAGCTCCGAAGGGTGAGTTTGGTGTTTATCTTGTTTCTGATGGAACCAATAAGCCTTATCGTGTCAAGTTGCGTGCTCCTGGGTTTGCTCATCTCCAAGCTATGGATTTTTTAACCAGAGGTCATATGTTAGCAGATGCTACAGCTATTTTGGGTTCGATTGATATTGTTTTTGGGGAGGTTGATCGCTAATGTCCGTACGCCGTCTTGCAGATGATATCTATCAGCCCGCAGAGTTTTCTTTTACAAAAGAAAATCAAATATGGGTAAAAAATACTATAGAAAAGTATCCTGTCGGGCGTGAGCAATCAGCTGTCATTCCATTATTAATGCGTGCACAAGAGCAAGATGGTTGGGTGACACGTGCTGCAATTGAACATATCGCTCAAATTCTTTCTATGGCATATATCCGTGTCTTAGAAGTTGCTACTTTTTATACTCAGTTTCAGCTTAAGCCTGTTGGAACAAAAGCGCATATTCAAGTTTGTGGTACAACGCCTTGTATGTTACGTGGTTCTGATGAATTGATTAAAGTTTGTCAGAAAAAAATTCATCATGAACCTTTTGCGACCAATCAGGATGGAACCTTATCATGGGAAGAGGTGGAGTGTCTTGGTGCTTGTGTGAATGCTCCGATGGTTATGATTTTTAAAGATACTTATGAAGATCTTACAGCTGAACGCCTTGAAGAAATTATTGATGCATTTGAAGCAGGTAAGGGTTCTGAGATAGAGGTTGGTCCGCAAAATAGTCGTAAATCGTCGGAGCCAATTAGTGGTTTAACATCTCTTATTGATGATGAGAAAGAAAAAAAGATCTCTCAAGTCTTCACCAAAAAAGGATAAGGAAAGAATGGGGAACATAATTAAGTATTTTTCTTGAGAAAATATTTTATTATTCTACCCATGATGGCAACATTTAACGAAAAGTAAGAAATCTTGAAAAGATATTTAAAAATTGCATTTGAGGAAAAGCAGAAAATGCTATGGGTAATAGAAAAAAAGGTGGGGTATGCTAGCTGATAAAGATCGTATCTTCACCAATATTTATGGTTTAAAAGACAAATCATTAAAGGCTGCGATGTTGCGTGGGCATTGGAATGGTCTGAAAGAAATGATTGACAAAGGTCGTGATTGGATCATTGATGAAGTGAAGGCATCGGGTTTACGCGGTCGTGGTGGTGCTGGTTTTCCTACTGGAATGAAGTGGTCCTTTATGCCAAAGCAGAATGATGGGCGTCCTCATTATTTGGTTGTCAATGCCGATGAATCTGAACCTGGAACTTGTAAAGACCGTGATATTTTACGGCATGATCCCCATACTTTGATTGAAGGATGTGCAATCGCTACTTTTGCTATGGGAGCCAATGTTGCTTTTATTTATATTCGTGGTGAATATATTCGTGAACGTGAAGCGCTTCAAGCTGCGGTTGATGAATGCTATGATGCGGGTTTACTTGGCAAAAAAACGAAATATGGGCATGCTTGTGATATTGTTATTCATCATGGAGCGGGTGCTTATATTTGTGGTGAAGAAACAGCTCTTCTTGAAAGTCTTGAGGGAAAAAAGGGACAACCTCGGCTTAAACCACCATTTCCTGCCAATATGGGGATTTATGGCTGTCCAACAACAGTAAATAATGTAGAGTCTATTGCCGTTGTTCCAACGATTTTGCGGCGGGGTGCTTCGTGGTTTTCATCAATCGGACGAGCAAATAATGTTGGAACGAAATTATTTATGGTTTCAGGGCATGTTAATGCACCTTGTACATTTGAAGACGCTCTTGGTGTTTCATTCCGTGAATTAATTGAAAAACATACGGGTGGTGTTCGTGGTGGATGGAATAATCTTTTAGCAGTTATTCCAGGGGGGGCTTCTTGTCCAGTCGTTCGTGGTGAGGATATGATCGATGCGATCATGGATTTTGATGGGATGCGAGATGTCGGGTCTTCTTTTGGCACAGGGGGAATGATTGTTATGGATAAATCAACCGATATTATCAAGGCAATTTGGCGTATAGCTGCTTTTTTCAAGCACGAGAGTTGTGGTCAGTGTACACCGTGTCGTGAGGGGACGGGATGGATGATGCGTCTTTTAGGGCGTATGGTTGAGGGAAGAGCGCAAAAACGCGAGATTGATCTTTTGTTTGAAGTGTCTAAACAGGTTGAAGGACACACTATTTGTGCGCTTGGTGATGCTGCCGCATGGCCTGTACAGGGGTTGATACGTAATTTTCGTCCAGAAATCGAGCGTAGAATTGATGAATACACGCGAAATGTAGTCCAAAGCAAAAATATTGCTTTAGAAGCGGTTTAATAAAGGATTTTGTTTTAAGAACGACCGAATGCAAATTTTAAGTGGGTTATCCGCAGGTTGGATGGGTGATGATAAATATCAAAGTTGATGGCAAAGAGATTGAAGTTCCTGATTACTACACGTTGCTTCAGGCTGCTGAGGCGGCTGGGGCAGAAATTCCACGTTTTTGTTTTCATGAATCTTTGTCAATTGCTGGAAATTGTCGTATGTGTTTAGTTGAGGTTAAGGGTGGTCCACCAAAACCTCAGGCTTCTTGTGCTATGGGGGTTCGTGATTTACGATTAGGGCCTAACGGTGAGGCACCTGAGATTTTTACCAATACACCGATGGTAAAAAAAGCACGTGAAGGTGTTATGGAATTTCTTCTCATTAATCATCCTTTGGATTGTCCAGTGTGTGATCAAGGGGGAGAGTGTGATCTTCAAGATCAAGCAATGCTTTATGGACGAGATTGTTCTCGTTATACAGAAAATAAACGTGCTGTAGAAGATAAATATATTGGACCTCTTGTCAAAACTGTTATGACACGGTGTATTCATTGTACACGGTGTGTTCGTTTTACAACGGAAGTTGCAGGTATTTCTGAGCTTGGTTTGATCGGTCGTGGTGAAGATGCTGAAATTACGACGTATCTTGAAAAAGCTATGACATCTGAATTACAGGGAAATGTTATTGATCTTTGTCCAGTGGGAGCTCTAACTTCAAAACCTTATGCGTTTCATGCCCGTCCGTGGGAATTGGTAAAAACGGAATCGATTGATGTGATGGATGCGCTTGGTAGTGCTATCCGTATTGATAGCCGCGGCCGTGAAGTTATGCGGATTATGCCGCGTACGAATGAAGATGTAAATGAGGAATGGATCTCTGATAAAACGCGTTTTATTTGGGATGGATTACGGACTCAGCGGCTTGATAAGCCATATGTACGCAAAGATGGAAAGCTTCAACCTGTCAGTTGGACAGAAGCTTTTGCAAAAATTAAAATGGTAATCTCTAAAATTTTTCCAGAAAAAATTGGAGCCATTGCGGGGGATCTTGCTTCTGTTGAAGAAATGTATGCCCTTAAAGCATTATTGAGTTCTTTGGGCTCAACGCTTTTTGATTGTCGTCAAAGAGGAGGGGCTTTATCGCCAGAGTTTGGGCGCTCGAGTTATATTTTTAATCCTACAATTGTAGGTATTGAACAGGCTGATGCACTGCTTATTGTGGGATCTAATCCACGTCATGAAGCAGCTGTTTTAAATGCGCGTATTTTAAAGCGCCAACGGATGGGCAATTTTCCTATTGCATTAATTGGAGAGAAAGTCGATTTACGTTATCCTTATTCTTACCTTGGATCTGGGAGTGATACATTAACGACACTTATTCGTGGAGAGGATGTTTTTTTTAATGTCTTAAAAGAAGCGAAGAGGCCCCTTATTCTTATCGGAGAGGGAGCGGTTTCAGGAAGTGAAGGTTTATCTGTTTTAAAAAGTCTTGCTAAATTAGCTGATAATATAGGTGCTCTTAGTGAGACATGGAATGGGTTTGGGGTTCTTCATAATGCAGCTTCGATTGTTGGAGGGTTGGACATAGGCTTTACTTCTAAGCTTGGGGTTGCAAATATACTTAAAACCTGTGAAGTTCTATTTTTGCTTGGTGCTGATGAAGTAGAATTAGCCAATACAAAAGCTTTTACAGTTTATATTGGGAGCCATGGTGATAATGGTGCACATGCTGCTGACGTTATTTTGCCTGCATCTGCTTACACTGAAAAATCAGGGCTTTATGTGAATACAGAAGGACGTGTTCAAATGACAAATCGGGCTGGTTTTGCTCCAGGTGAAGCAAAAGAAGATTGGGCTATTTTGCGTGCTTTATCGGATATTTTAGGACAAAAGCTCCCTTTTGATTCTCTTTCTCAATTAAGGCAATGCTTGTTTAATGATTATCCACACCTTTGTGCTGTTGATGATATAGTGCCTTCTGATATAAGTGGTCTTAAGGCGCTTGGTTCAAAAATGGTTTCTCTCGAGAGTCAAGCATTTACTTCTATGGTTAAAGATTTTTATTTAACAAATCCGATAGCACGTGCTTCTGCTGTTATGGCTGAATGTTCATCTCTTGCAAAAAACCGTGCTACACAAACAGTAAAGTAAGGCAAAGGAAAAGGAATAATGATGTATGATTTCTTTATGACTTGGCTGTTGCCATTACTCATTATAATCGGAAAAACACTTCTTCTTTTGGTCGTTCTTTTGGTCTTAGTTGCTTATCTTCTTTATGCAGATAGAAAAATTTGGGCAGCGGTACAATTGCGTCGTGGACCAAACGTTGTTGGACCATGGGGTTTGTTACAGTCTTTTGCAGATTTAATTAAATTTGTTGTTAAGGAGCCTATTATCCCTGCAGGTGCAAATAAGGGTGTTTTTCTTTTGGCTCCTTTTGTTTCAGCGACACTTGCTTTATCAACTTGGGCTGTTATTCCTGTCAATGAGGGTTGGGAGATTGCAAAGATTAATGTTGGCTTGCTTTATATTTTAGCCATTTCATCTCTTGAAGTTTATGGTGTTATTATGGGGGGATGGGCATCAAATTCAAAATATCCTTTCTTAGGAGCTCTTCGTTCGGCGGCACAAATGGTTTCTTATGAAGTTTCCATTGGTTTTGTGCTTGTGACTGTCATTTTAATAAGTGGTTCGTTAGATCTCACAACAATTGTTTTTAAACAAACGCACGGGCTTGGTACAACTCTTGGTCTTCCTTTTAACAGTTTTCTCGATTGGAATTGGTTGGTCCTTTTTCCAATGTTTATTATATTTTTTATTTCTGCGCTTGCAGAGACAAATCGTCCTCCATTCGATTTGGTGGAAGCAGAATCCGAACTTGTTGCTGGTCATATGGTAGAATATTCTTCAACGCCTTACATGCTCTTCTTTCTAGGTGAATATGTTGCGATTGTTTTAATGTGCGCATTAACAACCATTCTATTTTTAGGCGGTTGGCTGCCTCCCTTAGATGTTTGGTGGCTTAATTGGGTTCCTGGTATCATTTGGTTTGTTTTAAAAGTCTGTTTTGTATTTTTTTGGTTTGCTATGGTTAAAGCATTTGTTCCACGTTATCGCTATGATCAGCTCATGCGGCTTGGTTGGAAGGTTTTTCTTCCTCTCTCACTAGCAATGGTTGTGATAACTGCTGCTTTTTTAAAGTTTACGGATTTCGTTTAAGAGGAGATTTTACGATGTCAGGTTTTATTCAGGCGGCAAAGTCACTTCTTCTATTGGAATTTGTGAGTGCTTTTTTCTTAGCTATGCGTCAATTTTTTTCACCAAAACCCACGATTAATTATCCTTATGAAAAAGGTTTTGTATCTCAGCGTTTTCGTGGTGAGCATGCATTGCGTCGCTATCCAAATGGTGAAGAACGGTGTATTGCTTGTAAATTATGTGAAGCGATTTGTCCTGCTCAAGCGATTACAATTGAAGCTGGTCCACGGCGCAATGATGGTACACGTAGAACTGTCCGTTATGATATAGACATGGTTAAATGTATCTACTGTGGTTTTTGTCAAGAAGCCTGTCCGGTTGAGGCTATTGTCGAAGGTCCAAATTTTGAGTTTGCGACGGAAACACGTGAAGAACTTTATTATGATAAAGAAAAACTTTTATTGAATGGAGATCGCTGGGAGCGAGAAATTGCTCGAAATATATTGATGGATGCGCCTTATCGTTAAGTGTATCGTTAAATGAGGTGTCGGATATTTTTCCGATAAATTGTAATCTGGTATGAAGTTTATACCAATTGTTTGAATAATTAAGGAGAAGCCTATGCTAACAGATCTAGCGGCGGCATTTTTCTATTTGTTTGCTTTTATTATGCTAACAAGTGCAGTTATTGTTATTACAGCACGCAATCCAGTGCATTCTGTTTTGTTTTTAATCCTCGCATTTTTTAATGCAGCAGCTTTGTTTTTACTTGCAGGAGCAGAGTTTTTAGGGCTTATTCTGCTTGTTGTGTATGTTGGAGCTGTCGCTGTTTTATTTTTATTTGTCGTTATGATGCTTGACGTTGATTTTGCTGAGTTAAAGAGTGGAACTCTTCGGTATGCTCCTATTGGAGCTCTTATTGGTGTTATTATCGCTGTAGAATTGATTGTTGTTTTTATGAGTAGCTATTTTTCTCCAGTCTTGAGAACGCATGTTACGCAACCAATGCCAGATTTAGCGCAGCGAACAAATACACAAGCATTAGGTGATATTCTCTATACGGATTATGTTTTCTATTTTCAAATTGCTGGAATGATTTTATTGGTTGCAATGATTGGAGCTATTGTTTTAACACTTCGTCATAAATTAGGAGTAAAGCGGCAATCTATTGCGGAGCAAGTTTCTAGAACGGTAGAAAGTGCCATTGAAATCAAACAAGTTGAATCAGGCAAAGGTATGTAAGGGGGGCTATGCAGATGTATATTGATATTACACATTATCTCACTGTTTCTGCTTTGATGTTTACAATTGGTATTGCTGGAATTTTTCTCAACAGAAAAAATGTGATTATTATCTTGATGTCCATTGAGCTTATATTGCTTTCAGTTAATCTCAATTTTGTTGCATTTTCAGCATTTCTTCATGATCTCGTTGGTCAGGTATTCGCTTTATTTGTCTTAACCGTAGCAGCTGCTGAAGCTGCCATTGGTTTAGCAATTCTGGTCGTTTTTTTCCGTAATCGTGGTTCCATTGCGGTTGAAGATGTTAATGTAATGAAAGGCTAACCAGTGATGTATTATACGATTGTCTTTCTTCCGCTTTTGGGTTTTTTAATTGCTGCACTAGGTGGAAAAACGATAGGAGATCGTGCGAGTGAATTGATAACATGTAGCTTTATGGTTGTTGTTGCCATATTATCGTGGATAGCATTTTTCAGTACTGCACTTGGTCATATTCCAGCGATTGATGTATTGGTATTACATTGGATGACTGTTGGTGACTTAAGCTTTAATTGGGCTTTACATGTTGATGCATTAACAGCTGTCATGCTTATTGTTGTGAATAGTGTTTCGGCATTAGTGCATATTTATTCAATTGGTTATATGCACCATGACCCTTCAAGGTCTCGTTTTTTTTCTTATCTTTCTTTGTTTACATTTATGATGCTTATGTTGGTCACATCCAATAATTTGATTCAGATGTTTTTTGGATGGGAAGGTGTCGGACTTGCTTCTTATTTACTCATTGGTTTTTGGTTTCAGCGCGATTCTGCTAATAAGGCCGCAATGAAAGCTTTTGTAGTTAACCGTGTTGGAGACTTTGGTTTTCTCTTAGGAATCTTTAGTATTTTTGTTTTGTTCCAATCGGTTGATTTTGCCTCTATTTTTGCAAAAGCTGCCGACAAGAGCTTTATACAAAATATGACATTTTTAGATTGGCAATTTGATGGGCAGACGGCAATTACCATTACATGTCTTTTATTATTTATTGGTGCGATGGGAAAATCCGCACAATTTCTTTTACATACTTGGCTGCCTGATGCAATGGAAGGGCCAACCCCTGTATCAGCGCTTATTCATGCCGCTACAATGGTAACGGCTGGTGTTTTTATGATTGCGCGTATGTCGCCAATTTTTGAACTTTCTTCAACTGCTTTGACCGTGATTATTATTGTTGGTGCAACAACAGCGTTTTTTGCAGCAACTGTGGGGTTGGTGCAGAATGATATTAAGCGTGTTATTGCTTATTCTACATGCTCTCAACTTGGTTATATGTTTGTGGCATTAGGTGTTGGAGCTTATGGCGCTGCTGTCTTTCATCTTTTTACGCATGCTTTTTTTAAAGCCTTATTGTTTCTTGGTGCAGGTTCTGTGATTCATTCTGTGTCTGATGAACAAGATATGCGAAAAATGGGTGGGTTACGCAAACATATAAAGATCACCTATTGGATGATGATGGTCGGGACCATTGCCTTGACCGGAGTTGGAATTCCAGGAACACTTTTCGGGACTGCAGGTTTCTTCTCAAAAGATGCGATTATAGAGTCTGCTTTTGCATCTCATAATATTGCTTCAGGATATGCTTTTTATCTTCTTGTTTTTGCTGCCTTTTTAACAAGTTTCTATTCATGGCGACTTATCTTTATGACATTCCATGGTAAACCACGGGCAACAGTTGATGTGATGCATCATGTTCATGAATCGCCTCCAGTTATGTTGATTCCACTCTTTCTTTTATCTATTGGAGCAATATTTTCTGGTGTCGTTTTCCAACCTTACTTTTTTGGTGATTTGTATAATGCTTTTTGGAAGGGAGCATTGTTTACAAGCAGCCATAATCATATTCTTCATGATGCTCACCATGTTTTTAATTGGGTAAAATGGTCGCCTTTTATAGCAATGATTCTTGGGTTTATGTTGGCTTATTTATTTTATATTGTGGCTCCCTCTCTTCCCAAGAAAATGGCGCGTATTATGCCAGGAGTGTATCACTTTCTTTACCAAAAGTGGTATTTCGATCAATTATATAACTTTTTATTTGTTCGTCCTACCTTTAGAATTGGTTCTTTTCTTTGGAAAGTGGGAGACGGTAAGATTATTGATGGTCTAGGTCCCAATGGTATTGCAGCGCGTGTTGTTGATATTACAAATAGAGTTGTTCGAATGCAAACAGGCTATCTTTACCACTATGCATTTGCAATGCTTATCGGCGTTGCATTGCTCATTACATGGATGATGATCGGGGGCGTAAACTAATGACCGATTGGCCTATTCTTTCTACGGTTACATTTTTGCCGCTTGTTGGTGTTCTTCTGATTTTGTTTATCAAAGATGATAGTGAAGTAGCACGCCATAATATACGTAATGTCGCATTTTTTACGACTCTATTTGTTTTTATTATTTCTTTAATTATTTGGATAGGATTTGATTCTAGCAACCAAAATTTTCAAATGGTTGAAAAATCCAGTTGGTTAGGGGGTGGTATTAGCTATCATATGGGGGTCGATGGTATTTCTATTCTTTTTGTTGTTCTCTCGGCTTTTCTTTTGCCTTTCTGTATTTTAGCAAGTTGGGAGAATGTTAAAGAGAGATTAAAAGCCTATATGATTGCGTTTCTTCTTCTAGAAGTTGCGATTATTGGTGTTTTTTGTGCTCTTGATGCAATGCTATTCTATGTTTTTTTTGAAGGCAGCCTCATTCCAATGTTTATCATTATAGGTGTATGGGGAGGAGCACGTCGTGTTTATGCAAGTATAAAGTTTTTCTTATATACTTTACTTGGTTCAGTGCTTATGCTGGTTGCTCTTATGGTTATGTATTGGGAGGCTGGGACACTTGATATACCAACTTTACTCAATTATCAGTTTCCTGCTCATATGCAAATATGGCTATGGCTTGCATTTTTTGCTTCTTTCGCAGTTAAAATGCCAATGTGGCCAGTTCATACATGGCTCCCTGATGCTCACGTAGAAGCACCGACAGCGGGTTCTGTTATTTTAGCTGGTGTCTTACTTAAATTAGGTGGGTATGGTTTTCTTCGTTTTTCTTTGCCTATGTTTCCTATCGCTTCAGCAGATTTTGCGCCTTTTGTTTTCACATTATCGCTTATCGCTATTATTTATACATCACTGGTTGCACTTGTTCAAAGTGACATCAAAAAACTTATTGCATATTCCTCAATAGCGCATATGGGATATGTAACGATGGGTATTTTTGCTGCGAATGAACAGGGGATACAAGGGGCTATTTATCAGATGCTATCCCATGGAATTGTTTCAGCAGCATTGTTTCTTTGTGTTGGGGTTATCTATGATCGCTTGCATACACGTGAAATTTCAGCGTTTGGTGGTTTAGTGAATAATATGCCTAAATATGCTGTTGTTTTCTTAATTTTCACCATGGCAAATGTTGGTTTGCCTGGAAGCTCAGGATTTTTGGGTGAATTTTTAACCTTAATAGGTGTTTTTCAAGTAAATAAATTGGTTGTTGTTTTAGCAACAACAGGTGTTATCTTATCGGCAGCCTATGCCCTTTATCTTTATCGGCGTGTGGTTTTTGGTTCCTTGGATAAAGAGAATTTAAAAGTATTAATAGATCTTTCTTTAAGAGAAAAATTCCTCCTTTATCCATTGGTTATTCTTACAATATTCTTTGGTATCTATCCAACGCCTATTCTTAAGGCAACGGCGTTTTCCGTAGAAACCCTCATCAATAAACTGCACTAGATAAGGGAAGAATGCACATGCAAACTGAAATAATAGCGCAATTAGTCTTAATTCTTCCAGAGCTTTTAATTGCATTAGGAGCTGTCGTGCTGCTTATGATTGGTGTTTATTCCAATACACGTGCTTCTTTAACAGTGACAGGTTTAGCCATAGCAATTCTTGTGGCAACCATTATTATTCTTATAATTTTTCCGAAAAATGGTTCATTTCAAACCAATGCGCTCGTTATCGATTCCTTTAGTCGTTATATGAAAATTTTAATGCTTATTGGTGCACTCTTTTCTCTTATCATGTCTGTTGGTTTTGCCAATGCACAAAAGTTTAATATATTTGAGTTTCCAGTACTTGTTCTTTTAGCAACCCTTGGAATGATGTTTATGATTTCAGCGGGTAATATGCTGTCGCTTTATATGGGGTTAGAGCTGCAATCTTTAGCTTTATATGTTTTAGCAGCGATTAATCGTAATAATGTAAAATCTTCTGAAGCCGGTATAAAATACTTTGTTTTAGGAGCATTATCTTCAGGTTTGCTTCTTTATGGTATTTCTTTGCTTTATGGTTTTACCGGTCAAATTGGTTTTCACGAAATTGCTCTTGCTTTAAAAGGCAAAAATGTACAATTGGGGGTCATTTTTGGAATTGTCTTTATTTTAGCTGGTTTGGCTTTCAAAATTTCTGCTGTTCCGTTTCATATGTGGACACCTGATGTTTATGAAGGAGCGCCCACACCGATTACAGCATTTTTTGCTGGTGCCCCTAAAGTTGCTGCAATGGCTTTAATCATCCGTATTATTGTGGTGACCTTTATTCCCCTAGGGCGTGTTGATAACGTGATGCCTGCATGGCAACAAATTTTGGTGTTCATGGCGATTGCATCAATGATACTGGGTGCTTTTGCTGCAATCGGTCAGAATAATATTAAGCGCTTAATGGCTTATTCGTCGATCAGTCATATGGGTTATGCACTTGTTGGTTTATCTGCTGGAGATATGCTTGGGATAAAAAGCGTTATCCTTTATATGACTATTTATCTTGGAATGACGCTTGGTTCATTTGCCTTTATTCTTGGAATGCGCTCTCAGAATGGAAATGTTGAAAATATTTATGATCTTTCAGGGTTAGCAAAGACGAATCCGTTTATGGCTGTTGTGATGACAATACAGCTTTTCTCTTTAGCCAGTATACCACCTATGGCTGGTTTTTTTGGAAAGTGGTATACCTTTTCTGCTGCTGTCCACGCTGGACTTACGCCACTTGCTGTCGTTGGGATGATAGCGTCTGTCGTTGGGGCTTTTTACTATTTGCGAGTCATTAAAATTATGTGGTTTGATGATGCACAAGCGCATTTTGTTGCTTTATCGAAAGAGCTTCAATTTTGTCTTGGTCTTTCTGTATTCTTTATTTTATTTTACGCGCTTTTTGGAGTTTGGTTCGCTGAGCTAGCAGAAAAAGCAGCAACAGCATTGTTTTAATGAATATGGTTTATACTTTATCAGATTTTGCACAAAAACAGGGATACACTGTTGAAGCGTACGATAGTGTTGATTCAACAAATCTCATTGCGCAACGAAAAGCGCAAACTGGTCATCAAGGTAATCTTTGGATTGTTGCACAAGAACAATCACAGGGAAGAGCAAGAAGAGGGAGGACTTGGTCTAGTCCAAAAGGGAACCTTTATTCTAGTCTTTTATTAATTGATGATATTGTTCATCAAACTGCGGCTCAACTTGGTTTTGTTGCTGGAGTAAGTGTGGCAGAGGCAATAAAACAATTGATAAAAGAGGAAAAGCAGACAAACAATATTGTGAGCTTAAAATGGCCAAACGATATTTTGCTCAGAGGAGAAAAAAGCTCTGGAGTTTTGCTTGAGATTTTAAAATTGTCATCACAACAATATGCCTTGGTTATTGGTATTGGAATAAATGTGAAATATAATTATGAAGATGCGCCCTATTCCACTTCAAGCTTAAAGAATATCGGGTTGCGTATTGATGCAGAACAATTATTTACGGTTTTGACGGAGTGTTTTTCTAAAAATTACCTTCTTTGGAAACAACCAAAAGGATGTGAAATAATCCGAAAAAAATGGCTTTTATATTCCGCTCATCTTGGGAAACATGTCAAAGTGGTGAATGATGAAAAAGTCATTGAGGGTATTTTTGATGGTCTTGATAGTGATTTTAACTGCATCATAAAGCAAAAAGACGGTCAGACAGCCATTATAACAGCTGGGGATGTTCATTTTGGTTTGGCTGATTTTGTTAATGCAGGCCGTTATTGAAAAATTATTTTATCATCAGATACCTTAATGATTTGGGAGATGTTTATGGTTGCAGCCAATAGATGTGAATTTGTTTTTTTACCTCTGGGAGGTGTAGGTGAAATAGGGATGAATTTAGCTGCTTACGGATTTGGTCCCCAATATCTTCGTGAATGGCTGCTGGTTGATATGGGGATTAGTTTTGCTGGTTCTGAATTACCAGGTGTCGATCTTGTTTTGCCTGATATTCGTTTTCTAGAAAGTGAAAAACACAATATACGGGGTCTTGTTTTAACACATGCACATGAAGATCATTATGGGGCCGTTCTTGATTTATGTCCAAAGTTACAAGTGCCGATTTACTGTACGCCTTTTACGGCAGGATTATTAGAAAGTAAAAGGCAAGCAGATTTTGAATCTCAAAAAATTTTACTCAATATTTTTCAAGCTGGTGATTGTTTTCAGGTAGGTTCCTTTGCTGTAGAGGCTATAGCCGTTAACCATTCAATACCAGAATCTGTATCTTTAGCAATTACAACCTCTTTGGGGACTGTGATTCATACTGGTGATTGGAAAATTGATCATACCCCTTCACTCGGGGCTGTAACCGATGAAAAAAGATTTCGTGCTTTAGGCAAAAAAGGTGTTTTAGCATTACTTTGTGATTCCACAAATGCATGTCGGGATGGTATCTCTCCTTCAGAACAGCAAGTTCAAGCCAGTCTTTCAGAGATTATTTCTAAAGCTGAAGGGCGCGTTGCGATAGCAACTTTTTCTTCTAATATTGGTCGGATACGTTCTATTGCTCTTGCAGCTGAAGCTGCTGGACGTAAGGTGCTTGTCATTGGGCGTTCCCTTAAGCGAAGTATTATGGTTGCACAAGAGCTTGGTTATATGAATGGTTTAGCACCATTTGTAACGGAAGATGATTATGGGTACATCTCGCGAAAAGATCTTGTTTTAATTGTCACAGGGAGCCAAGGTGAGCCATGTGCTGCTTTGGCTAAACTGTCACGTGATGGAATGAAAAATATTGCACTTTCCGCTGGTGATACCGTTATTTATTCATCACGAAGTATTCCAGGAAACGAAAAAGCGATTATTGAGGTACAAAATCGTTTCATTGATTTGGGTATTAAAATTATTACGAATGAAGATGCACTTGTTCATGTTTCAGGTCATCCCCGTCGTTCAGAACTTTTACAGATGTATGATTGGATAAAGCCACAAATACTTGTCCCTGTACATGGGGAAGCAATGCATCTTAAGGCTCAGGCAACTTTAGCACGTCAAGCGGGTATTAAAACTGTTATGGATATCAGAAATGGCTATATGTTACGTCTTGCACCAGAGCCTGTAGAAGTTATTGATCAAGTTCCTGTTGGCCGCATCTATAAGGATGGTTGCTTAATTGGAGATGAAGATGAATTAGGGATTCGTGAACGCCGTAAACTAAGTTATGCTGGTCATGTTACTATTTCTCTCCATATAAATAGTAAGCATGAATTATTAGGGGATATAGGTCTAACAACATTCGGGTTACCTGAAAGTAATGGAAAGGGGGAAAGTTTAAAAGATATTCTTTTAGATATCGTAGAAAATACAGTTTATAATATCCCACGCATGAAACAGAAAAATAATGAACTTATTCGAGAGGCAACACGACGTGCAGTAAGAGCGGCTGTTCATGAAATTTGGCAAAAAAAACCTATCTGTACAGTTTTTTTACATCGGTCAAAATAAAAGAACTTTCCTATTACGTTATTTAAAAAGAGAAGAGCATTTTTATTTTATTGCTAAATAAGAAAAATAGAGAATAAAGCACAATAAATTTTTAAATGATAAGATCGTTATATTTGCAAGTATTCAGAATGCGGCTATAGATGAATAGAGGGTGTGATAAATTGTTCCGATATGATAGATCTGATTAGGAGTTAATTATTTCAATGCGTCTTTCTCAATATTTCCTTCCACTTTTAAAAGAGAATCCTAAAGAAGCAGAAATTGTTTCTCATCGCTTCATGTTGCGCGCTGGAATGATTCGACAACAAACATCAGGGATTTATTCTTGGCTTCCTTTGGGAAAAAAAGTGCTTGATAAAGTTTGTAAAATTATTCGTGAAGAGCAAGAACGTGCGGGTGCAATAGAAATATTGATGCCTACAATTCAGTCTGCTGATCTTTGGCGTGAAAGCGGTCGTTATGATGATTATGGTTTGGAAATGCTCCGCATTAAAGATCGTCAAAAGCGTGATTTACTTTACGGTCCAACCAATGAAGAGATGGTAACAGATATTTTTCGCTCTTATGTTCGTTCTTATAAAGATCTTCCGCTTAATTTATACCATATTCAATGGAAATTTCGTGATGAAATTCGTCCACGTTTTGGTGTGATGCGAGCACGAGAATTTTTAATGAAAGATGCTTATTCTTTTGATCTTGATTATGAAGGCTCTGAAACATCTTATAATCGTATGTTTGTTGCTTATTTACGCACTTTTTCTCGCCTTGGCTTAAAAGCAATTCCTATGCGTGCAGATACAGGTCCAATAGGGGGGGAACTCAGTCATGAATTTATCATTTTGGCTGAAACAGGAGAGAGTGCTATCTTCTGTGATAAACAATTTCTTGAACTTACCATTCCTGATAGTTCAATCGATTTTAGTGATAAAGCTGTTTTAGATGATATTGTTAAGCAATGGACATCTTTTTATGCAGCAACGGAAGAAATGCATAATGAAGAGGAGTGGGCTAAAGTTTCTGATCATAATCGTCTTTCAGCGCGTGGTATTGAAGTAGGGCATATTTTCCACTTTGGTACTAAATATTCTGCTCCAATGGGAGCAAAAGTTATGGGACAAGATGGAAAAGAGCATGTGGTCTCTATGGGATCTTATGGTATTGGGCCTTCGCGTCTTGTTGCGGCCGCTATTGAGGCTTCTCATGATGAAAATGGTATTATTTGGCCAAAGTCGATGGCACCGTTTGATTTTGGGATTATCAATATGAAGCCCGATGATGAAAAATGCACACAGGCATGTGAGTTTCTCTATCAGGGATTAAAGAAGGTTGGTTTTGATCCGTTATTAGATGATAGAAATGAACGCCCTGGATCAAAATTTGCAACAATGGATTTGATTGGTTTGCCAACGCAAATCATTGTTGGTCCTAACAGCATTGCACAAAATGAAGTTGAAATTAAAGATCGAAAAACAGGAATAAAAAAATCTCTAAAGGTTGAAGATGTGCTCAGCCAACTTTCTATAATTTAATAGGAAATATTATGAAGAGGCTGAAAAACAAATGCTTTTCATCTTATGAGTGGATGATCGCTTTTCGTTATATGATTCCCAATAAAAAACATGTCGTTGCATCTGTTATTTCAATTATTTCTCTTATTGGGATTATGTTGGGCGTATTTGCTCTGGTTGTTGTTATGGCGGTGATGAATGGCTTTCGTACAGAACTTCTCAATCGTATTCTTGGTATGAATGGGCATCTTATTATTCAAACAGTTGATTCTGGTTTTGCTGATTATAAGACTCTTATTTCTTCTTTAGAAACTACAAATGGCGTGAAGTTTGCTTTGCCTGTTATTGAAGGTCAAGCACTTGTTCAAGGTGAAGTTCAAGGTGGCTCTGGCGCGTTAGTTCGTGGTATGCGCAAACAAGATCTAGAAAAGCTTAAAACAGTCTCTCAAAACATTAAATTAGGATCGATTTCTCGGTTTGATCAAGAAGAAGGTGTTGCAATTGGAAGTGGCTTAGCAGAAAAATTAGGATTAACAGTTGGAAGAGATATTCGTATCATTACTCCAGATGGTGATGAGACTCCTTTTGGCGTTACGCCACGAGTGAAAGCTTATAAAGTCGTTGCTATTTTTGAAGTTGGTATGTCTGAATATGATTCAATATTTGTCTTTATGCCTCTTCATGAAGCACAAATGTTTTTTAATTTAGGCGATAAGGTTCAGTCTTTAGAGTTATTTTTAAATGATCCTGATGCAGTTGATCAAATAAAACCCGTTGTAGAAAAAGCAGTTGATCAACAGGTTTATTTAATTGATTGGCGTACACGTAATCAGGCTTTTTTTTCAGCTTTACAGATTGAACGAAATGTTATGTTTTTCATTCTTTCTCTGATCGTTCTTGTTGCTGCTTTAAATATTATTTCAGGACTGATTATGCTTGTAAAAGATAAAAGTCATGATATTGCAATTTTACGCACGATGGGTGCTCAACAAAGTGCGATTTTGCGTATATTTATCATTACAGGAATGATGATTGGTTTTATTGGAACGATATTGGGCTTAATTTTAGGTGTTATCGCGACCGCGAATATTAATCATATCCAAGATTTTATATCTTGGTTATTTAATGTCGACGTTTTTAATCCTCAACTTTATTTTTTAACAAAATTGCCTGCACAAATTGAGTGGAAACAGACCATCTTGGTTGCTATGATGGCTTTATTCTTGTCATTTCTTGCTGCTCTCATTCCGGCATGGCGTGCTGCTAAGCTAGATCCCGTACAAGCTTTGAGGTATGAATAATGACAGCTATTTTAGAGCTTGTAGAGATTGAAAGACGCTTTTTCGAGGGTCATAAGCCGCTCATTGTTTTAGATAAAGCGAATTTTACTCTTAATCGTGGAGAGCTTGTTGCACTTGTTGCACCATCTGGTGCTGGAAAATCAACACTTCTTCATATTGCTGGATTATTAGAAAAACCAACCGCTGGTGATGTGATGTTACGAGGTGTTTCTTGTGCAAAGCGCTCTGATAGTGAGCGAACAGCTATAAGACGAAATGATATTGGTTTTGTTTATCAATTTCATCATTTACTTCCAGAGTTTACGGCGTTAGAAAATGTCATGATACCGCAAATGATAGCAGGATTAAAAAAATCCATAGCAGAAGATCGTGCACGCAAATTATTGACGTATCTGCGTATTTCTCATCGTGCGAACCATCGTCCCTCAGAGTTATCGGGAGGAGAACAACAACGTGTTGCTATTGCACGTGCAGTAGCAAATGGCCCTTCGGTTCTTTTGGCTGATGAACCTACAGGAAATCTTGATCCAGTAACTTCAGCTTATGTCTTTCAAGCTTTATCTATCCTTGTTCGTCAGTCTGGTCTTTCTGCTCTTATTGCAACACATAATTACGCTTTAGCTAAGCAAATGCATCGTCGAATTACACTTAAAGAACAAAAGATTATAGAACTTCCTTAAAGCAAGGTAAAAATTTTATACGACTAATTGAATAGTTTATATTACTTTATTAAAGGAGATTTTTTATGACAGTTTTTGTCGTTGACAAAAATCAATTAGATGCTCGTCGTCGTCGATTGATTTTTCGTGCATGGCATCGCGGTATTCGTGAAATGGATCTCATTTTTGGACATTATGTCGATGCTCATATTACTGGGATGAATGATAAAACGCTCTCTGAGCTTGAGTATATTATGTCTTTTGATGATCGTGATTTACTCACATGGATTACTGGAGAAATTTTGCCCCCCTCTGAAGTTGATAGTCCACTTTTCCGTGATATTGCCAATTATCGTACTTGCTTAAGTTATTAATCCCGATGCCTATATTTAAAAAAATTGTTATTCCCAAAAATAATTCTGTTCGTATGATTTTAGATGGCGTTACTGATGGATTTGAAGCCTTTGCGCTTGCTAAATTAAGTTCAGAAATTGCACAAGGTAAACCGCTCATCTATGTTGTCCGTGACGGAACAAAAATTGCGCATTTACAACAAGTTTTAAATTTTATTGAACCCAATTTACCCGTACTTCAATTTCCTGCATGGGATTGTTTGCCTTATGATCGCGTATCACCAGGAATTGCTGTTATGGCACGTCGACTATCAACATTGGCACACATAGCAAATTTACGGAAAGATCCATATTCTGCAATTATATTAACAACAGCAAATGCAATTATGCAAAAGTTGCCTCCTCGTGAAATGATAGAAGCTCAGCTTATTCACGCACGTGTTGGCCAGCGCAATAACATGGGAAATCTTATTCAATTTCTAGAAACCAATGGTTTTGAACGCGTTACGGTTGTCCGTGATATTGGTGAGTTTGCTGTAAGAGGAGGAATACTTGATATCTTTTCTCCGATGGATGTTGAACCTTTACGCCTTGATTTTTTTGGAGATAACCTAGAAAGTATCCGCGTATTTGATCCAGAAAGTCAAAGGACAACAGGCCAAAAAACTGAACTTTTATTACAGGCAATGAGTGAGGTTGCTCTTACACCAGAACGTATCAGTCGTTTTAAAAGCAATTATACCCGTACATTTGGTGTATCACAAAAAAATAACATGCTTTATGAAGCAATTTCTCAAGGTCGGCGTTTTGCCGGTATGGAACATTGGCTTCCATTTTTTTATGAAAACCTTGATAGCTTTTTTGATCATTGTGGCAATTTACCGATAGTTTTTGAGCATCTCATAGAAGAAGTTTTCATTGAGCGCTATCGTCTTATTGAAGACTATTATAATGCGCGCAAAGAGCGCGAAAGTGATGAAAAAAATTCTACTTCTTATCATCCAATAGATCCTAGTCTTTTTTATTTAACGCCAGAGCGTGTTTTGGAAGGTGTGCAACAATCTTCACAGCGTATTGATTTTTCTCCTTTTAATGTTCCACAAAGTTTGGAACAAACTGTTATTCACACAAAAGTTAAACAAGGATATGATTTTGTAAAAGAGCGTAATGCGCAGGAAAAAAATGTTTTTTCAAGTGTTATTGATCATATCGCATCTTTACGCGCTGCTGGTAAAAAAGTGCTTTTAGCGTGTTGGAGTGAAGGATCTCTCAATCGTTTGTTACAAGTTCTCGATGAGCATGGATTGAAAAAAATAGATGTTGCAAAATCTTTGCAAACAGTCAAAGCAACACCTCGAGATCGCATATTAGCAGCTGTTATCATGATAGAACATGGTTTTGTGGCTGAAGATTTGGCTATTATAGCAGAGCAAGATATCCTTGGCGATCGTTTTATAAGATCGCCAAAGCGGCGTAAGAATAATACAAATTTTATTTCTGAAATTTCTGCTTTAAATTCTGGTGATATTATTGTGCATATCGACCACGGTATTGGCCAATTTGTTGGTCTTAAAACCATCAGAACCACTGGAATTTTACGAGACTGCCTTGAAATTAGATATGCTGGAGGTGATTTACTCTTTTTACCTGTTGAAAATATTGAGCTTCTCTCACGTTATGGCTCAGAAGGAACAGAGGTAACTTTAGATAAATTAGGAGGTGTTGCTTGGCAAGCACGTAAAGCTCGGCTAAAAAAACATTTATTGGAAATGGCAGGGCAATTAATCCGTATAGCTGCAGAGCGTATGACTCGTGCTGCGCCTGCTTTACTTCCACCAATTGGACCATTTGATGAGTTTGTTGCTTGCTTTCCCTATGAAGAAACGGAAGATCAAATGAATGCAATTGATGCTGTTTTGGACGATCTAGCCTCAGGCAAGCCGATGGATCGCTTGATATGCGGTGATGTTGGTTTTGGAAAAACTGAAGTAGCCATTCGAAGTGCTTTTGTTGCAGCATTAAATGGATATCAGGTTGCTGTTGTTGTACCGACAACTTTGCTTTCACGTCAACATTACAAAACATTTATTTCGCGTTTTCAAGGATTACCGGTTAAAATTGGACATGCTTCGAGGCTTGTAAAAGCGAAAGAACTTGCACGAGTAAAAAAAGGTGTTTCAGATGGTACAATCGATATTGTCATTGGAACCCATGCATTATTAAGTGATGCAGTTAATTTTTTACGGTTAGGTCTTCTTATCATTGATGAGGAACAGCATTTTGGTGTCAAACACAAAGAGCGTTTAAAAGAGCTTAAAAGTGATATTCATGTTCTCACACTTTCAGCAACTCCCATACCACGCACTTTAGGGTTAGCTTTATCGGGTGTACGTGAACTTTCATTGATAACAACCCCCCCCATTGATAGAATGGCGGTTCGTACTTTTATTTCACCCTTTGATGCACTTGTTATACGAGAGACCCTGCTTCGAGAATATTATCGTGGTGGACAAAGTTTCTATGTTTGTCCTCGTATTTCTGATCTGGCTTTTGTAGAAGAATATCTCAAAACACATGTGCCAGAACTGAAATTCGTTGTGGCTCATGGACAAATGCCGGCTGGACAACTTGATGATATCATGAATGCATTTTATGATGGACAATATGATGTGCTGCTCTCAACAACCATTATTGAATCAGGTCTTGATATTCCAACAGCCAATACCCTAATTGTGCATCGTGCTGAGATGTTTGGTCTTTCTGCCCTTTATCAGTTACGTGGTAGGGTAGGACGTTCAAAACAACGTGCGTATGCTCTCTTTACATTTCCTGCTGGTAAAGTTTTAACAATTGCTGCTGATCGCCGTCTTAAAGTGTTACAATCTCTTGACACCTTAGGGGCCGGTTTTCAATTGGCAAGCCATGACATGGATATCCGCGGTTCAGGCAATTTTTTAGGTGAAGAGCAATCGGGGCATATCAAAGAAGTTGGATTTGAACTCTATCAAAAAATG
Source organism: Bartonella sp. AA78NXGY (assembly GCF_042197005.1). NCBI lineage: Bacteria > Pseudomonadati > Pseudomonadota > Alphaproteobacteria > Hyphomicrobiales > Bartonellaceae > Bartonella > Bartonella sp. AA78NXGY. The sequence goes on from NZ_JBHIRI010000004.1 coordinate 28,127, forward strand.
CTTGAAGAAGCTGTTGCTGAATTAAAAGATGGAGAGCTAAATGAAGATAAGCAATGGTCACCTCAAATTTCTCTTGGTACAACAGTGATGATACCAGAAAGTTTCGTGCCTGACTTATCATTACGTATGGGACTTTATCGTCGTTTAACAGAACTTGATGGTTTAGAACAAATTGATGAATTTGCAGCGGAGTTAATTGATCGCTTTGGTCCTTTGCCCCTTGAGGTTCAACATCTTCTTAAAGTCTTTCATATTAAAACATTGTGTCGAAAAGCACATGTAGAAAAATTAGATGTTGGACCAAAGGGGATTGTCATACAGTTTCGTAATAACTATTTCGCAAATAGTGTTGCTCTTGTTCAGTGGGTGGGAAAACAAGGTACAATGGCAAAAATTCGACCAGATCAAAGTATTGCTCTTATTCGTGATTGGTCCTCAGCGGATGAAAGGCTTGTTGGAGCAGCGAATATTATGACACAGCTTGTCGAAATGGCAGAATAACATTCTGTTTAAAAAATTTCTTTATTGTTTCAGAACTGTTACTCATTTTTATAAAATCATTCTGAATAAAATTTAAGTTTATAATAAAGAACCTTTTATATATTTATTTGGTTTTTATTATATACGTATTGATATAATGAAGAAAATAGATTAGACAGTTTAACTGCAATAAATAGCACTTTTAATATAATAAGCTAATAAGCTCCTGTAAATTTTTTAGAAAGAATTTAGGTAAAGATAGCATGCTTTCTTCATTACAAAAGTGTCTAACTATCGTTTTTTTGTTACTCACTTTAATATATGGCGTAAAAAACGCTTATGCTGAGTTATCTTCTGATGAACAATACCAACATTTAAAAAACAAAAGAAAGAATATTAAAGAGAGCATACAATTTATTGAAGAAAGTATATCTCATTTGGATATTTGGGAAAAAAATATTTCTAAAGCAGAATACTATGAGCGTTTACAGGAACGGAATAAGTTATATAAAAAACTGAAAACTCTGAAGGATGAATATTATAATCTTGGTTCGAAATTACAGGATCTAGCTGAAAAAAAACAAAAAATTATCTCTAGAATACATATAGCGAGAGAGTATGAAGTAGGGGAGTATGAAGAAAAGTTGATTAAAGCAAAAGATTATTTAAAAAAACTCAAACGTTTAATGAATGGGGAATGAATGAGAAAAGTGGAGGTGATGATGAGATAATGAAAAATTATCTCATATTTATTATTGCTTGCAATACGTTAGCGGATATATTGCAAAGTGATATAGGTGCTATTTTGCGCAAAGATTTTGATTGGAAAGATAAAGATTTTAGTTGGGCTAAAGGCGCAAATAATTCAATAAGTCCTAGTTTAGTCAGGGATATTAAAGAATTATTAACAGATGGCTCTTATAGTTATGAAAAACAAATATTTGACGATATAAAAAATAGTCTTACAGAAGATAATTGGTTTGTAAAAAGTGCACCTAAGCTTTGTAATACCATTAAAGAAGTACATAATATAATGCTTCCAAACAAGAAAAAGAATATTATAGATCGTATACGTTTTCATGTTGAAGAATTATTCAATTAAAAATTTACTCATATAAATACAGAGAAATTAAGATTATATACTAAATAATAGTTAAAATATATTTTAATTTTTTGTTTTTAATTATTATTTATAATAAAGTAATTTTATGCACATAAGATATTATCTATTGTTCTTATCATATAAGATTTAATATATATATTAAATAATAAAATCATATATCTTTTTTATGTTTTCTTTTTATGCATAATTTTTTGTGCTTGTAGTTTTTTATTTTTATCTGTTTAATTATTTTAATGACGATACATCTCATATCATAAATCTTGTTTCATTAATATGATAAGAGAGATATTTTATAGCTCTAAGTTGTGTTATATAGAGAAACAAAATGATATTTTAATTCATTTTTTTCTTAAAACTTAAATCATTAACGATTTATATCTTTGATATTATGAAAGATGAAAAGAATTTATCATTTTAGTAGATTCTTTTATTTAAGAAATAACTTAAAAGAAATTGATAAAAGCTATATTTTTTATTCACGTTATAAAACTGAGAGATGATATTTGTACAGAAGTGCAATAATAGATGTTTAATATATGAGCATAAATTTATTATGGCTTTAGGCACGTGAGATGATTCATAGGGAGGGTTTCCTTTGTTCAGTAGTTTATCTATAAAACTAACTCCGCTTGTGATGTACAAGTGGATAAATTTTATTGATTCAACATAAGAGAGGTTTGCGCTATTAGGATCTTTCATACAATATAGAAATAGAAAAAAGATAAATTATTATTATAAATTAATATGTTATTATATTTTAAGAAAGTTTTTTATAAATAAAATATTTTCAGCAGTTATAGATTTTCTCTCTAAGAAAATGTGTTGTTTAATTAAGAAAAAAGCACTTCTTTAGTAGCGTATTTTTAAACTAAACTGTTTAGTTAAACGCTATGGAATATAAAATTTTTATTACAAAAGCGTATCACTATTATTTTGTAAACAAGGGCAGAAAATTGTTCATTAGCAAAAAGCTCTCTTAACAATTATGCAGAAATTTTAGACAATCAGTGGTTTTAATTCATTAAATGTTTCAATAATATCGTAGATGATTTTGTTTTTGTGTATCACACGAGGCACATAAGGAAAACAGTAAAATTTATCTGATATTTTAGAGCTTCATGCATTGCAACACCTGTTGCAAAGGTTCTATAAGCTTAACATGAAGAGTAATAAATGTAAAAATTTTAATTAGTAAGTTTTTTAGAGTAGTATCAGAGTTTATTTTAATTAATATTGCAATATTGATTCGTTTGTGTAATCTTAGTTTAAATGCACAGAGGTGTTTTATGGATAGATTGCATCAAATACCAATGTGATGAAGAGGGGAAATGATATGAGTGTATAAAAATTAGAATGGCTCGTCGTATTTTTTCTCTAAATTTGACTTTTTTTTTTATATTGAAGTAAAAATAGTAAAATTAATTGTTATTTCATTATAATTTAATAAATTAAGTTGGAATTATATTTAATATTTTTTTGAAGTTACTTAAGAGCGCGTTGAAAGGATTAACTTAATCATGTCGCATAAAAATGTTTATTCTGCTGTTTCAGTATTAGTTGGAGCCGCTGCCCTTTTTCTTATAGCTGGTATTTCTGCAAATGCGCAAACTTTATCACAAGGTTGGTACAAAGTTTGCAGTAAGCAGCATGATGTTGATATTTGTAATACAATGAATACTGTATTATCGAATACGGGACAACCTTTAACGGCTTTTAATCTTGTTGAAATAAAAGGGAAGCAAAATGAGAAACGTATAGGTATTCAAGTGCCGACAGGTCGTTTTTTGCCAGAAGGTGTTCACATTAAAATTGGTGACGAGTTCTCTAAAAAAATTCCTTATATTATTTGTAATGGACCAAGTTGTATTGCTAATGATGTCTTAGATGATAAGCTTATAGCAGCTATGAAAAGTGGTACAAAAATGGTTGTAACCACAGTTAATTTCCGTGGTTCAGCTAATCCTATTGAATTTTCTCTTAATGGGTTTACAGCAGCCTATACCGGTCCTGGTATGGAGGAAAAAGATTTCCAACAAGAACAAATAAAGCTGCAGCAAGCTATTCAATCAAAGCAAAAAGAAATTGAAGAGCGTATGCGGGCTGAGCAAGAAAAAGCGAAACAAAAGTAATAAAACCACACCATAAAAGTTGGTCAAAACGTTTTCTATAATTGTTTATTTGAACCGCCACAGTTTTCTGTGGCGGTTTTTTTAATCCTTAATTTTTCGAAAGAATTCTGCGTTTCCACCAACCAATACGTTCAGTTTTGGAAGAATCATTAGGCGTTGATGAAATAACAACGGGTTGATTAATTGTTTCTTCAATTTGGGAAGGAGAGGTTTCGATAACTTTCTCCATCTCGATTACAGTTTTTTGCTCTAATATTTTTTGTATTTGCGTTGTCTCTTTAGAAGATGATTTTTTACGTGTTCCACGTGTTGATTTTTTACTCTTTTCAAGAGCTTTATCTTCTACCTCATGAATAGCTTTGTCTGCTTTTTTTGTTTTAGTTTTACGCACCGGACTGGTTGTAGGTTTTTCTTCAAGAGATTTTTGTTCTGCAATATTTTGATCATTCTCTAAAGAAAGTTGATTTTCTACTACTTTTGAAGAACGTGTTTTACGTTTTTTAGGTTTAATACTTGTATCATTTTTTTCAGATTCACTCTGTTGTTGTATATCTAGAGCTTGTGTATTATTTTTTGTTTCTTCAAGTTCAAAAGATTTAGCAGGTGAAACACGACGTTTGCGATGCGCTGCTTTAATTTCTGCTAAAGCTTGCTTAGCAAAATCTCCCACTGGTTCTGCATAAGGAACGCGAATCTGATGAAAACTATTATCTTGATTGCGTCGACCACCACGACGTCCTCGACGACGTCCTCGACGATAAGAATCATCATTCAAGGTATCTTCTTTTTTATGAACGTTGGAGAGAGAATGATCAGTAATTTCACCGTGACGATTTTTGCGCCGACGCTTTTGATTTGTTTCAATGGGAGAAGGATTTTCAATAGATTCACTCTTTATGAAAACAGAATCTTCAATTTCTTGCTTATTGTCATCTTCCAATGAAGATTGAGAAATTCTCTCTGCTATTGAGCCTTTAGAAATAACAAGATGTTGTGTTCCAATACTATCATCTGCTTCAATACTAATATTAAGTTTAAAGCGAGCTTCTAAATTAACAAGAATATTGCGTTTATGATTTAATACATAAAGCGCTGTTGCTACGGGGGTGCGCACGATAATATTATGTTGCGAATTATGAAGAAGATATTCTTCAATTGAGCGCATGACATGTAACGCAATTGATGATTCAGAACGTATATTTCCTGTTCCTGCGCAATGTGGGCAGGGCTGTGTCGTACTTTCTAAAACCGATATGCGAATACGTTGACGACTCATTTCTAAAAGGCCGAAGTGTGAAATATGACCTACTTGAATACGAGCACGATCGTTTTTTAAACAATCTTTTAATTTTTTTTCGACCAGCTTCACATTGCGTTCTTCAAGCATATCAATAAAATCAATCACAATTAAACCAGCAAGGTCACGCAAGCGTAATTGACGCGCTACTTCTTCAGCAGCTTCAAGGTTAGTTTGTAAGGCTGTCTTTTCGACAGAGAATTCTTTCGTAGAGCGGCCAGAATTTACGTCAATAGCAACAAGTGCTTCTGTTTGATTAATAACAAGATAACCACCAGATTTTAAAGAAACCTGTGGTTGCAACATTTTATCAAGTTGAATTTCAATATTATTTCTTGCAAAAATGGGCGTAGGATCACGGTAAGGTTGCACAACTTTTGCATGACTTGGCATGAGCATACGCATAAAGTCTTTCGCTTCACGATAGCCTTGGTCTCCAGAGACAAGAATTTCACTAATGTTCTTATTATAAAGATCTCGTATAGAACGCTTGATGAGATTGCTTTCTTCATGGACAAGGTATGGTGCCGTTGACTCGAGTGTCAAAGTGCGAATAGTATCCCATAACCGCATAAGATATTCATAATCACGTTTAATTTCAGCTTTTGTTCTATTGGCACCAGCGGTTCGTAAGATAACGCCCATACCTTTTGGAACGGCTAATTCTTTTACGATTTCTTTAAGACGCTTACGGTCTTGTACGTTCGTAATTTTTCGTGAAATACCACCACCACGTGCTGTGTTGGGCATTAGAACAGAGTAACGACCAGCTAGAGATAGATATGTTGTAAGGGCAGCACCTTTATTACCACGCTCTTCTTTGATAACTTGTACCAACAAAATTTGACGTCGTTTAATGACTTCTTGAATTTTATACTGGCGCCCTTGTTTTCTTTGATAAATCGGGAGCTCTTCACGGATGTCCTCAGCACCGACCATTTCAATCTCATCATAAGAGATATTGGCATTTAATGCTTCTTCTGTATTATCAATTATTATCGCTTCAGATGTGATATCATTTTCAATATCGGCTGCTATAACATTGTTTTTTTCACTTTTTTTTGTTCTTCTGGAGCGTTTTTTATTTTTAGTTGCTTCTTCCGTAAAGGTATCTACAGAATTTTCTCCTACAGCTTCTTTTTCTTCTTCTTCAAGAAGAGCAAGGCGATCAGCAATAGGAATTTGATAATAATCAGGATGAATTTCAGAAAATGTTAAAAAACCATGTCGGTTTCCACCATATTCAACAAAAGCCGCTTGGAGAGACGGTTCTACACGCGTAATACGTGCGAGATAAATATTCCCCTTGAGCTGTTTTCTATGTTCTGATTCAAAATCAAGTTCTTCAATTTTGTTGCCGTGAACAACAACAACACGTGTTTCCTCCGGATGGGAGGCATCTATAAGCATTTTGTTTGACATAAGTTAATATCCTGAAGGCGACATGCACAATTTTATTCAAACGAATGCCATAACTATTCGTAAACATAAAAGGCTGTCTGCCATAAAAGGGAGGTACCAGAAAAACAGGACGAAACACCACGTGCAAAGGCATGACTGCATTTACACCATTTCTCATCATTATTTCCATCTGTTTTTTATGACTCATATTTTCTTAAAAGTCTCCGGTAAAATAATCTTTAAAACAGTTCGGATATCCGAACCAACGAATCTTAAGTAATGCAATCCTAATGTTACAACATAGAAATTTTTCATCCATAAAAAAGTCTCAACGCATAATAGACAAAAAACCTCTAAAGACAACTTAATATGAGTTACAGATAATTTAGATGACTATTATCAGCTAGGAAGCATAAATATTCTTTTATGTTGATATCATGCGTTTGGCAAGTAACAATGTAAATCATGTATAATTATAATATCTTTATGCCCTTAATTTCGTTTTGAGGTGTTTATTTAGCTTTTATTGAAAAATAGATAATAAATTGGTGTATCGTTTTATGTAACCAAGATAAATTATTACAAAGGTAATGTAGAGTATTTTGCTTATGATAAGAGTTTTTTTTACCAAAAAGCTGAAAACAGCTTATGGGGATGTTATTGTGCTCGTCACATACTTTTTATTATCTTTTTTGCTACTCCAAACTAGTGTTCAAGCCGCAGATCCTCTGAGACTTATTAATTTTCGAACCATTGGTGATAGTATTCATACGCGTATTATTGCGGTTTTTAATTCAAAACCAAATGTTCGTTTACAGATTTTTGACAGGCCCGCACGTTTGGTTATCAATTTACCTACAATTGACTTTTCGATGCAAAATACGCCTTTAAAGAAACGGAATACATTATCCGTTATGCTTTCAGATGTGCGTTATGCTTTCTCTGACATACAGACTTCACGCATTATTTTGACAAGTAAAACGGCTTTTGTGGTTGAAAAAAATGTCGTAAAAAAATTAAATAATGGTTTATGGCAGTTGCTGATTGATATTCGTAAAAGTACACAAGAAAAATTTGATGAGATATTAAAAAAACAGCAAAGAAGCAATTTTGATACAAAAACACAGTTAATGCCAGCATATAATTTCCGTGTTGTTCTTGATCCTGGTCATGGTGGTATTGATGGCGGTGCACGGGGTGTTACTGGAATTTTAGAAAAAGATGTGACTTTAGACTTTGCGCGTGCATTGCGAGACGAATTACAAAAGGATTCTCATATTACCGTTGCTTTAACACGAGATTCCAATATTTTTTTAAGACTAAGTGAAAGAGTTAAAAAAGCGCAAGAGTTTGATGCTGATCTTTTTATATCTATTCACGCAGATACGATTGATCTACATTCTCTTCGCGGTGCCACAGTGTATACCATATCAGATAAAGCCTCTGATGCCATTGCAAAATCTTTAGCTGAAAATGAAAATAAAGTTGATTTGCTTGATGGTTTGCCTGCAGATGAAACGCTCGAAGTTACAGATATTTTGATGGATCTTACACGACGTGAAACACATACATTTTCGGTTAATTTTGCAAATAGTGTTATTTCAAGTTTATCAAAGAATCATATTAACTTGATTAATAACCCACATCGGTATGCTAATTTTCAAGTTTTAAGAGCTTCAGATATACCCTCAGTCTTGATAGAGATAGGTTATTTATCCAATAAAGAGGATGAAAAGTTATTAAATGATCCTCATTGGAGAAAACAAATGGCAGCCTCTATTGCTCATTCTATTCGTCAATTTGCTGATTATAGGCAGAAAATGATACAGCCTCTTTAAATTTATGAGAAAATAGAGTATCAATATGGGCTTCTAGTGTACCCTAGTATAAATAAAAGATAGAAAACAATTTCTCTTGATCTCAATCTTGTGGTGATATCCACTTGGTGTGTTTGAAGTAACGTATTTTTTCTTTAATTAATTCTTAAGAAAGCGATAGCCGTTTTTATGATGATTTTTTTAAGATATCTTCTTCGTTTTTTTATTGCTATTGGACTTTATGGTGCAATAACGTGGGGTGTTATGACCAGTGGTCAAGCAAATGCACTCCCTGATTATGAAGTTCTTTCACTTTATGAGCCGCCGGTAATGACCCGTGTCCATGCTTCTGATGGCCGTCTTATGGCAGAGTTTGCAACAAAACATCGCCTCTATTTACCGATTCAATCAATACCAAAGCTTGTTATAAATGCTTTCATTTCGGCTGAAGACAAAAACTTTTATCATCATTTTGGTTTAGATCCTGAAGGACTTTCTCGAGCTTTGATCAATAATATTCGTAATATTGGTTCTGGAAGACGTCCAGAGGGTGCATCAACTATAACGCAACAAGTCGCTAAAAACTTCCTTTTAAGTTCAGAAACAACGTTAGAACGTAAATTTAAGGAAGCTATTTTAGCAATGCGTATTGAGAAAACTTATTCAAAAGATCATATTCTCGAACTTTATCTCAATGAAATTTATCTGGGTCGTGGCACTTATGGTATAGCAGCTGCTTCTTTGACTTATTTCAATAAATCCGTCAATGACCTGACGCTAGAACAATGTGCTTATTTGGCTGCTCTTCCAAAAGGACCAGCAAATTATGATCCATTTAAGAATACACAACGTGCTATTGATCGGCGTAATTGGGTTATAGACCGGATGATTGCAAATGGATATGTAACGCGTGAACAAGGTGAAAAAGCGAAAGCTAAACCTTTAGGAGCGACAATCCGTGGGAGTGATAGCTATGTTTTTGCAGCTGATTATTTTACTGAAGAAGTACGGCGTCGTTTAATACATCGCTATGGGGCTAAAACACTTTATGAAGGTGGGCTTTCCATTCGTACAACGCTTGATCCGCATTTACAACTTATTGCGCGACGTGCTTTGCACGATGGATTAATTAGATTTGATCATGCGCAAGGATGGCGTGGAGCTTATGCGCATATTGATGAGAAAGGTGATTGGGGGGCAGAACTTGCAGATATCATAGGGCTAAGTGATGTTCCTGAATGGCGTTTAGCTGTTGTTCTTTCTACTAATCCCAACAAAGTAGAGATTGGTTTACAGCCACAGCGCGAAGCTTCAGGTATATTATCAAAAAAACGGGAAATTGCTGTTTTATCTGAAGCTAATTCAAAATGGGCACTCCATGTTGTAAAAGAAAATGGTTATCGAAAAACTGTTCAGAATTTATCTCATGTTCTGCAAGTTGGGGATGTCATTTTTGTTGAAAAACTATCCAATACAAACAACACTTATCGTTTACAACAAATTCCAAAGGTTGAAGGTGCAATTGTTGCTATGGAACCTCATACAGGGCGCGTTCTTGCTATGGTGGGAGGATTTTCTTTTGCCGCATCTGAATTCAATCGTGCAACCCAAGCTTACCGCCAACCGGGGTCTGCTTTTAAGCCTTTTGTTTATGCAGCAGCTCTTGATAACGGATATACACCAGCATCCGTTGTTTTAGATGGCCCCATTGAAGTTCGTCAATATAATGGTGAAGTTTGGCAACCCAAAAATTATGGGGGTACCTTTGCAGGACCTTCAACGTTGCGTTATGGTATTGAGCGTTCTCGTAATCTTATGACAATACGGCTTGCCAATGATATGGGAATGCCTCTTGTCGCTGAATATGCAGAACGCTTTGGGATCGTAGATAAATTGCAGCCTTATCTTCCCATGGCTTTAGGGGCTGGCGAAACAACAGTATTACGAATGGTTACAGCTTATTCCGTTATTGCCAATGGCGGACGCTCTATTAAACCTTCTCTGATAGACAGAATTCAAGATCGTTATGGGAAGACAATTTATCGTCATGATGATCGTATTTGCGAAAATTGTAATACGAATTCATGGAATAATCAAAGTGAACCCACATTGATTGATGAGCGAGATCAAGTTCTTGACCCTATGACGGCTTATCAAATTACATCGATGATGGAAGGGGTTGTTCAGCGTGGTACTGCGGCACGTTTACGTTATCTTAATCGACATATTGCCGCTAAAACAGGAACAACCAATGACTCTAAGGATGTCTGGTTTATGGGATTTACTCCTGACATTGTCGTCGGTATTTTTGTCGGTTATGATCAACCAGCTCCGTTAGGATATAATGGAACAGGAAGTTCATTAGCTGCACCTATTTTTGGTGATTTTATGGCAGATGCTCTTAAAGGGAAGCCAGATGTTCCCTTTAAGATGCCAAAAGGTATGATTTTAATGCCAATTAATCGGAAAACAGGAATGCTTGCCGAAAGAGGAGATCAAGATGTCATTATAGAAGCATTTAAACCAGGGACTGGGCCTGCTGATATATATCAAGTTATTGGGAGTACAAATTCTTTTCAAGAAGGTGTTCCTGCAGTAACGACTTCTCCACAAGTCAACAAAGCACTTGAAAGTGGGACAGGTGGGCTGTATTAATCGACAAAATCTCCTTTTGCCATGAGTCATGGTTTTTATCTCTTTTTTACAATGTCGGTTCTATAAATAGAGTGATAGAATTGTACCATTTTCTGATAGCAGCTATTAAATTTGTATAAAATGCTAAGAGACACAACCAAAAAGAGTTTTTAAAAATACGGTGTTAAATTATGCGAGCAGAAATAGAAACATTAGTTGATGAAATCCAGAAAGCAATACAATTGCTAAGGGGGCATCTTTGACTGGGATCAATCACTAAAGCGTCTTGAATATCTTAATCAAAAAGCGGAAGATCCATCATTATGGGATGATGCACAACGAGCACAGGATATGATGCGTGAGCGTCAACGTCTCGATGATTCAATCAATGGTCTTTTATCATTTACAAAAACACTTGAAGAATGCATTGAGCTTATTGCGATGGGCGAAGAAGAAAGTGATGTGGAAATTATCGCTGATGCAGAAAGATCAATACGTAATCTTAAAAATGAGATAGATAAAAGGCAAATTGACGTACTTCTTTCAGGAGAGGCAGATCCGAATGATACCTATTTAGAAGTTCATGCTGGAGCAGGGGGAACAGAAAGCCAAGATTGGGCTTCTATGCTCTTACGTATGTATATGCGATGGGCTGAACAGCATGAAATGAAGGTTGAAATTTTAGAAGTTCATGATGGAGAAGAAGCAGGAATAAAGTCAGCGACTATTCTTGTAAAAGGGCATAATGCTTATGGAATGTTAAAAACAGAATCAGGCGTTCATCGCTTAGTGCGGATTTCTCCATTTGATTCGAATGCAAAGCGCCATACTTCTTTTGCGAGCATTTGGGTCTATCCAGTTATTGATGACAATATTGAAGTTGATGTTTCAGAGGCAGATGTGCGTATTGATACATATCGTGCATCTGGAGCAGGAGGACAACATGTTAACACAACAGATTCTGCTGTTCGCATCACACATATAAAAACGGGTATTGTTGTTCAATGTCAAACAGAGCGTTCTCAACATAAAAATCGCGCTACGGCTTGGTCGATGTTGCGTGCACGGCTTTATGAAGAAGAGCTTAAAAAAAGAGAAGAAGAAACCAATGCTGCTGAATCTTCTAAAACAGAAATCGGATGGGGACATCAAATTAGATCTTATGTTCTTCAACCCTATCAGCTTGTCAAAGATTTGCGTACAGGAATTGAAAATACGGATCCACAATCCGTACTTAATGGTAATTTAGATGCATTTATAGAGGCAGCACTCGCACGGCGCATTTATGGACAAGACAAAAAAATTGAGGATATTCGTTAATTATATATCCTTCCTTCAAGCCATATAGATTTTTTCTTAAGCTGTTCGTTTTATGGATGCTGTGATGTTATATAGCCTTTGATACTTTAAAGGTTTAAAGGGGGATTTTCTTGTTCCTTTCTTCAATTTTTTCTCACACGCTAATTCTGCTTATGATATTGCAAGTGATAGGAAGAATCTGAAATCAGAAAATTTTGCGATATTCGGGGGACTAATATAAATGTAAAACAATTCATTATCCTTATAAATCAATATATTGTAAAAATCGAATCCGTTGAAAAACTAAAATCAATTAGGGAGAATAACTTTTGCTTTTGAAGGTAAATCAAACACTCAATTTACAAGTTACCATTATGATATAAAAGTGTTGCAGTAGCTAAAACATTTTCAGCATGCCCAGATACGCTTACTTTGCGCCATTCTTCTGCTATTATTCCATTTGCATCAATTAAAAAAGTGCTCCGTTCAACTCCCATATATTTGCGTCCATACATGCTTTTCTCAACCCAAACACCATAAGCTTCGAGGGTCGTTTTTTCTTCATCAGAAACCAAGATGACATCAAGTTCATGTTTTATTTTAAATTTATCATGTTTTTTTACATTATCTGGAGAGATTCCAATAACAGCAACACCGATTTCATCAAATTTCATCTTTAATTTTGTGAAATCAAGTGCTTCACTTGTGCAACCACTGGTGTCATCTTTGGGATAAAAATATAAAACAACAGGCTTTCCTTTAAAGTCAGAAAGACACACTGTCTCTCCTCCATCGCGCGGCAAAGTAAAATCAGGAGCAAGAGCACCTTTCATTGGTCTTGTCATTGTTTTCATCTTTCTTTTTTGTGTAACAGGTATAAGATATCAGAGTACACAGAAGAAAAGAACTATTCAACTCTCTAGAATTTTATCGTTTTGAAGAGACTTTTATTTCCCTAACAAAATTCGCCCTATCACAACGATTGAATTGAAAGAACAAGCTCGACGTGAACAACATAAACAAAACAGCAAAAGATTATATTGGTTTCATCACAACATGTTTTTTCTTACCAAAAGAAAGTTTAATGGTTCCTTCTGCACTGACATCCCCTTCAATAATAAGATGTGTTTCATCCTTTATTATTTGATCATTTACACGGACACCTCCACCTTGAACGTGTCGGCGTGCCTCACTATTAGATCTAGCGAGTCCTGCTTGTACTAAAAGAGTGAGCAATCCAACACCTTTTTTTAATTCTGAGGCATTAATTTCAACAGTTGGAAGATTTTCTCCCAGAGTTTTTTCTTCAAACGTCTTGCGAGCCGTTTCTGCTGCTGCATCAGCAAGAACACGTCCATGCAACATTGCTGTAATTTCTGTTGCAAGAATTTTTTTTGCTTCGTTAATTTCAGTTCCTTGTAATAGAGAAAGTTTAAGAATCTCATCCATTGGCAATGGAGTATAGAGCTTTAGAAATCGTGTTACATCAGCATCTTCTGTATTGCGCCAGTATTGCCAAAATTGATAAGGTGAAAGTTTATCCGCATTTAGCCATACAGCCCCATTCAATGATTTACCCATTTTGGCACCGGAAGAGGTTGTCAGCAATGGTGATGTTAACGCATATAATTGCGGTGTTCCTAAACGATGTCCTAATTCGATTCCGTTAATAATGTTGCCCCACTGATCAGAGCCCCCCATTTGCATACGCAACCCATAACGTTTATAAAGTTCAACAAAGTCATAAGCTTGCAGAATCATATAATTAAACTCTAAGAATGACAAAGAGTGCTCACGCTCAAGTCTGAGTCTGACAGAATCAAATGACAACATACGGTTGACAGAAAAATGCTTTCCTACATCACGCAAAAATTCTAAGTAGTTTAAATTGCATAACCATTCAGCATTATTCACAATACAAGCATCGGTTTCTCGGTCACCGAATGTCAAATAGTTAGCAAATACCTTTTTAATACCATCAATATTTGTAGCAATATCATCTTGTGTCAGAAGACGTCGTGCTTCGTCTTTGAAGGAAGGATCACCAATCAATCCGGTCCCTCCGCCCATTAAAGCAATGGGGCGATGACCCGTTTTTTGTAACCAATAAAGCATCATAATCTGAAGAAGACTTCCAGCATGTAAACTCGATGCTGTTGGATCAAATCCAGTATAAGCGCTTACAGTTTCTTTTGAAAAAAGATCATCTAAGCCTTTTTCATCTGAAATTTGGTGGATAAAACCACGTTCGCTCATAATGTGTAAAAAATCAGATTTAAAGGCAAACACAGATTTAATTTCCTAATTTAAGAGTGCATTTATTGTATATAATAGGCGATTATATAACGAATTATTAATGCGTTATCTATCATAACTGACGCACACCTCACAAGAGAAAGAGACATATTGGTAATATAAAGATAATAATACAGGTATTATTATCTTTATACGCTAAAAAAGAGACTTCTTAGTAATAGAAAAAAGGTATGCTGTTATTCTCATTTCTATCCTGAAATAAAATTTAGAAAAGTTTTAAATGCAGACTAAAAAAATTACTTTGTTATGATCAGAGACAATTTTTGCTAATTTTTTTATAAATCTATCGTATTTTCCTAAGTTAGTGAAAGTATTTCAGGAGGAGGAGCGAGAAGTTCATTGGAGATATGGTTATCCAAATAGTGGGTACATCGCTCAATAAGTTTTTCATGACATCCACTGAAAAAGTGATTAGCTTCTTCCAATATTTCTTGTGTGATGATGATACCTTTTTGTGTTTTTAATTTATCGACAAGTATTTGAACATCTTTTGGAGGGGAAACTTTATCGATACCGCCATGAATGATAAGTCCAGAAGAGGGACAAGGTGCAAGAAATGAAAAGTCATAAACATTAGGCTGAGGGGCAACTGAGATAAATCCCTCAATTTCTGGTCGGCGCATTAAAAGCTGCATACCAATCCATGCTCCAAATGAGTATCCTGCTACCCAACAATTTTTAGAATCTGGATGTTGTGTTTGAACCCAATCGAGAGCAGCAGCAGCATCTGAAAGTTCTCCTATTCCATAATCAAATTCACCCTGACTACGACCAATACCACGAAAGTTAAAACGTAAAGTTGTAAAGCCACGTTGTTGGAACATATAAAAGAGGTCATAGACAATTTTATGATTCATAGTTCCACCAAATTGGGGATGAGGATGCAAAATGATCGCAATGGGTGCATTTTTTTGTTGTGAAGGTTGATAACGCCCTTCGAGCCGACCCGCGGGACCGTTAAAAATAATTTCTGGCATAAAATGCTCCTTAATGCAATAAAGGACTCTCTTTGACCCTAGTCGACTTTTACCATAGAATCTCTTAAATAATTATTAGATATTCTTTTTTTAGTGCACTTTTCAAGAAAAATGCGCTATTTTTTCAATCAATTCATAAGATTAATGATTGCGATGTAAAATGGTTATAAAACGCCGATATTTTGATCATAACGCAACAACACCGCTCAAAAAAGTGGCACGGATGGCGTTACTGGAATCTTTAGAGATATTTGGTAATCCATCATCGGTTCATAAGGAAGGGCGTGCCGCTAAAACTTTGTTGCAAAAGGCCCGTCGGCAAATCGCTGAAAATCTGAAAACAGATCCAGATCACGTGGTATTTACCTCTGGTGCGAGTGAAGCTGCAATGACTTTGTTAACACCCTTTTACAATATGGGGAAAGCAAAAGTTAAATTTTCTCACCTTTACCTTGGAGCGACTGAACATCCCTCTGTTGCAGAGGGAGGACGTTTTTCTAAAGAGTTGATAAGCGTCATTGATGTTGATCAAGATGGGCTCATACAACAAGATAAATTAACATCACTCTTAACGGTTCACGATAAAACAAAAGGTTTACCTCTTGTTGCTATTCAAGCTGCAAATAGTGAAACGGGTGTTATTCAACCGTTAACAGAAATCGCCGCTATTGTTCGGGATTTAGGAGGCACTCTTATAGTTGATTTAACACAATATGTAGATAAAAATTTTGTGGATATTCATCAGCTAGGAGGAGACTTTTTTATACTGTCTGCACATAAAGTTGGCGGTCCTAAAGGAATCGGTGCTTTTGTTTCATGTGGTAATCTTCTCATGCCACACCCTCTTATTATTGGGGGAGGACAAGAAAAAGGTCTCCGTGGAGGAACAGAAGCATTGCCCCTTATTGCTGCTTTTGGGGCAGCAATGACTGATTGCTTCACACAGGAGGAAATAAAACAGTTAATATATTTACGCAATAAATTAGAAGCTGGACTACAAAAAATAAGTAAAAATGTTGATATTTTTGGCAAAAGAGTTCAACGTTTGCCAAATACAACTTACTTTACCGTGAAAAATATAAAAGCTGAAACGATGCAAATTGCTTTTGATTTAGAAGGGTTTTCTTTATCATCCGGCTCTGCTTGTTCTTCAGGAAAAGTAAAACAAAGCAAAGTGTTGGAGGCAATGGGGTATCATGTTCCAAATGGTGCCATTCGCATTTCGCTAGGACGTGGCACAACTTCTGAAGATATTGATGATTTTCTGTCGTTTTTTTCTCAAATTATAAGCAGGAAAAAAGGGGAAGATTCATCATCAGAAAGTTATAAAAATTAGAATTATTTTAAAAATAAAATAAGTTTGATTGAAATTTTTGCGCTTTACCTATAGCCTAGGAGATAACTTGCTTACTTTAATCTTGTAAAAAACAAGACTTTAGTTACCGGTTTTTGACGCCAAAAAATGGAGAAAATTGATGCCGGCAGTACAAGAAACGATACGCCAAGTACGTGAAATAGATGTTGACCAATATAAATATGGTTTTGAAACCAATATTGAAACCGATAAAGCTCCAAAAGGCTTAAATGAGGATATTATTAAATTTATTTCCGCTAAAAAAAATGAGCCTGAATGGATGCTAACATGGCGCTTAAAAGCTTACCGCCGTTGGCTGACAATGCAAGAGCCTCATTGGGCGCGTCTTGAATATCCTAAAATTGATTTTCAGGAGCTTTATTATTATGCTGCTCCCAAAAATCATACAGGACCAAAATCTTTGGATGAAGTGGATCCTGAGTTATTAGCAACGTACGAAAAACTTGGCATTCCCCTTAAAGAACAAGAGATTTTGGCAGGAGTAAGAAAACAGTCTGATCCCTCCACTTTTGATGACAGTATGTCTGTATCGGGGCAGGTGGCTGTTGATGCAGTCTTTGATTCTGTTTCTGTTGTAACAACATTCAAAAAAGAGCTGGCACGCGCCGGTGTGATTTTTTGTTCTATTTCAGAGGCGATTATTGAACATTCTGAGCTTATTAAAGAATATTTAGGAACAGTTGTACCTATAAGTGATAATTATTATGCGGCCTTAAATGCTGCTGTCTTTACAGATGGTTCATTTGTTTATATTCCCAAAGGGGTTCGTTGTCCTATGGAGCTTTCAACTTATTTTAGGATTAATGAACGCAACACTGGCCAATTTGAACGAACATTGATTATTGCCGCTGAAGATTCCTATGTTTCTTATCTTGAAGGGTGTACAGCACCCCAACGTGATGAAAACCAACTTCATGCTGCTGTTGTTGAGCTTATTGCCCTTGAAAATGCAGAGATTAAATATTCTACAGTACAAAACTGGTATCCTGGCGATAAAGATGGCAAGGGCGGTATTTATAATTTTGTGACGAAGCGTGGAGATTGTCGAGGTGATAGCTCTAAAATTTCATGGACACAAGTTGAAACCGGTTCTGCGATTACTTGGAAATATCCATCCTGCTTACTCCGTGGTAACAATGCGCGTGGAGAATTTTATTCTATTGCTGTTGCAAACGGTTATCAACAAATTGATTCTGGTACAAAAATGATTCATTTGGGAGAGAATACATCCAGTCGCATTATTTCCAAAGGTATTTCTGCAGGTTTTTCAAATAACACTTATCGGGGACAAGTCACAGCGCATCGAAAAGCACAAAATGCGCGTAACTTTACGCAATGTGATAGTTTGTTAATCGGAAATGATTGTGGTGCGCATACAGTTCCTTATATTGAAGCAAAAAATGCAACAGCTCAGTTTGAACATGAAGCCACAACATCAAAAATTTCTGATGACCAACTTTTTTATGTTATGCAAAGAGGAATTCCGGAAGAAGAAGCTATCGCATTAATTGTAAATGGTTTTGTAAAAGAGGTCATTCAAAAACTTCCCATGGAATTTGCTGTCGAAGCACAAAAGCTTATTAGTATTAGCCTTGAAGGTAGTGTTGGATAATTTTATTTAATTAGATAAATAGAAGACTTTATGTAAAAAGGCTGTAACGGTAGCACATAATGCTAAAAATGACCTCTATGGTAATTACAAAAGTAGATGGATGCTAAGATAAAATAATACGCATTGATATCTGAAAAACAGCCAAAACAGGATTAAATTATGTTAGAGATCAAAAATTTGTACGCCCGTATTGCTGAAACCGATACAGAAATTATTCGTGGTTTAAACTTGACAGTTCAAGATGGAGAAGTTGCCGCTATCATGGGACAAAATGGAGCCGGAAAATCAACTTTATCTTATTTGCTTGCTGGTCGTGATGATTATGAAATAACAGAAGGA
This sequence comes from Bartonella sp. AA78NXGY, assembly GCF_042197005.1. Taxonomy (NCBI): domain Bacteria; kingdom Pseudomonadati; phylum Pseudomonadota; class Alphaproteobacteria; order Hyphomicrobiales; family Bartonellaceae; genus Bartonella; species Bartonella sp. AA78NXGY. The sequence goes on from NZ_JBHIRI010000004.1 coordinate 46,926, forward strand.
GATATTCTCTATAATGGACAATCACTTTTAGAAATGGATCCAGCAGAACGTGCTGCATATGGTGTTTTTCTTGCATTTCAATATCCAATGGAAATACCAGGGGTAGCAACAATGGAATTTTTAAAAGTTGCGATGAATTCTCAACGCAAAGCGCGAGGTGACGAAGAACTTAAAATTCCTGAATTTATAAAATGTGTTAAAGAAGTTTCAGCCAAACTTGAAATAGATATGGATATGCTAAAGCGTCCATTAAATGTAGGTTTTTCAGGTGGAGAAAAAAAACGCGCTGAAATTTTACAAATGGCACTTCTTGAACCTACACTATGCATTTTAGATGAAACGGATTCTGGCTTAGATATTGATGCACTAAAAATTGTTGCAGATGGTGTTAATAAACTTCGGGATTCAAAACGTTCATTTTTGGTGATTACCCATTATCAACGGCTGCTTAATTATATTATTCCTGATACGGTACATGTTCTTTATAAAGGACAAATTATCAAAAGCGGTGATAAATCCTTAGCGCTTTATTTAGAGGAAAATGGGTATGCTGATCTTATTAGGGAAGCGGTTTGAGGTTATTAAATATGAATGCACAGCAAAACTTGTTAGCGGTTGAAGAAAATATACTCAGTAATTTTAATCAGTATGTAAACCACTTACCTGGTGATAAAGCTGTACAGGAAATCCGCAAGAAAACTATTGAGCAGTTTCAAACGACACGGCTTCCTTCCCGTAAAATCGAAAGTTGGCATTATACCAATCTGCGTACCTTACTGAAGTCTATTAGCAATTTTTCAAAAGTTCAAGACAATCAATTGGTTGATGCATTGCTTTCAGAAAGTGCTGTTTTCTCCATAAACAATGGAAAAACATCGATAGAGTCAAAGGTAGACAACATTGCAGTAAAACGCCTTTCAGACGCATTAGAAGATAATTCTGTACAGATAAATCAAAACATTTCTGATGAAGATTTTATTGGACAGTTAAATACAGCATTTGTTACAGATGGTTGGCTTTTTCACATCCCTGAAAATACAAAGTTAAATATCCCCATTGAATTACAAAATATACAAATGGGGGGACAATCTCATATTTTTTCGGATATAAAAGTTGATAAAAATAGTCAAGTTATGTTTATTGAACATCAGGTTGGCAATGATAAAGATACCTTTGTCAGTTCAATATTTTCATTAAATGTTGCTGCTGATAGTGATGTTACGTGGATTCTCATTCGCAATCGTGATTTTAATTCTACACAATTTGGTCGATTTTGTGCTGTTCTTGATCAAAGAGCGAAGTTATCACTTTATGTCATTAATATAGGGAGTCAATTAAATCGCCAAGAAATCGATATTGAATTACAGGGAGAAGAATCTGATTTTCAATTACGCGTCATAAATTTATTATCAGGACAAACACATAGTGATCTTACAATGACTGTTCGTCACGTGGAAGAAAAATCAACATCAACCGAAATTATACGCAATGTGGTTACAGATAAGGCTGTTGGTGTTTTCCAAGGAATAATACGTGTTTCTCAAAAAGCGCAAAAAACAGATGCACGCATGGCTTGTAATAGCCTTATTCTTTCAGATGATGCAGAATTTAATGCAAAGCCTGAACTGGAGATTTTTGCTGATGATGTTGCATGTGGTCATGGTGCAACAGTTGCTAATATTAATCATGATTATCTTTTTTATCTTATGACACGTGGTATCCCATTTAAAACGGCGCGAGCACTTTTGATTAAAGGATTTATCTCTGAGCTCATTGATGACATCAAGCAAGATAATATTCAAATCGTTTTGGAGAATATCATTAGTAAATGGCTTGAAAAAAATGTTTAAGGTAGAAAAAATGGAAAATAACGTACAAACATTTACTTATAATGTCGAAGAAATTCGGCGTGATTTTCCTATTTTGCACCATCAAGTTTATGGAAAGCGATTAGCATATCTTGATAGTAGTGCTTCTGCCCAAAAACCAATGTCAGTACTCAATGCAATGAATAATTATTATCACTATAGTTATGCTAATGTGCATAGGGGAATGTATTTTTTAGCCAATATAGCAACACAATCCTATGAAAATTCTCGTGAAACCGTTCGTGTTTTTCTAAATGCTCAAAAAGCTGAAGAAATTGTTTTTACGAAAAATGCAACAGAAGCTATTAATACTGTTGCTTATGGTTGGGCGATGCCAAAACTCAAGGAAGGTGATGAGATTGTTCTAACGATCATGGAACATCATTCAAATATTATTCCTTGGCATTTTCTCCGTGAACAAAAAGGTGTTAAACTTATTTTTGTTCCTGTCGATGAAAATGGTGTTCTGCACATTGAAGATTTCCAAAAGGCTTTAAGCGAAAAAACGCGGCTTGTTGCTATAACGCATATGTCCAATATATTAGGAACTGTGCCTCCTGTTAAAGAGATTATTAAACTAGCACATCAAAATTCTATTCCTGTTCTTGTTGATGGTTCTCAAGGAGCAGTACATTTAACCGTTGATGTGCAAGATCTCAATTGTGATTGGTATGTCTTTACAGGTCATAAGCTTTATGGACCCACTGGTATTGGTGTTTTGTATGGTAAAGAAGATAGGTTAGAAGAAATGCGTCCTTTTCAAGGGGGAGGGGAAATGATCGAGGAGGTAACAACCGATAAGGTTTTTTATAATGCTCCTCCTTACCGTTTTGAAGCAGGCACTCCTCCTATCGTTGAAGCTATTGGATTAACTGCGGCTATTGATTATATACAAGAGAAAGGTCGTAGCACGATTCATGCCCATGAGAGATCCCTTTTAGCTTATGCGCAGGAAAAACTTAAAATGGTTGAGTCATTGCGTATTTATGGTCATTCTCCCAATAAAGGAGCTATTATATCATTTACAATTGAAGGGATTCACGCCCATGATATCGCTATGTTTATTGATAGAAAAGGGGTTGCGATACGTGCGGGAACTCATTGTGCACAGCCTTTATTACAGCGCTTTGGTCTAACATCTATTTGCCGCGCATCGTTAGCCATGTATAACACTCAAGAGGATATAGATCAATTAGTAGAAGCATTGCAAGAAACAAGGACATTTTTTAATGGCTGAATCAATTGAAGAGCGTCATTCTACAGAATCCGTTGAAACTGTAAGCGAAAATAAAAAATCTTACATATCAGCAATTCCAGCAGACGAAATTGATCGTATGACAAATGATATTATTGCTGCTCTCAAAACAGTTTATGACCCAGAGATTCCTGCTGATATTTATGAGCTAGGACTGATTTATCGTATTGATATTGAAGATGATCGTTCAGTAAAAATTGAAATGACTCTTACAGCACCGGGATGTCCTGTTGCAGGTGAAATGCCGGGGTGGGTAGAAAATGCAGTCAGTGCAGTTGAAGGGGTTTCGTATGTTGAAGTCACTATGACTTTTGATCCACCATGGACACCTGATTGTATGTCAGAAGAAGCTCAAATTGCTGTCGGATGGTACTAAAAGTATTGTTAAGAGACTCTAATTTAGCCATTCATGAATAAGCTGTTTACTTTTCACAAGCATTTGAATTTAAGGACGATCGCATGAGTTATAATAAACAAAAACTAGAACTCATTTGGATTGGAAAAGAAAAACGCCCAAAACTAGAGCCTCGTATCTTATTAGAAGATCTTGAAAAATCTTATCACGCTTCGCATCAAATATCATCCCAAGATATTTTTGATAATAAACTTATTTTTGGTGATAATTTGCTCGCGCTCAAAGCGCTTGAGAAAGAATATACGGGGAAGGTAAAATGTATCTATATCGATCCACCTTATAATACAGGCAATGCTTTTGAACATTATGAAGATGGTTTAGAGCATTCCATATGGCTAAGTCTTATGAGAGATAGGCTAGAATTGTTACATCATTTACTGGCGGATGATGGAAGTATCTGGATTTCCATTGATGATGATGAACAAGCTTATCTTAAAGTGATGATGGATGAAATTTTTGGTCGCCAAAATTTCATCAACAACATTATTTGGCAAAAAAAATTTGCTCCGCAGAATGATGCAAAGTGGCTTTCAGACAATCATGATTTCGTGATAGTTTATGCCAAAGATAAAACGATTTGGCGCCCTCAATTGCTTCCTCGTTCAAGCGATATGGATGCGCGCTATAAAAATCCTGATAATGATCCGCGTGGGTTATGGCAGTCTGGAGATTTGTCCGTAAAAAGAGTAACGCCTAAGGATATTTATGAAATCATCACACCTTCTGGACGCAAGGTGATGCCTCCTAATGGTAGAAGTTGGGCTATAAATGAAAAAAAATTCTTTGAATTATTGAAAGATAATCGTATTTGGTTTGGAACAGATAATAATGGAGTGCCACGTATTAAGCGTTTTTTATCAGAAGTAAAAAATGGTATGGTTTCAATGACGATTTGGCCCTACACAGAAGTGGGACACAACCAAGATGCCAAAAGAGAAGTCAAAATTTTTAATTCTGATAGTGTCTTTACAACTCCTAAACCGGAACGTTTAATGGAACGCATTATTCAACTTGCCACTAATCCCGGTGATCTTGTACTGGATTCTTTTGCTGGTTCTGGCACAACCGGTGCTGTTGCCCATAAAATGGGAAGGAAGTGGATTATGATTGAACTTGGTGAGCATTGTCACACCCACATTATCCCTCGTTTAAAACAAGTCATTGATGGAACTGATCAAGGGGGAATTTCCAAAAGTGTCAATTGGCAAGGTGGCGGTGGATTCCGTTATTATCGCCTTGCACCTTCTCTGTTGCAAAAGGATCCATGGGGACAATGGATTATTAGTCGCGAATATAATGCTGCGATGCTTTCAGAAGCAATGTGCAAACATATGGGATTTACCTATGCACCTGATGAAAATCATTATTGGATGCAAGGGTATTCAACCGAAACAGATTATATTTATGTCACAACAAGCGCTATGACCCATGAACAACTCCGTATAATGAGTGAAGAGGTAGGCTCTCATCGCACGTTGCTGATTTGTGGTACAGCCTTTGATACAAAATCAGCATCCTTTGAAAATCTGACACTCACTAAAATCCCCCGTGCAATATTAGAAAAATGCGAATGGGGAAGGGACGATTACAGTTTAAATGTAGCCAATCTTGAACCAGTGATTGTGGTAAAAGAAAACAGCAAAAATAAAGATATTGCGCAAGCAGAATTAGATTTATTTGAATAATATATAAAAAGCGGAGTTTTTCATGAACACTGTTGAACAAAGGATTTCTGCTCGCTTATCGTTGCGTGATCCTCAACGTGAATCTTTAAATATTTTGGTAAAAATCTTAGAAAATATAGAGCTTTCTAAAAATGCTGATTTGGTTGCAGAGTTAGAAGTGATAAAAAATCTTTATCCTTCTGTACAAGATTTTGAACGAAATTTTCCCTCTTTTTGTTTTGCCTTAGCAACGGGTGTTGGGAAAACGCGACTTATGGGGGCTTTTATCAGCTATCTTTATTTAACAGGTCATAGTCGCCATTTTTTTGTTTTAGCGCCAAATTTGACTATTTATGAAAAGTTAAAACAGGATTTTAGTCCCCAAAGTCCGAAGTATGTTTTCAGTGGAATGAGTGAATTTATTGCCAATAGACCCGTTATTATTACAGGTGAAGATTATGAAAGTGGTAAAGGTATTCGCGTTGATGAACACCATATTCAAGGACAAAAGCGTTTGTTTGAGAATAGAGATACGGCCTTTATCAATATTTTTAATATTTCTAAAATTAATACAACGGATAATAAAAAAGGCGCACTAAAATCTAGTATTCCGCGAATTAAACGCTTACAAGAAACGATTGGTGAAAGTTATTTTGATTATCTCGCAAATCTTCCTGATTTAGTTTTGTTAATGGATGAAGCACATCGTTATCGAGCTTCTGCTGGTGCGGCAGCAATTAATGAGTTAAAACCTGTTTTAGGAATAGAGCTTACAGCGACACCAAAAACAATAGGTGCAAAACCCGTAGATTTTAAAAATGTTGTCTATAGTTATTCACTTGCAGAGGCTATGAGAGATGGTTTTGTAAAAGAGCCTGCTGTTGCTACACGTAAAGATTTTCAACCTCAAAATTATACATCTGAACAATTAGAACATATCAAATTACAAGATGCAATTCATGCCCATGAAAACGTGAAAGCAGATTTAATTGTCTATGCAAAAGATTATAACAAAAAGTTCGTTAAGCCTTTTATTTTAGTTGTCGCTCAAGATACAAATCATGCACAGAAATTGCGTGATTTATTGGAATCAGATGATTTTTTTGCAGGAGCTTATAAGGGAAAAGTTATAGAGATTCATACAAAACAGTCGAATATAGAAGAAGATCAAAATATTCAAAAGCTGATTGCAATTGAAGATTCTCATGACCCAACAGAAATTGTTATTCACGTTAATAAATTAAAGGAGGGGTGGGATGTTACGAATCTCTATACTATTGTACCGTTGCGTGCATCGGCTTCAGAAATTTTAACAGAGCAAACAATTGGGCGTGGATTGCGTTTGCCTTATGGGTATAGAACAGGCGTGGAAGCTATTGATCGTTTAACAATTATTGCGCATGATCGTTTTCAAGATATTATTGATCGTGCAAACGATCCAAACTCAATTATAAAAAAGCATATTGAGATTGGAACAGGAGGGAATATCCCCTTTGAAAAGACCGATATAGTGACAGTTCCAAGTCAAGTAGAAGCTTTATTGATGCAAACGATGGTAATACGTAATTCCGATATAAATGGAGCATCTTCTGATTTACAAGGTATCATATTACGTCATACAGATTCCCCTACATTAACACCTGAAGAGCAAGATATTGCAGCGATCGCGTGGGATCTTATCAAAGAGAATGATAAATTGCCAAGTTCTCAAATGCTTTGTTCTGCACAGATACAAGAAAAAATTGCTAATAAAGTTATGAATATTAAGCCTTCATCACAAAAGTCTCTTGTATCAAAAGTGGTGACAATTCTGACAAAACAATTAACAGAACTGATAATAGATATTCCAAATATTATACTCATTCCTTCGCGTGATGTTACTTATGGTTTTTATGATTTTGATTTGGAAAATTTAGAAAACTTAAATTTTCAACCTGTTAGTAAAGAACTTTTAATTCGAGAATTGCGTACCCATAAAAGCATTTTTCTCACATCTAAGAATGAATATGTCAAAGAGCCTTATCTTGAAAACTACATCATTCGTGGTTTGATTGATAATGACTTTGTCGATTATGATAACCATACGCTCTTATTACGAAAATTAGCTAGTCAGATAGTAGAACATTTCCGATCTTATTTACCCAATGATACAGCTGTTGAGAACGTATTAATTCACTATCAGCACAAGCTTACTAGTTTTATTGTTGCGCAATTAAGAGAACATCAATGGGAAACGCAAAAAGATTATGCGGTTAAAGTTACACGAGGTTTTACAACTTTACAACCTATCCATTATGTGTTGCCGCAAGGGACGTCTCCTCTTGACTTTCGTAATATTCCTGCCATTAAAAGCGATATTAAAAAACTTGTATTCAGCGGCTTTAGAAAATGCTGTTATCCTTTACAAAAGTTTGATTCAGTAGAAGGGGAATTACGATTTGCTCAAATATTAGAGGATGATGCACAAGTCTTGAAATGGATGAAACCCGCTCGAGGTTTTTTCAGAATAGAATATGATAAAGGATCAATCTATGAACCAGACTTTGTTGTAGAAACGAAGGATGCCAAATATCTTTGTGAGCCTAAAAAAGCCTCTGAAATGCAAAATCCTATTGTTTTAAAAAAGAGAGAAGCTGCAGTTCAATGGTGTTGTCATGCAACGCGCTATGCGGCGACTTATGGCGATAAAAAATGGTATTATGTTCTTATTCCCCATGATGCTATTAAAGCAAATAGTAGTTTTGAAGGTTTGTGTGCAGAGTTTACCATTTCAGAATCTATACTTGAGAGCTTATAACTTTTTGCTTCAAAAATAAAACACATAAGTTTTTTAATTGACGGGTGTGAGGTTTAATCAAATGTTTGAATAATTATTTTTAACTTTTTTCTAACGACGTTAAAATAAAAAGAAAAATGTATAGAAAAGTTATACAAGATTATGCTTTTGTATGGGGATTTGTAGCACATTTACACTTTTTTATAAAAGTACAATCTTATTTTCATTATGTAAAAAAATCTTTGAGTTTATAGTCATAAATTAAAAAAAATATTTTAATTTTATTGAGTAATTTGATAAATGTTCTTTTTTTAAAAAACTTAAACAGTTTATTGTTCTTTCATTTAAAACGCCTGAATATAATGAAATACCCAGAGGATAAAAGGGGGAGTTTTTCATATGACTTTAAATTTAACAAACACTGTTTTTAATTTTTTAAAGAAAAACCCGACAAAAAAGTTTACAGCTCGAGAAATTGCTCAATGGATATTTGAAAATTACCCAGAAAAATGCCGTCAAAAACAAAAGAATTCAACGGCAATAATCACTCCCCTTAATAGTGATGCGGCTCTTATTCAGCAAATTGTTGCTGAAATAGGGGCAAAACGCCCTCAGTTACAAAAGCGTTATTCAGAAATTAAAACCACTGAAGGACGACCGAGACAATATTATTTTACTGAACAAACAGATAGTGCTGAAATTGATGCAATAGAGGACAATGCAAAGAGTAGAACAGAAGATGGCTCTGTTAAAGAGCATGATCTTTATCCATTATTATCTAAATTTTTATGGTCAGAGCTTGCAGTTTATAGAAAGCGCATTAATGAGAAATGTTCTCGTAATAAACATGGTGCAGGCGGAAATAAATGGCTTTATCCAGATCTCGTAGGGATGCAAGATTTAAGCAAGGAATGGAATCGTGAAATCAAAGCCTGTATTTTGCAATATTTTGATAAAAAGACAAAGCTTTGGTCTTTTGAAGTAAAAATTCTCATCAATCGTTCAAATTTACGAAAAGCATTTTTTCAAACAGTTAGTAATTCTTCATGGGCTAATTTGAGTTATTTAGTTGCTAGTGAAATTGAAGGAGTTGATACATTAAAAGAGCTTCGGATGCTTTCAAGTTTGCATGGAATTGGATTTATAAGACTTAATAAGGAAAACTCTTCCGAGAGTGAGATCTTAATTCCTGCCAAAGAACGTAGTGATATTGATTGGGATACTGCTAATAGATTAGTGGAGGAAAACGAAGATTTTCTTGATTATATTAAGCTCATTCGTCAATTTTATCAAACTGGTGAGATGCGTCCTCTAGATTGGGATCATATGTATCTATGAGGGGTATTTTTAAAAAGACTCTATTGTTTAAAAGCTTTTTTTCAGAATGATGAAAATTACTCTAACTATTTTATTTGTCTTATTATATTGGTATAATGTGTTGATTTACTAATGATAATTAGTCTTTAAACTTAAATGAGGGGAATGAATATCCTAGTATTCAATCCTTTCAAACCATCTCATATTGATATTGTATCAATTAAAATTTTTCTCACGTACCTCATGAGTAGGGTTGAGTAGGGGAAGAGTAAAAATTCTGTTTTAAGCCTGTTCTATTTTGTGCATTGAGCGTGATTCCATTAAATACTAGACTTAATGATTATAATTTATTATAAATTTGCTATTATAGAGGGTGAAATTCGACTTTTTTGCTTTGTTTACATCAAGCATGGAAAATATTACTTCCTCATATTGAAGTCTTCTTACGGAGAATTTACACTACTATTTCTTTAATTTCCATTGCTGTTCGTTTTGATGATTACTAAGCTTTTTGTTATCCGAAGTAAACATTCAAAAAAACATTAATTTTATAAAATATTCACACAGTTTACTCAATTTCTTGAAATAGATTTAAAAAATAAATTTCTCTCACACCTTATGGTAAAGGGAGTGTGTACTGTCGCAGTCTGCCACAATACACTCTTTATTTTTCAATAATACCGCACGCTAAACGTGCACCACCTCCGCCAAGCGGTAATGGTTTATCTGATTGATTATCAGCCCCTAAATGAATGACTAAAGAGCGCCCTTTAATTTCAGAGATTTTTTTTAATCGTGGAGCAAGAACGCTCATTATGGCATATCCCTGCTTATCAACATAAAGTGCTGGTAAATCACCAAGATGACCATTGACATTATAAGGTCCTAAATGTTTTCCGGTATGTTCCGGATCATAATGTCCACCTGCGCTTCCACCAATTATGCCATCTTTTGTATCACATGAAGGATTTACATGTACATGAAAACCATGCATTCCTTCTGATAAAGTAGATAAATTAGGGATGAAAATCAAACCGTATGTGGTTTCTTCAATTTTAATGCTACCAATAGCCTTTTTGGAATTGTTATATTCTAATTTATAAATATTTACTTGTTTTGATAGTGCTAATGCAGAATTTTTATGAATTAAAAATGCCATAAAAAACAATAATGATAATAATATTTTTTTCATAAAATACCTTTATACTTATATTTTAATATATTGTTGTCTATAAATAACAATCTATATTAATGATATATTATATAAATGTCTTAAATTTAACTTTAAGAAAAATAATTTACATAGAAATATTCTGTTATTAGAAAGAGCAAATAAATTAAAGTGTGTTTATATATATTTCTGAACATAACTTTTATTTTTTGATCTATAAAAAATACAGCTTTTATGGATGGATAATTATATCTCACTTACATTTCTTCAAGAGATGCTTTTAAAAAATCTACTTTTTGAGGTATAATAAGAAATTAAATAAGGAATTTTAGTAAGTTAGCTATTATTTCATTTACAATATGATGATCGTTTCATCAAAAAAAGAACATATAATTTGTTGATGATTTAATTGTTTTTCATAGAAAAAATGACGAGAAATTTCTATTCATTATGAAATTTATAAGAGAAAAAATTATTATGATTCATATAAATTTCCCAATAAAATACAGCATATACCGACACTCCCTCCCATTCCTGATCCTATCAGTGCTCCTATTATTATTCCGGAAGAAAGTGCTACTCCTATACCCATTGCGATAACTGGACCAAATCCTGGAAGAGCAATATAACCATAAGCTGCAAGAGTTGCCGCGATAGCTCCTGATATGCTACCATTTAAACCGCCAATGAAAGAAAATTCTTTAATAGAATGGCAGTACTTTTTTAATTTTTTTTTCTTACAGCTGTGAAAAGAAACGTTGCTGTAAGTTTTTAAATCAATCATATTCTTTTCTTTCATTTTGAATGCTAACTGTTCCTGAATAGTCAACGGATACGAAAAAATGGGACTTTTTAAATTTTACTAAAGCACGCCAGATACCATTGTCATCTAAGCGCAATCGTTTAATATTCTCAAAACCATTTTGCATAAGACAATTTTTAACTTGTGAAGCAGTAAATGAGTTCTGACCTATTTTAGTGACCTTTTGAGTAGAGCTATAGGTAAAGGTTTGACAATAAGGAAGGTGAAAAACTTCACTTATTGAAGTCGTGACTATCAACGAGACACATGCAATCATTATAAAAAAAGTACTTAATTTCAAAAAATTATTTAGTGTCATCTTGTTACCATTTGTTGAAACAACACTTCATTAACCTCTGTGTTACTAACAGGTTCCAAAGATGATTTTATTTTTAATATTATACTTAACAATAAAAATTTTTGAAAATATATTGATTAAATAAAACTGTTTTTATTTATTTTCTTATTAAAATTAATTTAATAAAATAAATTTTTCAAAACGGTATTATTTTTCATTTTATTTATATTTCTAAATTTAACAGCTATGATTTAGCAAGATATCTTTATAATTTAATTTGTAGTCTATAATTCAGTTTTCTCTTATTTCATATCAACATACTAAATAATATAATAATTTTTAATAAAAAATAATTTACAGTTATATTAATTAAACATGTTATTATTATAAATAAATCAATAAATATAATTAATTATTTTAATATAATTTGTTACTTCTTAGAAAGAACAAAAATATTTTTTTACATCAGTAATAGATATGATTCAAAATACAATTTATTATTTTTTATCTTACGTTATTATTCATTATTGCTTAGTAGAGCTGTTTTGATGATTTTGTTGGAAATATTTGCATAATTTCCTTGAATCCATAACCGGGATACATTCCTTCGCGCATAAATAAATTACGTAATGGTGGGAAACTATGCAACAAACCAAGCCCAATGCTTCGTATGATATGAACAGGCAACATATGAGAAAGTAGAGCAGAGTTCAGTGTATGAACAGCTCCACTTCGGATTAATATATCTGGTTTGCGGCATTTGTTATAATGTGCAACAATCATTTCAGAGTTAGAATTGGATATTTTATTGGGTAAAATATCAATTAAAGTTTGGACATCACGGAATCCTAAATTCAATCCCTGTGCCCCAATAGGGGGAAAAACATGAGCGGCTTCACCCACTAAAATTGTTCGATTAGCAGCAAAATGATGAGAAAGAAGTCCGAAAAGCGGCCATGCTTGAATTGATGTTTCTAAGCTTAGCTTTCCAAGCATTGATTGCATTTGGTTTTCGATCATTTTTGCAATTGTTTTTGGTTCTATATTTAATAATTCCTCAGCGCGGGAAGGATGAACAACCCATACAAGACTAGATCTTCGTCCTAGTAGTGGAACCTGTGTAAATGGACCGTGTTCTGTATGAAATTCAGTTGATGTATTTTGATGAGAAAACTCATGAGAAAAGTTGAGAACAAGTGCTTTTTGTGGATAATTCCACTGTTTCACACTTATCCCTGCTGCGGCACGTGTAAGAGAGTGACGTCCATCAGCTGCAACAACAAGTGGTGCTTGAATAATTCTATGATCAGCAAGAGTAATGCATACATGGTTTTTTGTGTGATGAACAGATTTGGCTGCAGAAACAAATCTTGTAATATTGGGCGTATGTGTAACAGCGTCGACTAAAGCACTGTTCAATTTTACATTAGGTATATTATAGCCAAAAGCTTTTTCGCCAATTTCAGTAGAAGAAAAATGCACCGTAGGAGCATGCACAATTCTAGAAGTTATATCTATAATTCTCATGGACGATAAAGCAGCTGCATGTTTTTGAAGATTATCCCAAATATTGAGTTTTTGAAGCGTGCGTATTGCGGGCATCATAAGAGCCGTTGTCCGTAACTCATCTGTATGAGCAGGGGGTCCAACAAGAAAAACAGAAAGCCCCTTCTGTGCAAGACTCAGCGCGGCTAACATTCCGACAGGACCTGCACCAATAACAGCAATATCTTTATGCTCTTCCTTTTCAAATATCACAACGATTTGAACCTTTATTCATTGAGAAAATATTTTAACATTTCCAAATGATCTCTCTCTTTTTATTATATGAAGCTCTTCTATTATTATAGTATGTAATAAATAATGCGATATAAAAAAGTAACCTTTTTATGATTTTTTTAAATGCTGAGTTATATCATCGTTAAAAAATGGCGTATTGATAGATGGTTGAAGACTTTAAAAACGAGGATAAGAAAACCTTGAAACGTAAATTAACAAAGAAAATCAAAACAAATGCTAAATTATTACGCCATAAAAAAGTAACAATGCCACAAGCAAAGGCCTTTTCCGTTCATTTACTAACAGCTTCGGGATCATTTTTAGCGTTTCTTTCTCTTATATCAGCCTCTCAAAAAGAATGGACAGCTATGTTCTGTTGGCTTGGGCTTGCTCTTCTCGTTGATGGTATAGATGGACCAATTGCACGCAAACTTGATGTTAAGTACGTTCTTCCAACATGGTCTGGAGAGCTGTTAGATAATATTATTGATTACGTGACTTATGTCTTAATTCCTGCCTTTGCACTCTATCAAAGTGGTTTCATGGGGGTAGGGTTATCATTTTCATTGAGTGCAATTATTGTTATTTCATCTGCTATTTATTATGCAGATACTAGTATGAAAACCAAAGAAAACTTTTTTAAAGGATTTCCTGTTGTTTGGAATATGATGATTTTTACGCTTTTTGTCGTCAGACCAGGAGAGTGGATTACTTTTATCATTATTGTTCTATCGGCGATTATATCTTTTTTGCCAATTTATTTTATTCATCCAGTAAGAGTACTTCGTTTACGTAGAATTAATTTTCCCATTTTTCTCTTATGGTGTTTTTTTGGTGTTTCTGCCTTCTTTTATCAACTAGAGGCTCCCTATTGGGTTAAAATAGGAATTTCGGTAACAGGAATTTATATATATTGTATTGGCGCAATCATGCAAATATTTCCTAAACTTGGGGCAAAAAGTATAAAAAAAACAATGAAATAATTGTTTTAAGAAGGGTGTGAGATGCAAATTAATTTTGGAGCAGATGATGATATTTCTTTTACGAAAGAAGGGCGTGCTGGTATTATAAAGCTCACACGTCCTTCAGCATTAAACGCTCTTAATCAACGAATGGTTTCAGCTTTAAAAAAAGCTCTCAGAACATGGGAAACAGATGATAATGTTTCTTGTGTCTTAATTGAAGGGGAAGGGCGTGCTTTTTGTGCTGGTGGAGATGTTGTAGAAATCTATCATATGGGGAAAAGTGCTGCTGCTTGTCAATACTTTAGAAATGAATATAGTTTAAATGCTTATATCAAACATTTTTCAAAGCCCTACATTTCTTTCTTAAACGGTATTTGGATGGGAGGAGGGGTAGGTATTTCTCTCTATGGCTCGCATCGAATTGTTACAGAAAATACAGTTTTTGCTATGCCAGAAGGTGCGATTGGATTTTTCCCAGATGTAGGTGCAAGTTTTTTCTTACCATCTCTTCCCAATCATTTTGGTATCTATCTTGCATTAACGGGCGCACGTATAAAGTGGGGAGATTGCTTAAATTTAGGATTAGCAACACACGCCGTTGCTGAAACTGAATTCGATATGATTAGAAAAGCTGTTATTGAGCAAGGAGATCCTACTTTAGCTTTAAACGAGCGAGCAATTACAAAAGACTATGAAACAAGTCATGAAATACGTTGTATTATTAACACTTGTTTTAGTGCACATACCTTAGAAGAATGTCTTGAGTTGCTACATAAAAAAAGCAATGAAGATGTTTTATTTGCTAAAGAATGTTATGATATTTTGCAGTCACGTTCTCCGACAAGTTTAAAAGTTATCTGGAAACAAATGAAACAAAATTCATCTCAAACGTTGGAAGATTGTATGAAAATTGAAAACCGCATAGCGTATCATATGATTCATTCACATGATTTTTATGAAGGTATACGTGCTATGTTAATCGATAAGGATAAAAGACCTCAATGGCAACCAGATAAACTTTCAAATGTGACAGATGAAATGGTAGATTCTTACTTCCAACCTGTTGAACAAGAGTTATTATTGTGAAAAATAATTCTCACAAACAGATTTCAAAAATCAATTTAATCTATAACTGTTACTTACGGTTTTTGGCATTTATTTGCTTAGTTCTAGGTATTTGTTATTGGATACGCCTTGTTGGGGTTTTTCCAGGTATTCTATGGCGTTTTGATCTTATGCCTTGGCAGTGGCAATTTGCATCAGCTATATTGGCTATTCTCTATCCTATTGCCTTAGTTGGACTTTGGATGTATTCACTATGGGGTATCATTGTGTGGTGTATTGCAGCGTTGATTGAAGCAATAACAATATATTATTCCGATTTTATTTATCAGCCATTTGTACCATTATTTCATGGAATATTGTTTTTAGCTTTTATAGTACTACAAATTGTAATTATTTTTTTTAAAAGAGTAAAAAATAAAAAAACATTGTGATTAAAATTTTCGAGCCAGAATAACAGGCTCAATTTTCGATCTTAGCTAACTTAACTAGCTCAAGTAGCTCATTTTAAAGCTTCGTTCCTCAAAACACTGATGCTAGCTATACTTCTCCATAAAGTTCCATAATATATATTATGCGATAATATGATGCAGAAGATAAATCCTTTATCCAAAAAGAAAACCCTCCTTTAAAACATCATCATATTTATATCATACAATTTACTTTTAAAATAAAATTTGGTCTTTAAAGTACATTCCTTAAAGACCAAAAATAGTGATAGTGATAATGAAATTACGTATAATAAAACTAAGAAAAATTATTGTGCTATTTGACAACGTTTCGTACGTGCAAGATCACTCAAAACAGCATTACGGTTATTTAAAGCTGAAATTTCATTACTTTCACTGGATTTAGGATCTATAAAAAACAAAGCAGGAAGAAATACAAGACTTGTTGCTGCTAAAGCCGCATTTTTATTTCTTGCTTTATAACGCTCTCTAATTGTAGCATCGATTTGGCGCTTATTAGCAAAAAATTCCCGTTGAATATCAGAACAACTCATTGTTCCATCATGTAATGTGGTAACTGGAATATTTTTTTCTAAACGCCCCCCACATGCTGTCAAAAAAAACGCTAAAACGACAATACATACACCCCATTTAAAATTTTCTTTATACATAAAAACCTCACTTTTAACACAAAATGTTTTTAATGAGATTTGAATAGAGCAAAAGTAAGATTAAAATTTTAACAAATATACTATCAACAAAAATATATTTCGTTAATAAGTTCACGCATCTGTTTAAAAAGTAAGACCTTGATATGCAAGGTTTTACATAGGATGGGACGTAATTTACGACCACATTGTAATTATGTGTGAGTAGAGCTTCAATGATGAGAACATCCAAATCCATTAATTTCGATTTGGTCTTTAAGGTATATTCCTTAAAGACCAAAAAATGAAATTACATATGATAAATAAGAAAAATTACTGTACTATTTTACAACGTTTCATACGTGCAAGATCACTCAAAACAGCATTACGATTATTTAAAGCCGAAATTTCATTGCTTTCACTGGATTTAGGATCCATAAAAAACAGAGCAGGTAAAAATACAACACCTGCCGCTGCTAAAGCTACATTTTTATTTCTTGCTGTAGAACGCTCTCTAATTGTATCATTAATCTGTCGTTTATTAGCAAAAAACTCCCGTTGAATATCGGTGCAACTCATTGATCCATCATGTAATGTTGTCGTTGCAATATTTTTTTCTAAACGCCCCCCACATGCTGTCAAGGAAACTGCTAAAACGGCAATACATACACCCCGCTTAAAATTCTTATACATAAAAACCTCATTTTAAACATAAAAAAGTGATATTTATGTCAAAAATAAAACAAAATAAAGGATAATCTTCAAAAAACTTTATTTAACGTAAAATATTGTATGAATAAGCTTATGCAGTTGTTTCGAAAGTAAGGCCCTGATACGCAGGTTTTACATAGGATGGAACGTAATTTACGACTGCATTATAATCCAGCGATCTATCCATATGTGTGAGTATTGCTTGTTTTGGCTTTAAATATTTTATCCATTGTAATGCTTGATCAACAGAAAAATGACTTGGGTGAGATTTAAATTGAAGGGCTTCGATGATGAGAACATCCAAACCCATTAATTTGGATAATGTTTTTTCAGGAAATTCACTAACATCCGTACAATAGGCAACGTTCCCAATCCGAAAACCTAAGGAATGAATGTTTCCGTGGTGTTGTAAATGTGTATTGATGCTTATTGCTCCACCCTGCCCTTGAATAATAAATTGGCTATCTTCATTGATAAGATGCTCTTTTAAAATGGGAGAATAAGATGAATCTTTTGGTGTTTGAAAACAATATCCGAAAGCACTTTTGAGATGTTCTAGTGTAAATCTGTCGGCATAGATATCTATTAAACATTTTTGTGCAAGTGCATAGCTGCGTAAATCATCAATACCGTGGATATGGTCAGCATGAGAATGCGTGTAAAGAGCAGCATCAAGATGGTTCACATGCGCATCGATCATTTGTGAGCGAAAATCTGGACCCGTATCAATAACGATCGTTGTTTTGTCTCCTGATGGTTTAATACGTTCAACTAATAAAGAACTTCTGTAGCGTTTATTTTTAGGGTTATTCGGATCACATGTTCCCCAATCACCATTGGGGCGGGGCACTCCTGGAGAGGGACCACAGCCTAATATTGTAAATCGGTACTGATCACACATATCTTTTGCCTTATTTCATTTTACTAAATAAACGAAAAGCGTTACGGGTTGTTATTTGGGCTGTTTCTTCAATACTTAAGCCAATTATTTCAGCCAAAACAGCTGCCGTATAGCATACAAAAGATGGTTCATTTGTTTTGCCCCGATGGGGACTAGGTGCTAAGAATGGAGCATCTGTTTCCACTAACAAATGCTCATGGGGTACAATTTTTGCTATTTCACGGATTTCAAGTGCGTTTTTAAAAGTAAGAATACCTGAAAAAGAAATATAACCACCAAGTTCAATTCCTGCACGAGCAAGTTGCATTCCAGACGAATAACAATGAAGGATAAAGGGAAAAGCTCCTTCTTTTATCTGTTCACGTAATATTTTCTCCATATCATCATCTGCATTGCGTGAATGGATAACAAGAGGAATCTGTGTTTCTCGAGAAGCAATGATATGTTCTTGAAAAACTTTCTTTTGCTCTTCTGGTGTAGAGTAATCATAATGATAATCAAGGCCCCCTTCCCCAAACGCAACAATTTTAGGATGATTCGAGAGCTGTATAAGCTCTTCCGCTGTAATATTTTGTTCTTCATGCGCGTGATTGGGGTGTGTTCCAACGGAACAAAAGACTTGATCATAGCTTTGCGCAATGGCTAACAGTTTATCTAACTTATAAACATGGGTTGAAATTGTTATCATACGTTTAACGTCAGCATCTAAAGCCCGTTGGATAACATTATCCAAATCTTGTGAAAAATCTTCAAAATCAAGATGACAATGTGTATCAATCAACATGATGAGTATCTTCTTTCTTCAAGATATAACGAGGAAAAATTGGTTCTGGTGGTGGAAGATCAAGCCCTTCTTGAATTTTTGAATGACTTATATGATACAATAACCGATCATCTTCAGCAACCGCAAGGCTATCAAGAAGTTTCGTTGCTGATTGGGGTATGAAAGGCAAAAGCATAATTCCCATTCTCCGCAAGATTTCTACAGTTATATAAAGAACTGTAGAAAATCGTTCTCGATCGTTTTTACGTAAACTCCAAGGTTGTTCGTTGGCAAAATAGCGATTGGCATCTGCTACAATTGAAAAAATAGCTGAAAGTGCTAAATGCATACTATAAGAAGACATAGCTTGGTGTACAGTTTCAAGTACTTGAAGAGATTGTTCTAAAAGCTGTTTATCTTGAGCTAAAAATGAAGCTGGTTTTGGGACTTGTGCATTACAATTTTTGGCAATCATAGATAAAGAGCGCTGTGCTAAATTACCAAGATCGTTAGCAAGATCAGCATTAATACGGTTCACAAGGCTTTCATGACTATAACTACCATCTTGTCCGAATGGCACTTCACGGAGAAGGAAATAACGGACCTGATCAAGACCATAATGATCAACCATTTCAAAAGGATCAACGACATTTCCAATAGATTTTGACATTTTTGCACCACGATTAAGTAAAAAACCATGTGCAAAAATATTTTTAGGCAATTCAATTCCAGCAGACATTAAAAATGCCGGCCAATAGACTGCATGAAAACGAATAATATCCTTACCAATAATATGCGTATTTGCAGGCCAAAAATCACGTTTTTTTGAATTTTCATTGAAAAAACCTATTGCTGATAGATAATTTGTAAGCGCATCAACCCAGACATACATCACGTGCTTTGGATTCTCAGGAACAGCAATTCCCCAGTTAAAACTTGCGCGTGAAATAGAGATATCTTTTAAACCTGATTTGATAAAACTTATAATTTCATTACGCCGCTCAAATGGAGCAATAAAATCAGGATGTTTTTCATAATATTCAAGAAGAGCCTTTTCATAATGAGAAAGTTTAAAAAAATAACTTTCTTCTTCATTCCATTCAACTGGAGAGCCTAATTCCTTCTCACGACGGATGTTGTCTGGTCCAACTTCCGTATCTTTTTCTTCATAATAGGCTTCTTGGCGAACCGAATACCACCCCGTATAACGACCGAGATAAATATCGCCATTTGCTTCCATCTTTTTCCAAATTTCTTGACAAGCTTGATAATGGCGTTCTTCTGTCGTACGGATAAAATCATCGTTAGAACAATTTAATACTGCAAGCATTTTTTGAAACACCGCACTATTACGATCTGCAAGCTGCTGAGGTGTCATGCCTAATGCAGCTGCGGTTTGTTGCATCTTGAGACCATGCTCATCTGTACCAGAAAGAAAAAATACATTTTTTCCGTTTAACCGTTGAAAGCGGGCTAAAACATCGCTTGCAATTGCACTATAAGCATGTCCAATATGTGGAGCACCATTAGGATAAAAAATGGGAGTTGTTATGTAATATGTGTCACGCATGTCATACTCGTTGTAAAACGCTATAAATAAAAGATATTATGACATAACGTTTGTTTATCGCATTGTCACGGAAAAACTAATCCTCATGAATGATCTTATGAACTTTAAAAAGCAAGTTAATAACAAACTGCTTTTTATCGAGATTAAACAGTTGTATTTCCTCTATTTCTTGATGAATCTCCCGCCATTTTTCCGCATATTTTTTTGAGAGAAATAAGTCTCCCTTTTCAACGAGCATGATAGCTTTTTTTTGAATTTTATTAAGAATTTCATCACAAAATTGTTGAAATTGGAATGTAGAAGAAACAGATGAAAATGTTTGTGCAAGAGTATGTACAATCATTGCGTTACAAACAGGTTTCTCTAGGAGAGCATCAATTGTTTTAATAATTTCAAAACCGCCATGGCAAACAAGTAAAGCAGCTTTTCGAGGACTTCCTTTAGATTTTTCAATAATCATTTCAATTGTTTTCTCATCAGGTAAATCCTGATTGGCGAAAATATGTGTAATAACTTTTTTCATTTCATCGTTATTCAAGGGACGAAAAGAGATTTTTTGACACCGTGAATGGATTGTTGGAAGCAATTTGCCAGAAGAATGCGCGATAATAACAAATAACGTTTTTGTAGGTGGTTCTTCAAGTATTTTAAGAATTGCATTTGCTGCATTTCTATTCATATCATCTGCAGAATCAACAATAACTATACGCCATCCATTTTCTTGTGATGTTCGGCTTAAAAAATGCATAATATCACGGATATCATCAACGAGTATTCCTGTTTTAAACTTTTGCGTTTTCACATCAAATCGACGTGAAATATACAAAAGACCAGGGTGACTTCCTTGTGTAATTTGGCGCCATGGGGTAGAATAAGGATCGGGTTTCAAGAAAGCACTCTGTTGAAAACTTAAAATGTTCCAAGCAAGATGAAAGGCTAATGTAGCCTTTCCAATCCCATATTCTCCTTCAAATAATAATGCATGATGTAAACGCTCTTCTTTAAGCATTTGTGTCAAAAAATGACGCACATCCTCATGACCAAAGATAACATTGTTCTGGGATGGTGATAAAATTGTATCAATATCATCATATTGGCGTAAGGTATTTACATTACTCATGAAAGCTGATCCAACAATACCTGATGACAAATATTTTTTATTTGATGAGCAATGGCTTCCACTGAGCCAGTGGCATCAATAACTCGAAATCTATGGGGTTCCTGTTTGGCCAATTGAAGAAAAGCCTGACGCCTTTGTTCTTGAATTTCCAACTGATCTTTTTCAAAATAATCAATTTCTTCTGTTTTTTTTCTTCGCAAATTTGCACGCTTCATACCACACATTGCAGGCATATCTAATAAAAATGTTAAATGAGGCAAAATACCATTGAGCGCAATACACTCTAAAACAGAAAGAAGAGAAGAACTGACGCTATCATTGAGTCCTTGATAAACGCGTGTAGAATCAATAAAGCGGTCACATAAAACGATTTTACCTTTTTGCAAAGAAGGTGCGATAACCTCAGTAACATGGTCGACACGTGCAGCTGTAAACAAAACAGCTTCAATCAACGGTCCATACTGTCGCGCCTGCCCCGACAACAAAATATGCCGGATTGCTTCTGCTCCTGGTGTTCCTCCTGGTTCTCGTGTTGTGACAACATCATAACCTTGGTGTGAGAGAGACTCAGCAAGTAAAGAAATCTGCACCGTTTTCCCTACCCCGTCCCCTCCTTCGAATGTAATAAAATAACCTGACACGTATGATCTTAACCTTATTAGCGCGTAACTATAAATATTTTCGTAACCATCCAATTGTTATTTCATAGAATGCATTTTTTACTTTTGCAAAGAAACTTCCTTCCTGAACATTCATTCCGGCAAAAACTGGTTTTTCCAGAAGAACCTTTTTATCTTCTAAAATTTGAATAACGCCAACTGATTTCCCAGAAACGATGGGAGCTTTCAATGGACCATGATATTTAATTTTTGCTTTAACATTTAATTTTTTTTCATTCGAAAGCATAAAACTTATTGGTGTTTTAACAATGAGTGGAACAAAATTTTGCGTACCACCATAAACAGAAGCACGACCAACCGTTTCTTCTTTTGTAAAAATCGTTTTGAGATCAAAAGCCGTCATTCCCCATTGAAGAATGCGTTCTATTTCTTTTGTATATTTTTTACCATCTTGCAAACCATTGATTGCTAAAAAAAGACGTCGATGATTTTTAGAAATGGTGGCAACCATTGAAAAACCTTCTTTTTCACTGTAGCCAAAACCAAATCCTTCTACACCAATTTCCTTAGAAATAAGAGGATTTTTATTACGTTGAAAAATATTATTCCATGTAAAATGAGGCTCACAATAAAGTGCGTAATAGTCCGGATATTCCTGAACAATATGACGTGCTAATATAATCATATCACGCACAGTTACAAATTGTCCCTCTTCGGGTAACCCTGTTGCATTAACAAAATGACTCTGAGATAACCCGATTATTTTTGCGCGCTGATTCATCAGTTTTACAAAATGATCTTCATGTCCTGATATTCCTTCAGCAAGAATAATAGCAGCATCATTTCCATTCACAATAATTAAACCACGTAAAAGATCAGAAACACTGATTTCTGTCTTTATCTTTGCAAACATAGTGGTTGTACCGGAAGGTGCTCCACCTTTGCGCCAAGCATTTTCACTGACCTTGAATTTCTGCGTACTTTTTAATAATCCTTTTTTTAATTGATGAAATACAACTTCTGCTGTCATCAATTTTACTAATGAAGCAGGAAAAAAAGGAATATCACTTTGTTTTTCATAAAGTATTGTCTCTGTATCATCATCGAGTAATAACAGTTGTGATGCGGGAGTTTGAAAATCTTGTGCTCTCCCCCACGTATCAAATGCCAATACTCCCCATAATATCAATAAGATCCTTAATATTGTGTACATAGCTGCTCCTCCCATCCCAAAGATCAACATAAAGAATCTTATATAGGAAAAAACTTTTTGATTTCTGAAAATTGAGGAATTATTTACAACTCATAAAAAGATTTTATTTTCATTTAGCTTTAGAAAAAATAATATGACACGTTTTTTATCTTCCATGTAGGTTCAGTTTAACATTTTAAATGTATGAGAGACAAAAGATTTTTTCCTATTTTTATTGATAGTATTTTGATTTGTTATGATAAATTATCATTTTAAAATTGAAGCTAACTCAAAATACTGTAAGATTCTCTCATCCCCTCTTCTCATATTGAATTCATTAAAAATCGCTTACTTACGGGTCATAAGTAGGGTTCGTATATGGATAAAAATTATTAAAAAAGAGAGTAAAAATACTTCTTATAAACCTCTCAAGTGTTAAGAATTATCGCACAAAATATTGGGGACTTGCAAAGTGTATGATGGTGTCGATTTATATCTTCATAAGAGTAAAGATGCTGATGTCTAAAGGCGTTAACAGTTATACCATTCACAGGCGCTGTCGCAAAATAGGCTTGTAGCGTGTTAAAGTATGTCTCTTTTAAATAAGTCCATGAATTGGCAATGTAAGTGTATTTTGTTTGAGACGCTCTGTTTTTCGTGAGGGAACTTACTCCATTAAAGAACATGATAAACAAAAGCATAAGATAATGCATAATCTTTTCATAAGATATTACCGTAGATACTTTAGAAAGATGCAAGGCCGAATCAAAAGAAAATATTTTTTTACTTGTTAAGCTTTTTATTCATCTCAAATCGATTGTACAAGTTGTTTTAGAGATTACACAAACAGACTGACACAATAATTTACCTTCGTCTAGCAAAAGCTATTACAGCAAGAAAAGTACACGCTTTATTAAGCAAGCAATATCATAAAACGACGAATAGACCAGCAATGGAGTGGAAAGGCCGTACTGAATTTATAATAATAGAACCCAACCAAGCTTTTTGAAAAGGACAAAGCGCTTTAAGATAAAAATCCTACACTAAATCCGTAATTTCTTACCTTTTTTACTAGAAAATTATATAGATAAAAAATCAATGCATTTTTTCTTAAAACAGTTGTAGCCAATTAACCTTTGTTTTTTTGTTTAGCTTATTTATAGAAGCAACTTGATCGAATGGTATCGGCTTATCAACCATGATAGGACCAATTTCTGGCAATTTAACTACAACAGTTTTATTACGTTGTTCTTGTTCAACAGCAGCTGCTTTAGCTAATTCTTTTTTGTTTCTTGTATTGCGCTGCTCTTTTAACAAAACAGTTTCTCTTTTTTTCGCAACATTTTCTGACGCTAATGAATATGGGGCAGCATTTCCAGGAGTATAAGAGGACATTAAATATGCAGCATCATAATAGCCAACAGGTGCTTCAGCAATATATTCTACTTTAACATCTGCGACCCCCTTATCTACATACCCCAATATTGCCGCAGCTTGCCTTGATAAATCAATGATTCTGTCTTTCATAAAAGGTCCGCGATCATTCACTCTAACAACGATTGAAGATCCATTTTTCAAATTAGTAACACGAGCATAACTAGGTAAAGGCATTGTAGGATGAGCAGCAGTCAAAAGATTCATGTCATAAATTTCACCGTTGGCAGTTAAACGTCCATGAAAATCTGAACCATACCATGATGCTTCGCCAACACGTTTATAAGTTGGATCACTTTGAGGATAATACCACTTTCCTTTTATTTGATAAGGTTTACCAACAATCGCTCGTCCACGCTTTTTTTCTTCCGATTGATTCTTCTTATTGGATACTTGTTGAGGTAGTACAGAAGTGTTTACGTTAATTGGTTTATTATGATAGGAATCTTTTATTGAAAAATTCATAGTTTGGCTTGCGCAACAAGATACCAGTGACTGAGAAATGACGATCATAGAAAACAATTGAAGTGTTGGTTTAATCATAAAAGTAAATTTCTTTTTTCTATTTGAAGGCATCTATTCAGTCCACTTATTTCTGTTAAGTACTACTGTAAAAACCACGTCACGCTTTTTGTACGCAACGGAAGAATTTACGTTTTTAAATGATTCCCCTCGCGCATATACCACTCTTGAATTGGCCCCTTCTATCAAGAAATTAACGTATTGTTAACCTTTTTATGATCTTCATAAGAAATAAATGTACTATAGTAGATGTTAAAAAGAGTAAAAATTAAATAAATCAACATCTTATAGAAAATTCATTTCATAATATTAAGTGTGAATAAGTGGTGATTTTAGCAACTGTTTTGCGAATCATGTAATGCAGTGGGTATTAAAAAATCAACCTATAGATTGAGAAAATTAGAAACCACATGTGCTGCCAACGCAGGTACAATCCTATCGTAATCTTAAAGCTCTTTTTTGTTGGACAAGAGACAGCATAGCACCGCTCTATTCCAAAACAGCTGATAGAAAATGACAGGCTATAGAATCAATAAAAACTTGAAAAAGAATCAAAACAAAAAAGATTCTTAAATTTTTTATAGCCTATTGATATTACTTAAATTTGGTGAGCGCGCAGGGATTCGAACCCTGGACCTACTGATTAAAAGTCAGTTGCTCTACCAGCTGAGCTACGCGCTCTCACACAAGCTATCTAGTTTGCACACTATCTAATTTGTAGAAAGTGAAGGGAACATACGGTTGACTTTCCATTTGGTCAACACCTTTTGGAAAAAAAATATTATTATTTTCTTCAGTTATCAATAATTTTCCGTTTTCGCCCCTTTACTTCATCATTGTATAAGTACTCTTTAATCTTCTTTTTGAAGTTTCAATAAAGGAAAAATTTCACTGCAAAATATTGCATAGATTCGAAGCGTTAAAATTATGAGAAATACCCCCTTCCCCTCACATGGGTTGTTGAGCATAATGGGTAGAGAAGAAAAAATACCTTTTATTATAATATTATTTTTATATCTTTATATTTAGTGTTCAATTCTCAAATATGAATACAGCTTTATAAGATAATATATTGATTTATAATAATTTATTACTTTTTACTTGAGTGAAAATTCTCAAATACTGTAAGTTTTTCTCATTTCAAATCTTTTTTATATTGAAACAATAAAAAGCATTTTCTTGACCGATATAAGCGAGAGAATAAAACTATAAAAAAGAAATGAAAATACCTTTTATGCTTCCTTTCAATAACCAAAAATTATCGCAACATTAGGGTTCATGGAAATAGTATATAGCGGTTGACACGTTAGACTTGAAAATGGAACAATGAGCAACAATGGCTTTGAGAGTATGATTTTTATTCATGTATAATGAATATATAACGAAAGCCAATTTATCCTATAGAATCAAGTAGATATGAAGCAAAAATTTAGTCTCATTGAAAATATCCCGAATGACTATAAATTATGCTCACTATTAGAGCTGTAGATAATTTTACTAAGAATAAAAAAGCAGAAATAATATGCAGTATGCAAAATTATTTTAAGTGTTTTGAATATATAGAATGCCTTCTAGTTAACTTTTTTATATCAAAAATTATAAAATACGTAGATATATTTTTAGAAGAAAAGGATAATACTAGTCACAAAATTTAGTGTTGGATAATTCAGTCAGAACTATAAAGTATATTTATACATTATTTAATATTAATGTATATATACAGTATATAAATAATAATTTAAATATATCTATAAATAAACATATTGATTTATTAAATGATAAGATCAAAAACAAATAAAATAATTTTGATTTGGCGATAAAAAATTGTAAAAGTGTTATATATACATGTATTTTTACTTTACTAATTTTTATTATTTTGATTGGAATGTTGAATGCTAACATGTAAACAGTATGAGCTACTCTTATTTATTCATAACCATATAAAAGAAACTGGTGTTCCTCCTTCTTTTGAAGAAATGAAAAATGCATTAGAACTTTCTTCAAAGTCTGGTATTCATAAGCTCATTATAGCCTTAGAACAACGAGGTTTTATACGTCGCTTGCCCAATCGTGCTCGTGCTGTGGAGGTGATTCGACTTCCTGAGAAAATAACATTTAACCTTTCTTTAGCACGTAAAATTTCTCCCAGTATGATAGAAAGAAAGAAAAGGGAAATATCAAAAAGCTTGAGTCCCTTTGATGAAGAAGAAAAAAAAAATATCACCATTCCTATTATGGGACGTATTTCTGCGAGCGTACCCGCCTCTGCTATACTGCAACAAATAAACAGCCTTTCTCTTCCACTCGATATGGTTAATACAGGTGAGCACTACGCATTAGAAGTTAAAGATGATTCTATGATGGAGGCTGGTATCTTTGATAAAGATACGATCATTGTAAAACGTCAAAATACAGCAATAACAGGTGAAATTATTGTTGCGTTTATTGATAAAAAAGAAGCCACATTAAAACGTTATCGACGCAAAGGAGCTTCTATTGCATTAGAAGCCGCAAATCCTCATTATGAAGTACGGACATACGAATCCGAGCGTATAGAAATACAAGGAAAACTTACCGGACTTATTCGCAAATATTAAAAAATAAACCTTATAGTACGCGATAGATATCGCAGTAAGAAGCTGTTGAGTATTTTTTTATTGTGCCACACGCAATTGACTTCTTCTCCACAGCCAAAGGATGCCCCCAATTCGGTTTATAAACAATCCAGATCCTTATCGAGCGGGTTTAATTTTCCCTTCCCTCCATGTTCTTCACTTAATGCAAGGCTTGACAAGTAAGTTTTAAAATATTCACCACGTACTTTGAAAAGAACTTAAATGCTTTGAAGGAAGCTTTCTTATATCATCATCCTCAATAACGGAATTTTACGATATAATAAGACAAAATTGTATGCATGCATACAAACACATAAAATTTTGTAGAAAAAAATCAAATAACTTTGTAACAGATTGTATTGCATAGGTATAAAAACAAAGAACATTATTTTTAAATTAATAAAAGCGTAACTCAATCATTCATAGTAATTGTAGGATCATCATGGTAGCACCTCGTATTAGTTTTGTCTCCCTCGGATGCCCAAAAGCACTCGTAGATTCTGAGCGAATTATTACACGCCTTCGCTCTGAAGGGTATGAGATTTCACGTCAACATCAAGGAGCTGATGTCGTTATTGTGAATACCTGTGGTTTTCTTGACTCGGCAAGGAGAGAATCGTTAGCCAATATTGATGAAGCTCTTAAAAAAAATGGAAAAGTTATTGTAACAGGGTGTCTTGGTGCTGATCCTGATGCTATTCGCCAAACATATCCTAGTGTATTGGCTATTACAAAACCGCAAGCTTATGAAAGCGTTATAGAAGCTGTTCATACAGCAATTCCTCCTGTTCATGATCCTTTTCTTGATTTAGTTCCTCCCCAAGGTA
Source organism: Bartonella sp. AA78NXGY (assembly GCF_042197005.1). Lineage (NCBI taxonomy): Bacteria > Pseudomonadati > Pseudomonadota > Alphaproteobacteria > Hyphomicrobiales > Bartonellaceae > Bartonella > Bartonella sp. AA78NXGY. The sequence goes on from NZ_JBHIRI010000004.1 coordinate 75,669, forward strand.
TTCGTTTAACACCTCGCCATTACGCCTACTTAAAGATTTCTGAAGGATGCTCTAATCGGTGTAGTTTTTGTATCATCCCTACACTGCGTGGTGATCTCACTTCACGTCCCATCAGCGATGTTCTTCGTGAAGCTGAAAAACTCGTGCAAGCGGGTGTAAAAGAACTTTTGGTTATTTCACAGGATACGAGTGCTTATGGTGTTGATCTTAAATATCTCGAAAATTCTTGGAAAGATCGTACAATCAAAACTAAATTCTTTGATCTTTGTCGCGAACTAGGCGATATGGGTATTTGGGTACGTATGCATTACGTTTATCCTTATCCCCATGTTGATGAAGTTATCGAACTTATGGCTGCAAAAAAAATTCTTCCTTATCTGGATATACCTTTTCAGCATGCATCACCAACTGTTTTGCGTCACATGAAGCGTCCCGCACTTATGGAAAAAACAAACCGTAGAATTAAAAAATGGCGGAAAATATGTCCAGATCTTACTTTGCGATCAACATTTATCGTTGGTTTTCCTGGTGAAACGAATGAAGATTTTAATATACTTCTAGAATGGCTAGAAGAAGCAAAAATTGAACGCGCGGGGTGCTTTAAATATGAAGAAGTAAAAGGAGCTGCCGCAAATGATTTGGGATTAGAAAATATTCCTGAAGAGGTGAAAGAAAACCGCTGGCATCGTTTTATGGCAAAACAACAACAAATTTCTACACATCTTTTAAAGAAAAAAATTGGAAAAAGACTCCGAGTGCTTATCGATGAAAGTCAAGGAAAAGTTGCCAAAGGACGTAGTCAGTACGATGCTCCAGAAATAGATGGTGTTGTCCATATATCATCACGACGCCCACTGCGTGTTGGTGAATTTGTCACCGTTAAAATCGAACAATCGGATGCCTATGACCTTTATGGTATAGCAGTTTAAAAATTTAACTCCTTCCCTGTCCTCAATGATGAAGATTTCTATCAGCATTAGTTTATAAAAAAGCGACTTTTCATAACAAGAACCGATCATGTGACTTACTTCATGAGAATTTATGAGCAATCCTTACTCTGAATGTTTGCTATACACTCCCAAAACACCAAGCAGTTATATATTCTCTTAATTTAATGCCTTAAAATGAGCTTTAAATGGCGGTGACGGCGGCGCAAAAGAATAAAATCCACAAGGCTCACCATTTTTAATTAACAAAAGAGCAAATTGACAACCGTACTATTTTCCCATTTTTCATATTACGACAGTCATTGGTTAGTGAAAGGAAACTTTTTTCAAGAGTGTTTTATGCACACAAGAACTTCCTTTGTGATATGCAAACGGATGTTTTTTATGGTTGCAATATAAGAGAATTTGAAACAAAACAATCTGACGATATTTAAATGAAAAAAATAAATTATCATTATAAATAAGTCTCTTATCTTAAACTCTTTAAACTTATTTTTAAAATATCTAATTTTTATTAACACGTTTTAAAATCAAAGAATTTCTTATCAAGCAAATGACTTGGGCGTACATTTGTTAAAGCGCGAATCATCGTATCTTTACGTCCTGGCATTTGTCTTTCTATATTTTTCAGCATTTCTTTCATTGCATTACGTTGTAATCCATCTTGACTACCGCAAAGATTACAAGGAATAATTGGAAATTGCATTTCTTGAGAAAAATTTTCCATATCTTCCTCAGCAGCATAAACAAGAGGACGTAATACAAAAAGATCTCCTTCATCATTTTTAAGTTTTCCAGGCATGGCAGCTAATCGGCCACCGTGAAACAAATTCATAAAAAATGTTTCTAAAACATCATCACGATGATGACCTAAAACTAATGCAGAACATCCCTCTTCACGTGCAATACGATAGAGATTACCACGTCGCAATCGAGAACAAAGTGAACAATATGTCTGCGACTCTGCTAATTTATCTGTAACAATGGAATAAGTATCCTGATATTCAATACGATATGGAATTTTATAAGAACTTAAAAAGTCTGGAAGAATATGCTTAGGAAATCCTGGTTGCCCTTGATCAAGATTACAGGCTAGAATTTCAACGGATAAAAGACCTCGCCACTTTAAGTCTAAAAGAAGCGCTAATAAACCATAAGAGTCTTTTCCGCCCGATAAAGCGACAAGCCATTTTTTCCCCGTAGAGAGCATAGAAAAATCATCCAAAGCCTGCCGCATATGACGCAAAAGCCGTTTGCGCAATTTATTAAATTCTACGCTTGAAGGAGCAACCCGAAATATTGGATGACAATCATCTCCTTCTCTTTCCAAAAGATCATCTCTCTCTTTGTTTTCCTCTATTGTCTGATATTCAACTGAAACATCATTCATAATACCATATCCTGCACAAGTAATAGCTCGTTTTGCAAAGACAGAAACAAATATAAAGTAAACTTACAGTTATGTTTTTTGAATTTATAAAAATTAGATACATAAAAAAGAAATGGAACTATATAAGTTTATCGCTATAAAACATAGCAATAAACTTAATATAGAACCATTCACAAAAAATACTTGTTAACTCCAAAGATTATAAAAAACACAATATTTTAAGTTATAACCATATGAAGAGAGAAATAATTTTTCTCATAAAAAAATTATCGAGAATAAAATTCAACAACCAAATTAGGTTCCATTTGCACAGCATAAGGAACATCTGCAAAAGCAGGAATACGTGTAAAGGTTGCTTTCATCTGTTTATGATCTGCTTCAATATAATCGGGGACATCACGTTCTGCCAATTGTACAGATTCTAAAACTAAAACAAGTTGTTTTGATTTTTCCCGAACCTCAATAACATCACCTGGTTTACAACGATAAGATTGAATGTTTGTGCGCCGCCCATTGACATTAACATGACCGTGATTGATAAATTGGCGAGAAGCAAAAATCGTAGGTACGAATTTTGCACGATAAACAACAGCATCCAAACGTGATTCTAACAGACCGATAAGATTTTCGCCAGTATCGCCCCGTCGACGAGCTGCCTCTTCATAGGTTTTATGAAATTGTTTTTCTGAAATATCTCCATAAAACCCTTTCAATTTCTGTTTAGCGCGCAACTGAACCCCATAGTCAGAAAGTTTTCCTTTACGACGCTGTCCATGCTGACCTGGACCATAATCACGACGATTGACAGGAGATTTTGGACGCCCCCAAATATTTTCTCCCATACGACGGTCAATTTTATACTTTGTTGTTTCGCGTTTACTCATCGCATTTCCTTATAAAATAAAACACGAGATCTTAAGACCCCAAGGAAACGCGCCCTCCTCTGCCTTTAAATACCAAAGACTGACAGAATACCTTAACATATCAATATGCAAAGTTATCCACGGGACACGTCAATTAATGCTATTTTCTTGAAAAAATAGCTAGATCATCATTATTGGTCTCGTAACCCAAAGTCAACTCCTTTCATGAGTTTTAAGCCAAATCCTTTAAACAAATTCTCCGTTAAAGAAGTGATATTTTTTGATGTCAACAACGCAAAATCTTGATATTTCTTTATATATTGATGGTGTATCTTTCCCGACAATGGTAATAAAGATCTGATATGTTTGGCGATCGCTTTCGCCGGATCAATCCACTCAACGGACCATAAAGCATGTTCACGAAAGAAATTAATCAAAAAAGGATAATGTGTGCAGGCTAAAACAATAACATCCGTATATTGTCCATTTTTTTCCACAAAACATGGCAGGATTTCTTTTCTTAACTCTTCTGAATCGATAGATTTTCCCCGTAAATAATCTTCAGCAAGTCCAGCCAGCTTTTTACTTCCCACAAGCTGAACATGACACTGTCCAGCAAAAGAGTTAATTAATTCATTTGTATAAGCACGTTTAACTGTTCCAGGAGTCGCTAATACGGAAATAAAACCAGATTTTGTTTGTTCTGCAGCTGATTTAATTGCAGGAACCGTTCCTACAAAAGGGACATGAGGAAAATTCTGTCGTAAATCTGCTATCATCAGTGTAGAAACAGTGTTGCAAGCAATCACACATAAAGCTGGATTGTAACGTGTTAAAAGATTTTTAAAAATCTTCAAAATACGCTCTTTCAAAATATTTTCTTTCCAATTTCCATAAGGAAATCCTGCATCATCAGCAACATAGATAAATTGCATGTCAGGGATAAGAATACGCGCTTCCCTGAATACTGTTAAACCACCAATACCGCTATCAAAAAAAAGAACAGGTCGTTCATCCATTAGTTTTCACACTTATTTTTAATTTTTTTACGATCACGCTCTTCCGGTGCTCTACTCCCTCGTGGATATTGTGGCGAAAAATGATCCAAAGAAGATATAATGCCTCGCAATAAACGAACCTCAGGTTCACTAAAGTTAGCGCGCGTAAAAACAGAGCGCAAATTTGCAAGCATTACTTCTTTACGTTCTGGTGGTCTAAAATACCCACGGATATTCAAAGCCTCTTCTAACTGAGATAAAAAACCATGGAATATTATTTTATTTGCAGGTTCCATCTCTGCGGCACGAAATGCCGTATCGCTGACATTCTCTAAACCAGTTTTCATCCATTCGTAAGACATTAAAAGAACCGCTTGCGCAATATTAAGTGACGCAAAAGCAGGATTAACTGGAAAAGTAATAATTTCATCAACAAGGCTGATTTCATCATTTTCTAGTCCCCATCTCTCTCTTCCAAAGACAATCCCAGTCTTATGTCCGATACTTTCACGCTGACGTAATACGCTTGCTGCTTCGACAGCACTTTTTACAGTTTTAAATCCACATCTTTCACGTGCTGTTGTGGCAAAAACATAGTGTAAATCTGCAATTGAATCACGCAATGTGTTAAAAATCACAGCATTGTTAATGACATGATCAGCTTTACTTGCAGCAGCTCTAGCTTTTTCATTTGGAAACATTTCTCGAGGATTGACTAATCGAAGCTTAGAAAGCCCAAAATTTGCCATTGCCCTTGCGACCATACCAATGTTTTCAGGAAGCTGCGGTTCAACTAAAATAATAATGGGACCATTTGTTAAATTTTCACGATTCCTATTCGTTCCTGCCATCAATTTTACCTAGTTTCACTTAAACTATCTCCCTCTCCACTATTTTTACGAAACCTTTTTCACAATACTCTAATGCTGTTTAATAATAAATTATAGATAATCTATCTTTTCATTCAAAGATAATAGTTTCTAAACCTAATAATAAATTTTAAAAGCCATTAAAGTGAACGATGGAATTTATAACAATTTATATAAGATATCGTAGCGTTTTTTACATCAATTTTATCTTTTTTAATAGGGAACAGCCCCTATAAATCATAATCTCAGTTGAATTATAAAATCATAAATCCTAAAAAAGGGATATGCACTTTATTCCCAAACTTTTTCCTGCAAAGCTTATCCGTCGTTATAAACGTTTCCTTGCGGATGTTCAACAAGATGATCAGCATGTCCTCACCGTGTCTGTACCTAATACAGGATCAATGCTTGGATTAACAGCTTTCAACACCAATATTTGGCTTTCTTATCATAACAACATCAAACGAAAATATGCCTATCAATTAGAAATTATTGAAGCCGATAATACTTTGGTTGGCATTAATACGTCTTTACCCAATAAACTTGCGTTAGAAGCAATTCAAAACGGATTACTACCAGAATTAAATAGATATAAAACAATTTTAAAAGAACAACGCTATGGGACACAATCACGAATTGGCTTTCTTTTACGTGATGACATTCTTCCTGATTGTTACCTAGAAGTTAAAAATGTTCATTTTATTCGTCAAAAAGGATTAGCAGAATTTCCTGATACCGTGACAAAACGTGGTGCACGTCATCTTGAAGAACTCATAGGAGTCGTACAACAAGGAAAACGAGCTGCTATGCTTTATATTATTCAACGAGAAGATTGCTCAGCTTTTACAATTTGTCATGATCTTGATCCACTCTATGGACGTAAGTTTGATTTAGCATTAAAATCAGGAGTAGAATGTTATGCTGTAAAGTGTCATGTAAGTGTAGAAGGCATTTTTCCGATTCAGAGAGTAAAAATAGAAAATAGAAGAAACAATGACTGAGTATATCGAATATAATAAAATCCCTTTAAAATTTAATGGAAAAATCCGCATTTTCGATGATTGTGCTTTTGCTAAAATGCGTGAAGTTGGTCGTATTGCTGCAGAATGCCTTGATGCGCTTACAGATATTATTAAGCCGGGCGTTACTACGCAAGAAATAGATGATTTTGTATTTATTTTTGGAGCTAAGCGAGGAGCACTTCCTGCTGATCTAAATTATCATGGATACAGCCATTCATGCTGTACATCTATCAATCACGTTGTCTGCCATGGCATTCCCAATAAAAGACCTTTGCAAGAAGGTGATATTGTAAATGTTGATGTAACCTTTATCCTTGATGGTTGGCATGGGGATTCAAGCCGAATGTATCCTGTTGGAAAAATTAGGCGTGCAGCAGAACGCTTGCTAAAAATAACCTATGAAAGTCTTATGCAAGGAATCGCTGTCGTTAAGCCTGGAGCAACGACAGGTGATATTGGGGCAGCCATTCAACAGTATGCAGAATCTGAACGCTGTTCAATTGTGAGAGATTTTTGCGGACATGGTATCGGCCAACTTTTTCATGATGCTCCCAATATCCTCCATTATGGAAATCCTGGAGAAGGAGTTGAATTAAAACAAGGTATGATGTTTACAATTGAGCCTATGATTAACCTTGGTAAACCACAAGTTAAGATTTTATCTGACGGTTGGACTGCTGTTACCCGTGACCGCTCTCTGACAGCACAATATGAACATACAATTGGTGTTACAAATGAAGGGTATGAAATATTTACACAATCTCCTAAAAATATTTTTTATATTCCAAATTCGCATACCTAACGCAATGTAGAGATGTTATGGCTAAAAAATTAAATCAAAAGGAAGATATTCAAAGTAATCACTTTGCATTAACATCGAGTTCTCCACTCACCCCAGTATCAGAAAGAAAAAGTGAAGAGCCTCAGAAAAACGCACAGCTTCATAAACATTATCAAGGACATCGTGAACGTCTTCGGAAGCGCTATTTAAAGTCAAAAGGAAATGCAATCGAAGATTATGAATATCTTGAATTATTGCTTTTTCGCACAATCCCCCGCGCAAATACAAAACCCATAGCTAAAAATTTGATAGCACGTTTTGGTTCATTAGCTGATGTATTGGGAGCTGATATTCACCGGCTTCAAGAAGTTCAAGGATGTGGTCCCGCAACTGCAATTGATTTAAAAATTATCTCAGATGTTGCTGGACGTCTTGCTCGTGCACAATTATTTAAACGCGATATTTTTTCATCATGGGATAAAGTGTTAGCTTATTGTAAAGCTGTTATGGCTCACGAAACCCGTGAACAATTCCGTATTTTATTTCTTGATAAGAAAAACGGCTTACTTGCTGATGAGGTGCAACAAACTGGAACCATTGATCATACCCCTGTTTATCCTCGTGAAGTTATTTCTCGAGCTTTAGAGTTATCCGCATCAGGACTTATCTTAGTCCACAATCACCCTTCTGGCGATTCTACCCCCTCTAATGCAGATATAACAATGACATATAGATTAAAAGATGCAGCAAATGCATTAGGCATTATTATCCATGACCATCTTATTATTGCACGAAATAACCATACGAGTTTTAAAGCGTTAAAACTTATATAAATCTTATGGGATAAAAAAGACTTTATTCAACTATGAATAACGAATCAATTTTCTAAATCAATATCTAATATAGCCATTGAGAAATTATAGGAGAGCTCATCTTCATCTTCATCTCGATAGATAATGCCTAAAAACTCATCTCCCATATAAACCTCACAAGAATCACTCTTTTTAGGCCGTGCTCTGACTTGCAATGCTGAGTTTTGGAATATATTTTTAAAATAATTATCAAGTTTTTTTATTTCATCAGCATTCACTATGCTCTCCTGTTTTTTTGAAACGATTAAAATAATTGCGTGTCGTGCAAATAAGACACTCTTATGATTCTGTAAAGTCAGTAAAAAAGCATAATCTGAATATTTACTTAATATTACATATATTCACAACGTTCTTTATACATTCATAAAGAACGTTTACAAAAGGAGTCTATCATTATTAAATATACCCGTATAGATTAAAAAATGGCAAAAAAAAACTGTATATTTTTAATAATTTTACTTTATCTCCAATTTTAGCATCTGTATTTAAAATGCATATTCGTAAGAATAAATTGATCAATAATTTATAATTTTGTTTATTTTATAAAAAATACAAATAAAAATATTTTTTTATTTAAAACTACATTTTTTAGCAAAAAATATTTATTACATCATTCGAAAATAATTCTTTTTAATAACCTTTAAAGTATAATTATCTAATCTTAGAAGAATTACCTCTCTGGAAAATATACAAAATAAGCTAATAAGAGTTTATTTTTCTTTTCATTTTTTATAAAAACTTACGTCATAACAGAAAGATTTTTTAATAAGCTTTTTTCAATTTATACGAAATAAAAATATTGGGTATTTCTGTAAATTCTAAAAGCTATGAAGAGTTCTTATTTTATAGGATAACGAGAAAGAAAATCGATAACGCCTTTTTTATAAACTTTATCGCCTACAGCAAGCATATGATCTCGATCAGGAATTGATAAAGCTTCACCACAAGGCAACAAGGCTGCCAATGGCTCTGCATCACCGCCAATTTCATCTAATGAACCAACGGCAACAAGTGCTGGTTGTTTGATTTTGTAAACTTCAGACGCCGTTAACTCCTGTTTTGATGTAATGATACAAGCAGCAAGAGCACGCCTATCGCTTTTCGTTTGATCTGCAAATTTACGGAACATTAAACCGCGCGTATTGGTAATGGTAGAAATATCTTCCGCTAGAAGAGCTTCAGCCACAGGCTCCCAATTTCCTGCTCCCGTTACCATACCAATACCTAAACCACCAAAAATAACACTGTGTACATATGTTGGATGCAAAAGAGCCATGAAAGCACTAATACGAGCCCCCATAGAATATCCCATAACATGGGCTTTAGATAACTCTAAATGCTGCAGTAACTTTACTGCGTCGCCAGCCATAGCTTGAGGTGTATAAAAGATAGGATCATAACTTTTAACTGAATCTCCGTGACCGCGATTATCAAGAGCAATAACACGATATCCTGCTTCCGTGAGAATACGAAACCAACCTGTTGCATACCAATTCACCCGTGCAGAAGATCCAAAACCATGGATCAACAAAACAGGAGCGCCTTGTCCTTCTTCTCGATAAGCAAATCGCAAACCATTATATTCAAAAAAACGAATATCTTCAGCGGTCATTTTTTATTGCACTTTCCACAAAGTACAGGATGAATAACACGTTGTCCTTTTTGTATCTGTTTTTCAGAAACTTCACCAGCATTAATTTCAAGTGCAAAAGCTGCAGGAACTTCTGATGAAATGGTATTTGTTGAAAATGGAGAAGTATTTTCAATAATCGATACAATAATTCCCTCAGAGTTTAAGAAAATCATATCTAAAGGTAAAGGCGTATTTGCCATCCACATAAAAATTTTCTGCTCATCTCCCGATGGATAACTTTTTAGCTGCTCAAAGAGCATTGCACGATCGCGTGGAAAATCAGTTCGATACATTAAACCAGCTGCTGCTTGAGATGGCGTAAAAGCAATCTCTACCTTATAAAAAACCGGACCTTGCTTTGTATGTATTTCTAAAGGAATCGGATGCACAGGAATCTCTACGGGCTCCTTTGCTACAACAACACGCATATCTAACATAAAAAGCATCACCAATAAAACAATATACTCCTTTTTAAAAGGCTTTAACATTCTTGTCTCCACCAGAGAAAAATTTTAAATTTTGTTTATAAAATAAAAAGTAGTAGAGTTTAAAAGTCAAAAAACAAGAGAATTGCTTCCTTGTTATTTTCTAGTTTCTTTCAACGTAATATGCACAATTTTCTTCATTTGTTTTATGGATTCACGAGAGCTATATTTTCTTTAAAAATCTACTTCTATAGCAATTTATGAAACAATCACCTTTAAAAATATAGAAAACACACTGATTTCACTCGTGAAATTTAATGCGTAGCTAAAGGAATGCCTATATCCGGATAAATCTCTGCTGTCATTAAACCTTTTTCTCCTTTACCAAAACGTACAAGAACAACTTGACCCGAACGAAGCTCTGCTAAACCAAAACGGCGCAATGTTTCCATATGAATAAAAATATCTTCCGTTCCTTGCCCACGGCTAAGAAAACCGTATCCTTTGTCACGATTAAACCATTTAACAATTGCTCGTTCTAGTCCACTTTCTGGAGTAACAACAACATGGGTACGGGCTGGAACTTCTGATGGATGGATTGCTGAAGAACAATCTATGGATTTCACCTGAACGCACTTTAATCCTCGTTCAGTTTTTTCCACAGCACAAATGACTTTAGCTCCCTCCAAAGCTGTTTGAAAACCATCCCTTCGCATTACTGTAACATGCAATAATATATCTGGAAAATGAGGTAAATCAGGTACAATAAATCCATACCCCTTACTACCATCAAACCACTTAATGACACCACTGATTTCGATAATCTCCCCACAAGCACCTATACTATCCTCAGATGGGGAACAATCCTTTAATGCATCCTTACTCGTCATAATAACGTGATCCTGTAGCTTATAAATTGTACGATATTGATTCTCTAGGTTTAAGTAAACATTGCTCTTGTATCAACACGCAAGCCCCAAGATAAGATTTCCCCACATTGTCGTATCTTCTATGTTAATGTCAGAGAATATCAACGTGAATATTTATAAAACTATTTGATTGTACACTTTACATACCTTACAAGAAGTGCCCTACAAAAGAGATCATATAAAAGTTTTTTTACATAATGATATTTTGATTAATGTGTAACTTGCATGATGAAGAAGTTCAATATAAGGTGAAAAAACGACAATTCAATTAAGGAAAATGCGCAATGCAATTGAAGAAAATCCTTACGATAATCGCAGCATTTATGGCATTTACAGCAAATGTTTATGCGAGTGAACCTATTAAGATTGGTGTTTATCTTCCATTAAGTGGTCAAAATGCATTTGGAGGTCAGCTTGAAATTAGAGGTATAGAATTAGCCCATAAAAAAGTTCCAGAAATTTTAGGACGTAAAGTAGAACTTGTTATTATTGATAATAAGTCTGATAAAGTAGAAGCGGCTAATGCTGTTATGCGTTTAACAGCAAGTGAAAAAGTGAGTGGAATCATTGGTAGCTATGGTTCTTCGCTCTCGTTAGCAGGTGGTGAAATATCTGAAAAGGCAAAGACTCCAACCATTGCAACGTCCTCAACAAGTCCCCTTGTTACACAGGGTAAAAAATATTACTTTCGTGCTTGCTTTATTGATTCCTATCAAGGAGTAGGAATCGCAACTTATGTAAGCCAAACTTTACACGCAAAAAAGGCTGCTATCCTTAAAGATATTTCAAGCGATTATGCTATTGGTCTTGCAAGTTATTTTACGCGTGCTTTCAAAAAATTAGGTGGTGAAGTTATCTCAAATTTAAATTATAATTCTGGAGATCAGGACTTTTCAGCTGTTCTCACGCAAATTATCGCCCAGAAACCTGATATCTTATTCATTCCATCTTACTTTTCTGAAGGTGCTATCATCATGAAACAAGCACGAGAATTAGGGGCTAAATTTCAAATTATGGGTGGAGATGCTATGGATAATCCAGAAACCATTACGATTGCAGGAAAAGCTGCAGAAGGTTTCTTACATACGACACTTCCCTATAGTGAGGATATGCCAAATATGTCAGTAGCTGCGCAAGAATTCACAAAAGAATGGAAAAAAGCTTACCCAGACAAAGAGCCAAATATCAATTCTGTTTTGGGATACACGAGTTATATGATGTTCATGAAGGCTATTGAAAATGCTGGTAGCACTGATCGTGAAAAAATTACTATCGCACTTAGCCAATTAAAAGATTTTCCTACCCCCTTTGGGGATATGTCAATGGATGAAAATCATAATCCTAAAATTCCTATTGGTATCATTAAAATACAGGATGGAAAACGTGTTTATTTAGAAGAAGTTAAACCTGCTTTTTAATTAAAAAGTTGTGCTTATTAAAATGCAAGAATTGGTTGAGGATCTTTTTCTCAACCAAAAACTTAGAAATTTCTTATTGTCCTATGTAAATTAACAAATGTGGAAGGATGAGAGATGAGCACTGAAATGTTCATCCAGTACTTTTTTAATGCACTGGCATTGGGATCTCTTTATGGGCTTATTGCTATTGGCTACACCATGGTCTACGGTATACTGAGACTCATTAATTTTGCTCACGGTGATATCTTTATGCTGGGAGCATATTTTGTTTTCTTTTCCACAATTGGCTTTATGCCTGCTTGGGTAGCTTTTCTTCTTTTGTTCCTTGCTGCTCTTATTTATTATTCGGTATTTATAGGCTTTAAAAGGCGTCCTCCAATTTATTGGATTGCTGCTTTTTTAATTCTTGCGCTAGGATTTGTTTATTATTTTAAAATTTCCCCGCAAGACTTTACACCGATTTGGGTTTTAGCTCTTTGTTTTTCCATTTTTATTACAAGTGCTGTGGGTGTTGCTGTTGATCAATTTGCTTATAAACCTCTACGCCATGCTCCGCGTATTTCGGCACTTATCGGTGCAATTGGTGTTTCTTTTTTTATTGAAAATCTTGCTACTGTACTCTTTAGTGGTGTTCCGAAAGGTGTACAACAGCCAGACTTTCTTGTAACACCATTTTTATGGCATCTAGGATCAGGAGCAGATGGTATCATCAGAATTGCTCCCATGTCTCTGATCGTTCCCTTTGTGTCATTAATTCTTATTTTATTACTATTATGGATTATCCATAAAACAAAACCGGGTCTTGCTATGCGCGCAATCTCCCATGATATTGAAACAACACGTTTGATGGGTGTGTCTGTCAATAAAGTTATTGCGTTTACATTTGGAATAGGCTCAGCTCTTGCCGCCATAGCAGGCATTATGTGGTCTTTACGTTATCCTCAAATTCAGCCTTATATGGGTGTTCTTCCTGGTCTCAAAGCATTTATTGCTGCTGTTATCGGAGGTATTGGTTCGATACCAGGAGCAATGTTGGGAGGATTGTTATTAGGGTTTATTGAAATTATGATTATCGCATTTTTCCCCGCGCTATCTGGATATCGAGATGCCTTCGCTTTCATTTTATTGATTCTGATTCTATTGATATTGCCCACAGGATTAATGGGTAAAAGAAATCAGGAGAAAATCTAATGGCAAAGTCAGCGACAACTGTTTTATCGTGTATAAGTGTTTTAGTTCTCATAGGTTTTTTATTTTATGCTGATAGCCATTTTAATGACTATACGCTTCGTATCATCAATCTGATTGCTATTAATGCGATATTGGCAATTTCGCTTAATTTGATTTACGGTTTCACAGGTATGTTTTCTCTTGGACATGCTGGATTTATGGCTATTGGTGCTTATGTTTGCGCAATTTTACTTCTTTCCCCTGAACAAAAAGAAATGATGTGGATTCTTGATCCTATTGCTGAACCATTATATCATTTGCAGTTACCTTTTTTTATCGCTGTTGTCGTAAGTGGTTTGTGTGCTGCTGTTGTAGGTTTATTAATTGCTTTACCAATATTGCGTCTTGGTGGCGATTATCTTGGAATTGCAACATTAGGTTTTGCGGAAATTATTCGCATTGTCATTACGAACGCAACATCGCTCACAAATGGCTCTTTGGGAATCAAAGGAATACCTCAAAATGCAACATTATGGTGGAACTATGGTTGGCTAGCATTTACAGTTCTCTTTATTGTCCTCTTACTGCAAAGCAATACTGGTAACGTATTACGTGCTATCCGTGATGATGAAATAGCTGCGAAAACTATGGGAATTAATGCTTTTTTCTACCGTAGTTTTTCCTTTACTGTTGGAGCATTTTTTGCAGGTATAGGTGGCGCATTAATGGCGGCTCTTATTTCAACCATTGATCCAAAAATGTTTAATTTTCTTCTGACTTTTAATATTTTAATGATTGTTGTTGCTGGTGGTCTCGGTTCAATTACAGGGAGCATTATTGGCAGCATTATTATTACAGTCATGCTTGAATGGCTTCGTATCATTGAAAGTCCATTTGACTTAGGTTTTATACATATTCCAGAAACCCCAGGGCTTCGTATGGTTGTTTTTTCTCTTTTATTGCTGGTAATTATCTTGTTTTGGAGAAAAGGGTTAATGGGACAACGAGAATTTTCATGGAATGGAATTTATAGCTTTTTGACACGCAAAAAGCTTTCTAATACTGAGGGAAAGCTATGAACGACAATATCCTTTCACTCAATAATATTGTAATGCGTTTTGGCGGATTAGTTGCTGTAAATAATGTTAATATGGCAATTAAACGAGGAAGTATTACTGGATTAATTGGTCCCAATGGTGCTGGAAAAACAACAGTTTTCAATATGATTTCTGGATTTTATGCTCCTACAAGCGGCATCATTCTTTTTGATGAGAAAAAAATTTCTGGAGCGTCTCCTTATATTATCTGTAGAAGCCATATTGCCAGAACATTTCAAAATATTCGTCTTTTCTCAGGGTTAACGGTTTTGCAGAATGTTATGGTAGGAGCGCATGTTCGACAAAAATATCCTTGGTTTTCTTCAGCTCTCTTTTTTTCAAAAGCAATAAAAGAAAAGAAGGAAGTTTATAAAAATTCCTTGGAGCTCCTTGAACAGCTACAACTTGATCATCTTGCCAATCAATCGGCAACAGCTTTACCTTATGGTGTGCAACGACGTCTAGAAATTGCACGTGCGTTAGCCACAAAGCCCAAATTGCTTCTTCTTGATGAACCTGTTGCTGGCATGAATCCACAAGAAAGTGAAGATCTTAGAAAATTCATAGCAAAAGTGCAAAAAGACTTTGATCTTACAATTCTTCTTATTGAGCACGATATGAAAGTGGTTATGGGGCTTTGCCAACATATTTTGGTTATGGAATATGGCTGTTGCATTGCCAGTGGTACACCAGATGAAATTCGTAATAACCCTAAAGTTATTGAAGCTTATCTTGGCGGAGATGTTTATGGATATTCTTAAAATAAAAAATCTTTACGTTCATTATGGCGCCATTAAAGCTGTCCAAAATCTTTCTATGTCCATAAAGCGGGGCAGTATTGTCACTTTAATTGGAGCCAATGGTGCAGGAAAAAGCAGTATTGTACGTTCTATTACAGGGCTTAATCGCTCTGTTTATGGAGAAATTACCTATAATGGCAAATCTATTATTAAAAAATCACCAGAAGAGATTTTGCGATTAGGGATTGCTTTAAGCCCTGAAGGACGACGTATCATGCCCCATCTCACTGTTTTAGAGAATCTTCATCTAGGCGCTTATATTCGTCACGATAAGCAGGGAATTTCCCGTGATATTGAATGGATATTTGACCTTTTTCCGCGCCTACGTGAAAGAGCAAAACAGTTGGGAGGAACAATGTCAGGTGGTGAACAACAGATGGTTGCTGTGGGCCGTGCACTCATGAGCAATCCTGATATGGTCATATTAGATGAACCCTCGTTGGGGTTAGCACCACTTCTCGTTCGAGAAATTTTTTCGATTATTCGAAAAATTAATGATATGGGGAAAACTGTTCTTCTTATTGAACAAAATGCATTTGCTGCACTTTCCATAGCTGACTATGCTTATATTTTAGAGGTAGGACATATTTTATTTCACGGTGAAGGAAAAACTATGCTCTCTGATTCGCGTGTTAAAGAAGCCTATCTTGGTGGGTAAGACTACGAATTAAGGAAATAGAGCTCATTCCCTCCACCATTTAAAGGAGCATTTCTCATTAAGGATGAGAAATGCTCCTTTGTGAATTTTGACTATTACATCCACCATTTTTCTGCACTGAATATTCCTGCTTCTTGTTCAATAATGTGCGCTATCTGAAAAATGACTTCTTCAGAAAAAGGTTTACCAATCAATTGCAATCCTAGAGGTAAACCATTTGATGACAGACCAGCAGGAACAGAAATTCCTGGTAATCCAGCCATATTAACTGGTACAGTAAAAATATCATTAAGATACATTGCTACAGCATCATTTTTTATTTTTTCATCAGCAATACCAAAAGCAGATGTTGGTGTTGCTGGTGTCAAAATAGCATCAATGCCTGAAGCAAAACATTGATCAAAATCACGTTTTACGAGTGTTCTTACTTTTTGAGCTCTTAAATAACAGGCATCATAATAACCTGATGAAAGAACATAAGTCCCAACCAGAATGCGCCGTTTGACTTCATCACCAAAACCAACAGAACGCGTATTTTCATACATCTCAATGATGTCTTTCCCAGGCATGCGCAAACCAAAACGCACACCATCATAACGCGCTAAATTAGAAGAGGCTTCTGCAGGAGCTATAATGTAATAAGAAGGTAGAGCATATTTTGTATGGGGCAAAGAAATATCTTTAATCTCAGCACCTGCTTCTTTTAACCAATTTATTCCTTTTTGCCAAAGCTCAATAATTTCTGGAGACATTCCATCCACATGATATTCTTTTGGAATACCGATTTTCATTCCTTTGATTGATTGACCAAGATAACTTTCATAATCAGGAACTGGTAAATTGACGGAAGTAGAATCTTTTTCATCAAAAGAGGCCATTGATCTGAGTAAGATAGCACAATCACGAACATCTCTAGCAACAGGTCCAGCTTGATCAAGAGATGAAGCAAACGCGACAACGCCCCATCGCGAACAACGTCCATAAGTTGGCTTTATTCCCACAGTTCCAGTAAAAGCTGCTGGTTGACGTATTGAGCCACCTGTATCGGTTGCAGTTGCACCAGCACAAATTTGTGCAGCAACAGCGGCTGCGGATCCTCCCGAAGAACCACCGGGTACGAGTTTTTCATTTGAGCCTTTTTTTCTCCATGGACTAATAACGGGACCATAATATGATGTTTCGTTGGATGAGCCCATAGCAAACTCATCCATATTAAGTTTTCCTAACATCACAGCACCATCTTGCCATAAATTAGCCGTGACAGTTGATTCATAGTGCGGTTTAAAACCATCAAGGATATTTGAACAGGCTTGAGTATGAACACCATAGGTTGCAAAAAGATCTTTAATCCCCAAGGGAATTCCTTCCAAAAGCCCTCCCTGCCCTCTCGCTAAGCGACTATCTGATTCAGCAGCCATTCTCATTGCCTGTTCTGCTGTTATTGTTACATAAGCATTCAAAACTGGATTAGCTGATTCTATTGCTTGTAAATAAGCTTCCGTTAATTCTGTTGCTTTGAGATTTTTCTTTGTTAAAGCATCACGAGCTTGCGCAATTGTGAGAGTTGTTAAATCAGTCATATTGGTTCTCAAATTTCAAAAATATAAAAAGTTACTCAACAATTTTTGAGACAAGAAAAAAATTTTCTTCTGTAACAGGAGCATTGGCTACAATATCTGCTGCTTTATCACCATCTGTAACACTATCTTCACGCATTCGTAGAGTCATCGGCATCACAGATGTTAATGGCTCAACCCCACTGACATTAACTTCATTCAATTGCTCTACAAAACCTAAAATAGCATTGAATTTTTTTGTCACAGGTTCTATCTCATCATCGTGGAGGGCAATCCTTGCTAAATGTGCTATCCGCTTGACTGTCTCTTGATCAACAGACATACTCTTTACGCCTTTCTGCTTTTTTGTTTATTTATTTGATCTTTATTCTGGCTATACAAGGGTGCACTTGTAAGTGCAAGAATATTAGATAACATGAATAAAGAATATAACTATAGATCTGAAACATTAAAAAACGTATTATACCTTTATGACTGTTATTAATATAGATGAAGTTATAAAACATCTTTTGCCTAGACAAACAATAGCAGGCTTAGATTTAGGGACAAAAACTATCGGAATTGCGATTTCTGATATGGGGCTGACTGTCTCAAATCCGCGTCCTGTACTACAGCGAAAAAAATTTACAGAAGATGCTTACACACTTATTAAAATTTTTGACCGTGAAAATGTAGGCGTTATTATCATTGGCTTACCTCTTAACATGAATGGAAGCAGTGGCTCTCGTGTTCAAGCAACCAGAGCTTTTGTGAGTAATATGAAAGCTTATACAAAAATTCCATTTGTTTTTTGGGACGAACGTTTATCAACAATTGCTGCGGAACGGTCTCTTTTAGAAATGAATGTATCGCGCGCTAAAAGAGCAAGCCGTATTGATTCGGCCGCCGCCGCTTTTATATTACAAGGTGCTCTCAATAGAATTCAAAACTTTCATCATATGGAAGGATAGAGAACATTGAGCAAATGCCCTGCATTATATCGTGCAATGAGCATCCCGTAAGAAGATCTCCATTGTCCCCCAAGGCGGCTTTCCATATAGGCATTCGCAACATGTTCTATGTCTGTAGAACGTAATGCTGCTGCTGCTGCTGCATAAGCTACTTGTTCAACAAAAAATCTTCCTGCACCTTCATTTGCTGATGCCATATCATCTGCTGACCTAATAATTTCAATTGCTCGGGGTCCTGCTGGTCCAATATCAAGAGCAATTTTTTCCAACAATTTCTGAAACAATCCCGGTGCTTTTTCAGCAATAAGAATGGCATCCTTTACCAATTGATTAGCAGAACTATTTCTCACAATTCGCGCAGGCCCATTATGCAACATTTGTGATAATGGATTATTCTCTATAAAACTTTCAATACCAAGTTGTGCGATAATTTCACCAATAATAGGCACAACCAATTGACTTACATGATAAGCAATAATAGGTGTCATAATGCGGGCAAAAGCTGCTTCAGAACGGTCATTTGCTGCATTGTCAAATGCTCTCGCTAAACGCAAAACCAATGCTTGTGAGGCAGCTATATCTAATGCAATATCTGCAAAAATACGTTCTGTCAGTGGAGGTAAAGGCTGATTGGGCATTTTTTTCCGGAAAAAATCCATACCAAATTGAAGAGCCGCTCGTAAAACACCTGCCGATATGACAGATTGATCGAAACGCATCATCGTCTCGATATCTTTAATAACTTTAAGCCCTTCTCCAGCATTTCCCAAAAGCCAGCCATAACTGCCTTGGAAGTCGACAACCCCCTCTGGTGTTAAAAGTTCTCCAGAACGCTGAATTAAATGACGAATCGATATAGATCCATTTAATGCGCCATTTTCTTGTATGCGTGGAATAAAAAAACAACTTAAATGACCATCTAAATCTGCACTAACAAGATATCCGTCAGCGGTAGGATTAATAACGTTGGTTTTTACAACATTTAAACGATATAGATCACGTTCCATACTTTCATCGAAAGAAATTTTCTTAACACTTGGAAAATTGAAAGCGTATTTTTCAATATCGTCAAATGCACAAGTTAGAGAAGCAGCCTTTTTATGATGAATAGGCTTTGATGAGGAATCATATTGGCGTGATAAAAGTACATTTTGCCATTTTTTGAAGAGCTCAATATCACTAATTAAAACAGCAATAGCTGCACTCGTTATGATAACTTCATTCAAATGTCCTGTTTCTAAACCAGCAGATAAAGCTAAACGAATCGCACGCGCTTGATAGCGTACTCCATTTTCTGAGCTCGTATTTTCCCAAAGCGAGGTAACCAAACCTGCTTGTCTAGAATATTGTTGAAGAGCTTGATAGGAAGAATGGATCTCTAATCTTTCTGTTGGTTGCCCCCATTCATCATTATAGCATAGTAAAGGCTTATAATGATTCGCTAAGCAAGAAAGTTTCCATGCTTCTCGACTCGCGGCAAAATCCCCTATTTCTTCAAAACTTGCTAACAAAAACTTAGGCAAAGTAGAAGCAATACGAAACATAAGCGTATCGCTAAGAAATGTATTTTTTCGACGAGTA
This sequence comes from Bartonella sp. AA78NXGY, assembly GCF_042197005.1. NCBI lineage: Bacteria > Pseudomonadati > Pseudomonadota > Alphaproteobacteria > Hyphomicrobiales > Bartonellaceae > Bartonella > Bartonella sp. AA78NXGY. The sequence goes on from NZ_JBHIRI010000004.1 coordinate 95,649, forward strand.
TTTTGCGCAGATACAGCACTCATAGGTATATTCCTACATTCAAATCATTCATATCATAGACTATTTGTCTTTTTAGAGTTAAGAAACATTTATCATATTCAAACAAATGCTTGTTTAACCTGTTTAGAGAGAGATAAAGAAGAATGCTATGATGCAAGATAATTTTTTCCCACTTTTCCCTCATCAACATCTTTTAGCTATTAAAGATCTGAGTGTACAAGATCTTAATACATTGCTTGATCGTGCAGAAGCAAATATTATCCTTTCTAACAAAATTGATAAAATAAAATCTACTTTGCATGGACGGACTCAAATTAATCTCTTTTTTGAAGCCTCTACGCGAACACAATCTTCTTTTGAATTAGCGGGTAAAAGGCTAGGTGCACACGTGATGAGTCTTGCGATCGGCAACTCATCTGTAAAAAAGGGAGAAACATTACTTGATACTGCTACAACTCTCAATGCGATGAAGCCAGATATACTGGTTTTTCGCCATAACAGTGCAGGAGCGGCAGCTTTATTAGCGCAAAAAGTTGATTGTTGTGTTATTAATGCAGGTGATGGTGCTCATGAACATCCAACCCAAGCTTTATTAGATGCTCTAACCATTAAAAGGGCAAAAGGTCGTATTGAAGGATTAACTGTTGCGATTTGCGGAGATATCTTACACTCACGTGTTGCCCGTTCCAATATCCTGTGTCTCAATGCTTTGGGTGCTCGTGTTCGTGCTGTTGCTCCCTCAACACTCTTACCCGCAAAAATTGCTCATATGAGTGTTGAGGTTTTTAACACGATGAAAGAAGGTCTTAAAAATGCTGACGTTATCATGATGTTGCGCTTACAGCATGAACGGATGACAGGCTCTTTTATTCCTTCTACGCGTGAATATTTCCATTATTTTGGCTTACATAAAGAAAATTTAGCCTATGCCAAAAATGATTCTATTATTCTGCACCCTGGCCCAATAAACCGTGGTGTAGAGATTGCATCCGATATAGCAGATGGACCACAAAGTATGATTCATACGCAAGTAGAAATGGGAATTGCAGTGCGTATGGCTGTCATGGAGGCTCTATTAGATTCACACGCAAAGATCAGTGGAGAAAAAAAATGATAAAACCAGTTGTTTTTCAAAATGCTCGTATTATTGATCCTTCGCGCGCAATCGATGAAATTGGTACAGTTATTGTTGAAAATGGACGAATTATAGCCGCTGGAAAAGAAGCTCTGAATCAGGGATTCCCTGAAGAAGCAGAAGTTATTAACGCACAAAACAAAGCAATTCTCCCTGGACTTGTTGATGCGCGCGTTTTTGTTGAAGAATTAGGGAATGAACATTGTGAAACAATTACATCAGCAAGTTACGCGGCCGCAGCAGGTGGTATTACTTCCTTTCTTATGATGCCAAACACGCATCCAGTTATTGATAATGTAGCACTCGTTAAATTTATTACGCATACAGCACAGGAAATCTCATTGGTCAATATTTATCCCGTTGCTTCAATCACACAAGGTTTCAACGGACAAGAAATAACCGAATTTGGTTTGCTCAAAGATGCTGGAGCCGTTGCCTTTAGTGAAGGAAAAAAAACACTTCAAAATTCATCTGTTATGCGGCGTGCAATGACTTATGCACGCGATTTTGATGTTCCATTGATGCATGAAACGCAAGATAAAGATCTTACAGGGCAAGGTGTGATGAATGAAGGACTGCTTGCCAGTTGGCTTGGTCTTTCTGGCATCCCTCGCGAAGCAGAAGTTATCCCACTTGAAAGAGATCTACGTTTAGCAGCATTAACGCAAACACGCTATCATGCCGCTCAAATATCGACAGCACTCTCTGCTGATGCACTTCGTTTAGGTAAAAAACGCAGTGAGAAAATTTCAGCGGGTGTATCTATTAATCATTTATCTTTCAATGAAAATGACATTGGACAATATCGCACTTCTTTTCGCTTAATGCCCCCATTGCGTACAGAAGAAGACCGTGTAGCAATGATTGAAGCAATAAAGGATGGGATTATAGATGTTATTGTCTCTTCTCATGATCCTCAGAGTATCGACACAAAACATTTACCATTTAATGACGCGGCAATTGGCGCTATTGGTATGGAGACCTTATTGAGCGCAGCCTTACGTCTTTATCATAATGAGAGCCTATCTCTTCTACGGATAACGGAACTTTTGTCAACGGCGCCTGCAAAGCTCTTTGGACTCAATGCAGGAACACTCAAAAAAGGGGCTCATGCAGACCTTATTGTGGTTGATCTTGAAGAACCATGGGTTGTTTCGAAAGAGAAGCTCTATTCACGTTCAAAAAATACCCCTTTTGAGAATGCACGTTTTCAAGGACGCGTGATCCAGACTTTTGTGAAAGGGAAAAACGTTTTTAAACTTGATCAACAAACTTAATGAGATTCTTAATGAATGAAGCAGAAATATTTTTTCAGTCCACTCCATGGTTTATTTTCCTCGTATCTTATCTCATTGGCTCGATTCCATTTGGGCTTCTTTTTACGAAATTGTTCCAAATTGGTGATATAAGAACAATCGGTTCCGGCAATATTGGAGCAACAAATGTTTTACGAACAGGAAATAAAAAGCTTGCTGCTCTAACACTTCTTTGTGATATGTTGAAAGGAACTATCGTTGTTTTCGTTATAAAGTTTTTTAGTGATCCGCTAGACAATAGTATCCTTGTTTCTCTAGCAGGCTTTTTTGTTTTCTTAGGACATCTTTTCCCCGTATGGCTTAAATTTAAAGGTGGCAAAGGTGTTGCTACCTATCTAGGAGTCTGCTTAGGAATCTATTGGCCTGCAGCAATTATTTTTATTATTGTATGGAGTGCGATTTTTCTCCTCATGCGTTATTCTTCATTATCTGCGCTTATTGCTGTTACGATCACACCGATATTTGTTTTTTATTTTTCCGCTTCTTATTTCTATTGTATGCTGATTGTGATGAGCGTATTTGTGTTTATAAAACATTCTGCAAATATCGGTAGATTATTAATTGGGGAAGAAAGTAAGATTGGTACGCAACACGGAGATAAATAAAGGAATCCTGCTTACTGATCATCAACGTCTAAGCTGGTTACGGTTATTGCGCAGTGAAAATATTGGAGCTGTTAGTTTTCGCAATCTCATTGATCATTATAAAACAGCAGAAAATGCTCTGGCAGCACTGCCAGAGCTTAGTAGAAAAGGGGGTGGTTCTGTATCTATTAAAATAGCAAGCTTAGAAGATGCAGAAAAAGAAATGCAAGAAGCTGAAAGATTAGGTGTCCGGTTTATCGGTATGGGAGAACCAGATTATCCAGCTTTTCTTAAGGTTACAGAAGCCCCTCCGCCGCTTATTGCTATCAAAGGTAATGTTTCAATTTTTCAAAAAACTTCTATTGGAATTATAGGTTCTCGAAATGCTTCAGCTGCGGGAAAAAAGCTTACAGCTCAATTTGCGCGTTTTCTCGGAGAAGCAGACTTTGTAACAATTTCTGGGCTCGCTCGTGGAATTGATAGCGTTGCGCATCAAGCAAGTTTAAAAACAGGAACTGTTGCAGTCATGGCGGGAGGAATTGATCATATCTATCCTCCTGAAAATAAAAAGTTGCATGAAGATATTATTGCCAACGGTGGAGCCATCATCAGCGAAATGCCCATTTCTTGGAAGCCGCGTGCTATCGATTTTCCAAGAAGAAACCGTATTATTGCAGCTCTATCACTTGGTCTCTTGGTTGTAGAGGCAGCCCTGCGCTCAGGGTCCTTAATTACCGCACGTCAAGCAGCTGAAATGGGACGGCTAATTTTTGCCATTCCCGGTTCTCCACTTGATCCAAGATCTGTTGGTACAAACAATCTTATCAAAGACGGTGCTCTACTCACCACACATCCTTCTGACATTATAGAAACACTTACGCCATTAATTTCACCGCTTCCAAATTCGCAACTCAATTTTTTTGAGGAACCATCCTCCTTACAACTTGAAAAGGAGAATTTTAATTTAGCAGATGAAAAAAACAGCGATCTCTCTTTAGCAGATGATGATGCAGCACGTGCAGCAGTTCTCTCCGCTCTTTCAACAACGCCAATCGACTTAGACACACTCAGTATCCACTCAGGTATTTCACTCCCAACTCTCTACCTCTTGTTGGTAGAACTCGAGCTTGCTGGAAAGCTTATTCGACACTCTGGTGGTTGTGTGTCATTGTCGAATCTTGATCTTCCCCAAGAGCCTCAGCACTATTAATAATGCTTTGCCCTTCTTTGGCAACCATATCCAAAAGCAATGCTAAAAGCGGACTGTGCGCCTGACGCGCCATCTGATTCATTTGCTTTGACATGTCTGTAATATATTGGATAACTTTTAAATGATTTATAAACATAATCCTCTATCCTTGAGCATTTCCCCTCCTACCTCTCAATAGACGTTATCTTAGTATTTCGCCGTATGTTTTTGTAATAACAGTGGAAAATAAATCGTGTAATTCTATATAGGGTGTACTCTAATAATGACAATCATAAGTTGTACAATATTCATGTTTTTTATATGGCTAATATTTTTTTATGTGCTCTTAAGCAATTGGCATTAGCTATTCGCGTAAAAGGCGTTTATAAAAAAATTTTTATTTCAATATTTGGGTAAAATTATGAATATCGTTATCGTTGAATCTCCAGCAAAAGCAAAAACAATTAATAAATATCTTGGATCTCAATACAAAGTTGTCGCATCATTTGGACATGTTCGTGATTTGCCTGCAAAAGATGGTTCTGTTTTACCGGATCAAGATTTTTCTATGAAATGGGATATAGATTCTGCTGCCGCTAAACGTTTAAATGAAATAGCAAAAGCCGTTAAAGAAGCTGATAGCCTTATATTAGCAACAGACCCTGATCGTGAAGGGGAAGCTATTTCATGGCATATTCTGGATGTTCTCCGTCAAAAAAAAGTTTTAAAAGATAAACCTATTAAAAGAGTTGTCTTCAATGCCATCACCAAAAAGTCTGTGCTTGATGCTATGAATAATCCACGTGATATTGATACATCCCTTGTCGATGCTTATCTTGCACGTCGTGCTCTCGATTATCTCGTTGGTTTTACACTTTCACCTGTTTTATGGCGTAAACTCCCTGGTGCGCGTTCAGCAGGACGCGTTCAATCGGTTGCTTTGCGTATTATTTGTGATCGTGAATCAGAAATAGAACATTTTATCAAAGAAGATTATTGGTCCATTACAACACAGTTAAAAACCATCCGAAATGATAGTTTCCAAGCAAGATTGACAATGTTTAATCAAAGAAAAATAGGCAAGCTTGATATTCAATCTCAAGAACAAGCAGACCAAATTCGCTTTATGCTGGAGAAAGCTCAATATCATACACTCAGTGTTGAAGCAAAACCTACAAAGAGAAATCCTTTTCCTCCATTTACGACCTCTACACTACAACAAGCAGCTTCTTCAAAATTAGGTTTTTCAGCTTCTCGCACTATGCAAATTGCCCAAAAGCTTTATGAAGGCATTGAAATTAATGGTGAAACGGCAGGGCTTATTACTTATATGCGTACCGATGGTGTGCAGATAGCACCAGAGGCTATTGATTCAGCACGAAAAGTTATTCATGAAACTTTCGGAAAAGACTATATTCCTGAAAAGCCACGTTTTTATTCAACAAAGGCAAAAAATGCACAGGAAGCACATGAAGCGATCCGCCCAACAGATTTTCAACGCAATCCTAGTCAAGTCCGTAATTTTCTCGATAGCGATCAAGCAAAGCTCTATGATCTGATATGGAAGCGTGCCATTGCCAGCCAAATGCGCTCTGCTGACATTGAACGTACAACCGTTGAAATTGAAGCACAGCAAGGAGAAGAGCGTGCAAATCTACGGGCAACAGGATCTGTTGTTCGTTTTGATGGCTTTATTTCCGTCTACACGGATCAACGAGACGAAGAAAATAATGAAGAAAATGAAACAACACGTTTACCACAAATAAACACTGGTGAAGCACTTACAAAAGAAAAAGTTGAATCTGTACAACATACCACAGAGCCCCCTCCCCGTTATTCTGAAGCTTCATTAATTAAAAAGCTTGAGGAGTTAGGAATTGGTCGTCCTTCAACTTATGCATCCACATTAGCGACATTGTGTGACCGTGGATATATTGTCATTGATAAACGAAAGCTTATTCCCGATGCCAAGGGACGTATTGTTACAGCCTTTCTTGAAAATTTTTTTAATCGCTATGTAGAATATGGTTTCACAGCAGATCTTGAAGAAAAACTGGATCTTATCTCTGATGGCAAACTTTCTTGGAAAGACGTATTGCGAGATTTTTGGGATGGATTTAATGCATCTATTAGCAATATCCAAGAACTCCGTATAACCAATGTTCTTGATGCTTTAAATGTAACATTAGCACCTCTCGCCTTTCCTGAACGCGAAGATGGAAGTGATGTGCGTTCCTGTCCTCTTTGTAAAAATGGTCAATTATCATTAAAACTTGGGCGTTATGGTGCTTTTGTTGGCTGTTCCAATTATCCCGAATGTAAATACACACACCAACTTGGTACAGATACTGGAGAAGAGAATGAAGCTGTACGCAATGATGAACCTGTTATACTTGGTATTGACCCTGAAACAGGAAAAGAGATCTCTCTTCGTAATGGCCGGTTTGGTCCCTATATTCAACTTGGTGAAAGCAAAGAAGTTAAGCGTGCAGGATTACCAAAAGAATGGCAGGCAGAAAATGTAACCCTTGATAAAGCCTTGGCTTTACTATCCCTTCCCCGTGAAATTGGCATTCATCCTGAAACCGGAAAAACAATCACGGCTACGATTGGACGATATGGTCCCTATCTTAGCCATAATGGAAAATCTGCGCGCCTTCTTCATGCAGATGAAGTTTTTGATATTGGTATCAATCGCGCTGTTACAGTATTAGCAGAACAACAAGAAAACAAAACCAGGCAAAGCAGAACAACACCTGAAGCATTGGCAACATTAGGAGAGCATCCCGAAGGAGGAACCATTACCGTGCGCAACGGGCGTTATGGTCCTTATGTCAATTGGGGTAAAATTAATGCAACATTGCCAAAAGATAAAGATCCCATTAGTGTAACACTTCCAGAGGCACTAGAACTTATATCGGCTAAAGCATCGAGTAAAAAAACAACTTCAAAAAGAGCTTCTTCTAAAACAAAAGCAAAAATAAAAGAGACATAAATTTTGGCTAAAGGTGAAAAAAACATAAAATATCTCTCTTCATTCAAGGGGAAAACTTTTCCCAATAAGGAAGCAATCCTTTCCTTTATAATTGAGAATCCTAACCACTCAAGTAAACGAGAAATCGCTAAAGCTTTTAACTTAAAAGGCGATTCTCGTATCTGGCTTAGAGATATGTTACGTGAGTTAAAGGATCAAAATCTCATATCTAAACACCACAAAAGAGCAATAAACAAAGGAAAATTACCCCCTGTTTCTTTAGTAAAAATTAGCGGACGTGATAAAGATGGAAGTTTTATTGCACAACCTCTTGAATGGGAAGATTCTCCAAAGCCCAATATTGAAATACACTCTTTTCATCACATAACAGGAAGTAATATTGGTGTTGGAGATCATATTCTTGTAAAAGTTTTTCGAAATAAAAATTCTGAAAGCTCAAGCCATCCTTATACGGGACGAATTATTCGTAAAATTGATGTATCTCCCAAAAGCGCATTTGCTATTGTACGAAAATTGGAAAATAATCAATGGCGCCTTGATCCTATAGACCGCAAAACCAATGAACTCATTGTTGAAATGTCTCCAGAAATGAAGATTCAAATTGGTGATCTCGTTGAAGTCGAAATAAAAAAAAATACTGGTTACGGATTAAAGAGCGCAAAAATAAAGAATGTTTTAGGGCACATTAAGAGTGAGAAAACACTCTCAATGATAGCGCTTCTTTCGAAAGGAATTCCTTATATTTTTCCTGAAAGTGTTCTTGAGCAAGCCAAACATATCAAAGCTGCCAATATGGATAATCGTGAAGATTGGCGACAATTACCCTTTATTACAATTGATCCACCAGATGCAAAAGACCATGATGATGCAGTTTATGCAACCAAGGATAAGGATCCAGCAAATAATGATGGTTGGATTATTATTGTAGCCATTGCAGATGTTTCTTATTATATCAAAACAGGAAGTGCTTTAGATAAAGAAGCATTGAAACGTGGAAATTCTGTTTATTTTCCCGATACCGTTGTGCCAATGTTACCTGAACGCCTTTCTCATGATTTATGTTCTCTGCGTGAAGGAAAAGAAAGACCAGCTTTAGCCGTTCGTATGATTTTTGATGCAAACGGTAATAAACGAAAACATAGTTTTCATCGTACTATGATTCGTGTAAGAGCCAAACTTTCTTATCAAGAAGTACAATTGGCAATTGAAGGTAATATAAATGAAAAAATAACCCCTCTTTTTGAGAGCATTTTGCACCCCTTATGGGAAGCCTATGCATGCCTTAAAGCTGCGCGAAATCGTCGCCAACCACTAGAATTAGAAATTGCAGAAAAAAAGATTATTCTTGATCAAAATGGATGCATAAAAGATGTTGTGAGTGAACCACAACTAGAAGCGCATCGTTTAATTGAAGAGTTTATGATACAAGCTAATATTGCAGCTTCTGAAACATTAAAACAACATCACCAGCCGCTCATTTATCGTATTCATGAAAAACCTTCTCTTGCTAAGCAAGAAATACTTCGGAGCTTTCTTCAAAGTTTGGGGATACCACTCTCCCGCGGAAGCGAACTTACCTCAGCGCGCCTTAATAGAATTTTAGAAAAGGTCGCTCATACTCAACAACAAGAACTAGTCAATCAAGTTATTTTGCGTTCACAATCACAAGCAGAGTACAACCCTAAAAATAGTGGCCATTTTGGTTTGAATTTGCAGAACTATACACATTTTACATCACCAATCCGTCGTTATGCTGATCTCATTATTCATCGAGCACTCATTAAAGCTCTCAAATTAGGAAATGATCAATTAACAGATACACAAGAACAAAATCTTGCAGAAATTGCTACGCAAGTTTCTTTATACGAACGCCGTGCAATGATGGCTGAAAGAGAAACGATTGATCGGCTTGTTGCTCACTATTTAACGAATAAAATCGGTCGTATTTTTACAGGCCGCATTTCCGGAGTTACAAAAGCAGGTCTTTTTATCTCACTTGATAAACTCAATACAGATGGTTTTGTCCATATTTCTACACTTAAAAATGATTATTATCATTTTGATGAAGCACAACATGTTCTTGTAGGACAGCGTAGCCATAAAGGCTATCAGCTCAGTGATGTTGTAGAAGTAAAACTTATAACGGTACAACCTTTTGCTGGCGCTTTATGCTTTGAACTGTTAACAAAACCTCGTCCAATAAAATTTTCACCGACATCCTACCATAAAAACAAATTAAAAAAACAAAAGTATACTTTTTATGGGAAAAGAAAAAATTAATCTTCTTGCCTCCATTAAATATAATATGAATAATAAATTCAATTTAAGAAATGGCTTATATTATATAATATTTATATTATTTTATATGTACAATCTTCTTTCTTTAGTATACAAGAGGGTAAATTTTATTGTTAAGTCTATAATAACCATATAAAAATCTTGCAGTTTTTTATACTTAGGAAATGAGAGAAACTGCAAAGGATAGTTTTGGCTCCCTTTCATTTCAGCTCATCTTTTCATTGTTTAAATAAACAAGAGTACCTTAAGCCATTTTCATGAAAAAAAAACCTTTTGACTCTCAAAATAATTCTTTGCGTGCAATTATTGCAGCTATTGCAACCATTGGCACTGTTGGAACAGCATTGGCAATGGGAACACAACTTGTCTCTCTTCTTATGGCAGAGAAAGGACTTTCCAACAGTACAATCGGCTATAGTGGAACAGTTGGTGGAATCGCCACAATTATTGCAGCTATTTTTACGTCTCGAATTGCCTTATGCTTAGGAATCGCTCAAACAATATTGCTTATGATGGCGATAGGATCTTTAAGTTTTTTAGGATTCTATTTTTTTGATCCCATATGGATTTGGTTTATTTTAAAGTTTATATTACATTTCAGCATGACAGTTATGTTTATCCTATCAGAGTTTTGGATCAACAGTTATGCTCCCCCAAAAAAACGCGGTTTGATCCTTTCTATTTATGCTATTGTCTTAGGATTAGGGTTTATAATAGGTCTAACGCTGCTAGCAAAAGTGGGAACACAAGGATTTATTCCTTTTGCTGTTGGATATAGCCTTATTATACTTGCTACTATACCAATTCTTACCGCTTGGAAATTAAGTCCAGAATTTCAAAAAAATCAATATATGCCATTTTTTCGTTATCTTTTTCACGTTCCAAGTGCAATGATGGCGGTCCTTGTTTACGGGGCCATTCAAATGGGCGTATTAACTCTTATAATACCCTTTAGTTTATCCATTGGTTATAATGAGAATGAAGCAGCACATTTTATGGCAACCCTTGCACTTGGGAATATTTTCCTCTTAATTCCTATCAGCATTATAAGCGACTACGCCAAAGATCGACGCTACCCGCTGATGAGTTGCGCTATTCTAGGTTTTATAGGAACTTTTATAGTACCATGGATTCTTCAATATCCATGGATTCTGATGCTTGATTTGTTTTTTCTGGGTGGTGTATCAGCGAGCCTTTATACAATTAGTCTTGCACATTTAGGAGCCCGTCTCAAGGGGCAAGAACTTGCTGCTGCTAATTCTGCTTTTATTTTTTGTTATGGAATTGGTATGCTCATCGGACCGACCTTTATCGGAAAATCCATGGATATCTTTAAACCCTTTGGTTTTTCAATAGCCATGGCTGTTTTTTTCGGTTTATATGTCATTTTGGTGTTTGTCCAACTTATGAGAAAATTAATCAGCTCTTGACTTTTTTGAGAACATCCGTAGTGTTGCCGGAAAATCTGATGATGTCGGAAATAAGTTTTGACAGCAATAATATTTTTTCAGTATAAATAGGGTATTTACATTATGGCTAAAGCAGCAACCATTAAGATCAAGCTTTTATCAACTGCAGATACTGGTTTTTTCTATGTAACAAAGAAAAACAGCCGTACAATGACAGATAAAATGAGCAAGCGTAAATATGATCCAGTTGTAAAAAAGCACGTTGAATTTAAGGAAACAAAAATTAAATAAATAAAATTATCATTGAATTGATAGATTTTATACTCCAAAAGAAATGTGGGAGTATTGCTCTTCAAAGTTATTTTTTGAGGGCTGTTTTTTATTTCCTTAAGTTTAAAAAGTTTACTTTAAAATTTGTTTTTGTACGGATTTGGATAAGTTGAATTATTATTTAAGTTGCTTACATATATTCTGCATGAGTATTTGATTATTGTGATATCTAACGAAAATTTTGTCATTAAAACGAGACATTGTTTCGTCATATGAATAAAGTTTCTCGGGTGAATTATAAACAATACTAAAATAGAGTTATAGTAATGTTAGCAGTTTCTTTATTTCATGAAAAAATCTTTTTCTCATTTTAATCTAAGAAGCTTTAATCTAAAAGTAATCGGTTTCAGTATTTTTGTTGCTGCTAGCATTCTTATCATTATGTCAGCTTATTTTAAGAAAACTCAGCGGTTGCCTCAAAAAGAAAAATTTTCTTCTCAAAACTCTGTTGAAGGAAATGCATTAATCATTGATGGCGATACCATTATGATTTCTTCAATTAAGATTCGACTAGCTGGAATTGATGCTCCTGAACTCCACCAATTTTGTGGAAAAAAGGAAGCGCGCTACCCTTGTGGGCTTGAGGCAAAAAAATATTTAGAAAAACTATTAAAAAATCAAACTGTTACATGTTACTGGCAAAAAACAGATAAATATCGCCGTATTCTTGCAACATGTAAAACAAAACAAGTTAGCAATATCAACGCAACACTTGTACATAATGGTTGGGCTGTAAATTATTATGAATACCCCAAAGAAGAGCAAGAAGCTAGAAAGAAAAAGAAAGGAATATGGGCATCAAGTTTTCAACGACCAAAAGAATGGCGCAAAGCAAATCCTCGCACAGAATAAAAAAAATATTTTTTAATTTTATTTACTAATGAAACAATGTAGCCCAATTATCAAACTTGAAAAAGAGATCTATTCCTGTCGTGTTTGCGTCCAACAACCCCATTATTTTCCTCCTCTTCCTCATGAACCAAACCCTGTCGTTTATTTATCCGATACTGCTTCGATTGCAATTGCAGGCCAAGCACCAGGGTTGCGTGTCCATGAAACTTCTATCCCTTTTAATGATCGCTCTGGCGAAAAATTGCGTAATTGGCTAGGTGTCACGAAAGAAGAATTTTATAATAAATCTCTCTTTGCTATTGTTCCTATGGGATTTTGTTTTCCAAGTTATGATAAAAATAAAGCTGATTTACCACCAAGACGTGAATGTCGAGAAATATGGCATGAAAAGATATTTCAGGCAATGCCTCAAATAAAGCTTGTTCTTGCCATTGGTCGTTATGCGCAAAAGTGGCACATTACAGAATTAAAACATAAAACCGTTTCTGCAACTGTTGGTGATTGGAGAAATATTCTTTCCATTCCTCAACCTCGAGGCTATAATGTTATGCCTTTGCCTCATCCGTCATGGCGAAATACTTCTTGGTTACAGAAAAATCCATGGTTTAACGATGAGCTTATTGTATATCTGCGTCGTTTAGTGCGTAAATTTTTATAAATTAAAATATTGAGAAGAAATATGGATCGTCTTGACCGAAAAATTTTACATCTTTTGCAAGAAAATGCGACACTTTCTGTTGCTGATATTGCTAAAAAAGTGGGACTTTCGACCACTCCTTGCTGGCGTAGGATTCAAAAACTTGAAGAAGATGGCGTCATTCAACGTCGTGTTGCTGTTCTTTCTCCAGAAAAAGTAAACGCACACGTCACTGTTTTTGTGTCTATTCGCACAAATACACATAGTCATGAATGGTTTAAGCGTTTTTCAAAAATTGTGCAAGAATTCCGTGAAGTCATTGAATTTTATCGAATGAGTGGAGATATTGACTATTTATTGCGTGTTGTTGTGCCCAACATTGAAGCTTATGATCTTTTTTATAAAAAATTAATTTCTAAAATTGACATCCGTGATGTCTCTTCTTCTTTCGCAATGGAACAGATTAAATATACAACAGAACTTCCACTTAATTATATTAAATTACACGACAAGACGCATGAACAAAGCTCTTAAGATTTTTTATATCCGTCTTATGATCTTTTAGGCATTCAAACTTTCTTGTTAAAAAAACACCATTTGTGCATGTGTTAAAACAGCAGCTTTGACAATACCAGCTGCCATAGCTGCTCCTGTCCCTTCACCAAGACGCATCCCCAAATCTAGAAGTGGTTCTTTGCCAATTTTTTTTAAAAGTTTACGATGAGCTGTCTCAGAAGAAACATGTCCAACAAGGGTATGATCAAGAGCTTTTGGATGTATTTTATAAAGGATCGCTGCTGCTGCTGTTGCCACAAAACCATCTAAAATAACGGGTATCTTTTCCATTCTTGCCGCTAAAATAGCACCAACCATAGCAGCAATTTCACGTCCTCCTAAGCGACGCATTATCTCAAAAGGATCATTTAAATGCTCCTTATGCAAGGAAACTGCTGCCTTAACCGCTGCTATTTTACGCTGATAAAAATCACCCTCCGATTCCATATCATATCCTGTCCACTCTTCAACGTCTCCACCAAACAATGCTAAACATAAAGCTGAAGCTATTGTTGTGTTTCCAATTCCCATTTCACCAATACATAAAAGATCTGTTCCACCAGCAATGGATTCCATTCCAAATGCCATTGTAGCAGCTGCACTTCTCTCGTCCATTGCAGCATCCTTGGTAATATTCATTGTTGGATATTCCAATGCTAAATCAAAAATTTTTAATCCCAGATCATAAGCGATACAAATTTGGTTGATAGCAGCACCGCCAGATGCAAAATTTTGTACCATTTTTTGTGTCATAGATTGTGGAAATGGTGTAATATTCTCCTCTACAATACCATGGTTTCCAGAAAAAATAGCAACCAAAGGTCGCGTTACTATAGGTTTTTCTGTACCTCTCCACCCCGCATACCAAACAGCAAGATCTCCTAGTTTTCCCAATGTTCCTTGCTCTTTTGTTAAGTTTTTTTGCCGTTTTTTTGCCAAAATTATAGAAAACTCATCAGCAACAGGTAAATTTGTAAGTAAAGCACGAAAATCATCAAATGGACTAGCGATCATAAGGATACCTTTTAAAATCTACAATGTTTATGAAAATCACGTCATATATACAGGATATGAATAATTTATTGTTTTTTTAACAGTGCTTTAAAAATGTTAAATACTATGAAAGCAATAATTTCTACATTCTATTTTCTACCCCAATAACAAACGTGCAAGATTCAAAATGTTATTAATATCTTATGACTACCTTTACAGTGATACCCTTAAGTTATTTTTTATTTAATAGGTATAATCAGCATGCCGTTTAATATATAAATTCTAACATTCTTATTCATAATAAAAGTTATAAACTTTCAAAAACTTATAAAATTAAAAGGATCAAAATTATCGCAAAGAAATCAAAACGCAAAGGATCTCAACTTTAATATATGTTAATTGTCTGACTGTTATTAAATGAGAGCATAAAAAGCTTCTTTTAAAGTACATATATCTGCGTTTGGTTTTGTCGCATCATTTGATAGTATTTGCCGCCATCGACGTGCCCCACCCCGCCCATGAAATAAACCAATCATGTGACGTGTCACATGAGAAAGCCGCCCCCCCGATGCAATATGTCGAGCTGCATAATCACACATAAGCTCAATAAGATCACTCTCACTTAGACTATTCTGCGACTCACCATAGAGTTCAAAATCAATATGTTTTAACAAAGTTGGATCATGATAAACTTGGCGACCAACCATGACAGCATCACAGAAAGTTAAGTGTTCTTTGATCTCATCAATCGATTTAATTCCACCATTTATCCCAATGAATTTATGAGGATATTGACGTTTTAATTTGTAAACCCTTTCATAATTAAGGGGCGGAATATTGCGATTTTCTTTCGGACTCAATCCTTGTAGCCATGCCTTGCGTGCATGTATCCAGAGCGCATCACATCCAGCATTCCAAACTTGATTAGCCAAAAGATCTAATGCTAATTCTTCATCTTGTTCGTCCACTCCAATCCGACATTTGACAGTTACAGGTACAGTAACCTCTTGTTTCATTGCTTCTACGGCATTTGCCACAATGTCTGGATGTAGCATCAAACAAGCTCCAAAGACACCTGCTTGAACACGATTTGATGGACAACCAACATTGAGATTTATTTCGTTGTAGCCAAAATCCTCAGCAATTCGTGCAGCTTCTGCTAACTTTTTCGGATCTGCCCCCCCTAATTGTAATGCAACTGGACGTTCTTTGTCGCTAAAAGCCAACAATTGTTCACGAACACCATGAATGACAGCATCTGCTACCATCATTTCCGTATAAAGGAGAGCTTTTTTCGTTAAAAGACGATAAAAAAACCTGCAATGTCGGTCTGTCCAGTCCAACATTGGTGCTACTGCAAATTTTATAGGCGATGGAAGGTTGTAAAATATCATGAGGGTATTACTCTCATGTCCTTATAGCTCTCTCTTTATACATAAAAAAATACTTACTTTTAGTTTACGGAAAATTTTATTCTCTTATACTATCATGAGTATAATAACAGCTCATTATTTTCAATTGATATCAAGGTTTACTACAATCAATCATGCCAAAACACAATATCGCATTTCTCATAGATTAGTGTTCAGGTATATAAACATGAAAAAAGAAGATTTTTACTATAATATAAAAAACTCATTTATAAGTTCTTCTTACGCTCTTCAAGCCTCTTCCCTTACATGATTTAGTACAGCGTTTAAGATAATAAATGCTAAACTAACACATTATACAATTTTTCATGATCGATTTAATTTTCTTTAGATTTTTTTAACTCATTGTGCAAATAAACGATACAGAAAGTAGCTTTATCTTCTCCTAAAGAAGAAAAAAACCTTATTTCACACGAATCTAATTATAAATTATTTTTTATCAATGAGTTCTTTTTGGTGATATTCTTAGATTTCACTTTATAAGATAGACAAATTTCATCTTAAATATTCTATCTAATTTTGCCATTTTGTGATTCTTGCAAAAAAAAACTAAAATCAGGGTATAGACAACCATTGCCTTTTTAATATCTATAACTAATATCAGTATCTCTCGAAGGAAAATATTTTACAATATTGCAGATACAATCTGTAAAATGAAATGATCATAAACGTTGTTCAATCTCTTGTTGGCTTTGCATATAGGAAGAAAGAGTATCAACCTCTTGTTCATTAAATAGGAGCCCCAGTTTTGAACGACGCCATAACACATCTTCACATACTTTAGCCCATTCTTTTTCCATCAACCATTTTACTTCTACTTCATAAAGCCCATGTCCGAAATTTTTTCCTTTATTTGCCTTACCATGTGCAAAGATCACCAATGCTTCCGTACCGTAAGAGCGTGCAAGCCTGCGATGTGTAAAAGCATCTAAATCTGGCATTAAAAGAGCAATCCTATTTTCGATTGTATCTAATTTGTTATAGGGAAAATCACCCCCTGGAAGTACTGCCTTAGCCGTCCATGATGCTCCCTTTTTACCAAGCTCTTTTTCAACAAATTTCATCGCATCTTCAGCCAACTTACGATAAGTTGTAATCTTTCCACCATAAAGATTAAGTATCTTTGGTGTCGTTCCTGTTCCCATTTCTTTAAAAACATAATCGCGCGTAATTTCTTGTGCTTTTGAAGCTCCATCATCATAGAGTGGACGAACTCCCGAGTAAGACCAGACAATCGTTTCAGGCAACACTGGTTGTATGAAATATTCACTGGCTGCTGCACAAATATAATCAATTTCTTTATCAGTAATATGAACGTCAGCCGGATCTCCTTGATAATTACAATCTGTTGTTCCAAGTAAGGTAAACTCTTCTTGATACGGAATAGCAAATATAATACGCCCATCACCATTTTGAAAAATATAAGCACGATCATGAGTATAAAGCTTGGGAACCAAAATATGAGAACCTCTAACAAGCCGTACTGGTGAATGTTCTTTACAATCTAATATGCTTGCTAAAACATGATCAATCCAAGGACCTGTCATATTCGCGACATAAGAAGCTGTGACACTATATTCTTTGCTACTTAACTTGTCTTGAAGAAAGATACGCCATTTATTGTCTTCTTTTTTTAAAGAGAGAACTTCTGTTCGTACTTTTATATCAGCTCCCCACTTTTCTGCATCACGAGCATTGCCAATAACTAAACGCGCATCATCTACTCTTGCATCAGAATATTCAAAACCTCTCTGATATTCTTTCTTCAGTGTAGAGCAAAATTTTTTTGAAAAATTAATCGTTTTACTGCGCCACAATTTCTGATTCCAATTCCCTAAATAATCATAAATAAAAAGTCCAAAACGCAACATCCAAGCAGGGCGCAATTCTTTATGATAAGGAAGGAGAAAACGCAAAGGACGCACAATATGTGGAGCCATACGTAAAATGATCTCGCGTTCTTTCAATGCTTCACGAACAAGTTTGAACTCATAGTGTTCAAGATAACGAAGCCCACCATGAATAAGCTTTGTTGACGCACTTGAGGTCCCAGATGCAAGATCGTTCATTTCAGCCAATCCCACTTTAAATCCGCGTCCTGCTGCATCTCTTGCCAATCCACAGCCGTTTATCCCTCCTCCAATGATAAACAGCTCATAATGTGTTGTGGTTTTCATAATTTCACTTTTCATTATTTTATTTTGTTTCTCAGTACTCAATAAATCAACAGGAAAAAATAATACAAGTGTTCTTCATTGTATTATCAACGTACTTTTTCCTAAAATAAACATGCACAAAAAGCTTTTGATACCCTTATACATCAAAACAACATTTGACAAATTAAAGAGAATTTTTTTATCTTTTACAAAACATAATCCTTACCAAGACAAGGTTTATCATATGAAATCTTTTTAGAGAAAAATTGATGTTTTTTCTCATTCTTAAAGATACACTATAACTAAATGCTTCATTGCACATAGATAGCGCTTTTCATATAGTTCACTCAATGACACCCTAAAAAATGTGAAGGTATACAAATGAATTATCACTCTCAAAACTCGAAAATAATACTTTTTTCAAAAATTTTAGTCATAGTTATGTCGAGTATTTTAATCTTTTTACCTTCTTTATCAAACGCAACATCACACTCAAAAACAGCAAATGATTTAAGCTTAGAAAAGCTTAAATCACAACTTTTGGAAGATTCTAGCTTTTTATCTAAGCTTAAAGAAAAAATGATACCACATACTGATTCTCATCATATTCAACAAATCGTCAGAGAGTATCTTCTTACTCATCCAGAAATTATGATTGAAATGCAGCTTATTCTTCAAGATAAGCTGGAAAAACAGAATGAATACGAAAACCAAAAACAAACTTCTGTCATTCATTCATTAGAAAAGGAAATTTTTCACTCTCCTCATGACGCTGTTTTGGGGAATCCAAATGGTAAAAAAATACTTGTTGATTTTTTTGATTACAATTGCAGATTTTGTAAAAGTGCCTATTCAGATATAGAAAGCTTGATAAAAGAATATCCAGATCTACGGGTTATTATCAAGGATTTACCGATTTTGGGATCTGATTCTATGGCGGCTCATACCGTTGCCTATGCATTTCGAAAACAATTTCCAGAAAAATATCCTCAGTTTCATAAAAAGCTTTTAATGCATCAAGGGCGTGCAAATGAAGCTAAAGCTATAAAAATAGCTGTTTCATTAGGAGCAGATGAAAAAAAACTACATAATGCAATAAAAGATCCCACTCTGCAAAACGCTTTTAAAGAAAACATTCAAATTGCCTCTGCACTTCATATTACGGGAACACCTTCTTACATCATTGGTAATAAAATATTCATCGGCGCAGCCAGACAAGATATTCTAAAACAAGCGATAGATAATACACAGTGAATACCTGATCCGTTTTAGGAAGAATACTGTAAATGAGGTAATTTTATGCTTTCTCTTTTTTGATAACAGGCTTATAAGTGCAATTTTACGTAAAGCAGATACAAGTTTTAAATTGCAAAGTATAATGATTTAAAGGAAATAAAAATCTTTAAAGCCTCAAAAGATGTCATCCCTAATCTAGAGATATTCGGTCATAAAATGAGATTCGGTCATAAAATGAGATAATGACGATCTTCATTGATCAAGGAGTTAGAAATAAAATGGCAACAAAAAAAATGGATTCGGCAAAAACCGCAATTGATACGAAAATTATTCGTGATCTTGCTGAAATTTTGAATGATACAAATTTAACGAACATTGAAGTTGAACAAGGGGAGCTTCGTATTTGTGTCTCACGCCAAAATACCTTAACTTCTTCTGAGCAAGCAATCTATGCCCCTGTTTCTACTCCTACTTTTTCTGTAACATCTTCTCCAGTTCCAACAGCTGAATCTCCTATACAATTTATCCAAGAAGATAAATCAAAAAACACAATAACCTCTCCAATGGTTGGAACAGCTTATCTTGCACCCTCACCAGGCGCACAACCTTTTGTAGAAGTAGGACAAAATGTTTCTGAAGGGGAGACATTACTTATTATTGAAGCCATGAAAACAATGAATCAAATTTCATCACCGCGCTCCGGTACGGTAACCACTGTTCTTGTCAAAGATGGTCAACCTGTTGAATTTGGTGAACCACTTATTATTGTTGAATAAAGCGAGGGGCAAACATGATTCGAAAAATCCTCATTGCTAATCGAGGAGAAATTGCTCTTCGCGTTTTACGTGCATGTAAAGAACTTGGCATAAAAACCGTGGCTGTTCACTCTACCGCTGATGCAGATGCAATGCATGTTCGTCTTGCTGACGAAAGTGTTTGTATTGGCCCTCCTCCCGCTCGTGATTCTTATTTGAGTATTCAGCAAATTATTGCTGCTTGTGAAATTACAGGAGCGGATGCTGTTCATCCAGGTTATGGCTTTCTTTCTGAAAATGCAAAATT
Organism: Bartonella sp. AA78NXGY; assembly: GCF_042197005.1. Lineage (NCBI taxonomy): Bacteria > Pseudomonadati > Pseudomonadota > Alphaproteobacteria > Hyphomicrobiales > Bartonellaceae > Bartonella > Bartonella sp. AA78NXGY. The sequence goes on from NZ_JBHIRI010000004.1 coordinate 115,826, forward strand.
TGCAGATGTTCTAGAAGCCCATGATATTACATTCATCGGTCCAACAGCTACTCATATCCGCATCATGGGCGATAAAATCGAAGCAAAGAAAACCGCCAAAAAACTTGGTATTCCTGTAGTTCCAGGTTCAGATGGAGCAGTCACTGAAGAATCAGATGCTTTACGCACTGCTCGTGAAATTGGTTATCCAGTTATTATAAAAGCTTCTGCCGGTGGTGGCGGACGTGGTATGAAAGTCGTTCATTCTGAACAAGAATTTTCTATAGCTCTCAAAACAACGCGTTCAGAAGCGAAAGCTGCTTTTGGTGATAACGCTGTTTACATAGAAAAATATTTAGAAAAACCCCGTCATATTGAAATTCAAGTCATAGGTGATGGTGCGGGAAATGCTATTCATTTAGGAGAACGCGATTGTTCACTTCAACGACGGCATCAAAAAGTATGGGAAGAAGCTACGTCACCTGCACTTAATGAAACTGAACGGAAAAAAATTGGAAATATTGTTGCAAATGCTTGTGCCCAACTTGGATATCGTGGAGCTGGTACTATTGAATTTCTTTATGAAAATGGCGAATTTTATTTTATTGAAATGAATACACGTTTACAAGTCGAGCATCCTGTAACTGAAGCAATTACAGGTATAGATTTAGTCCACGAACAAATCCATATTGCATCAGGCTGTAAACTTTCAGTGACACAAGATGAAGTCTGTTTTTCTGGTCATGCCATTGAATGCCGTATTAATGCAGAAGATCCTATTAACTTTACGCCATCACCTGGAACCATTACACATTTTCATACACCTGGAGGTTTAGGGATTCGTGTTGATTCAGGCGCTTATTCAGGTTATCGCATTCCTCCTTACTATGATAGCATGATTGGAAAGCTGATTGTTCATGGACGTACCCGTTTAGAATGTATGATGCGTTTACGGCGTGCTTTAGATGAATTTGTCGTCGATGGGATAAAAACTACACTGCCTCTTTTTCGCGATCTTATTAATAATCAAGATGTTGCTGATGGTAATTATAATATTCACTGGCTAGAAAATTACCTTGCTCATCAATCAAAGTCTTCAGATTCGTAATTCGATAGCAAAACGGTGCATTCTTATAAAAGATTCTATAAGATATCAACATAAGGATAGTTCCAACCTTGCTGTAAAAAGTGGAAAAAGGAAATAAATTGGTTATTTTTTATATAGTTTTCTTTTAATATACATAAAATTTAATAATTTTCTGTTTTCCTTTTTGTTAGTTTATGCTAACTCCTACATGGTTACGCCCTTATAGCTCAGTTGGTAGAGCACCTGATTTGTAATCAGGGGGTCGGGAGTTCGAGTCTCTCTGGGGGCACCATGCTCTTTTTTATCCAAAATGATTTATTGATTTTCCATATATTTTTTACAGTGAGGGACGCGTAAATAAAAGTTAGGGAATAGGATTTTTTAACCTATCTCTATAGGACGCCTCTTTTTTTGCAAACTTTCTCAAGAAGGTCTTTTAATTCTGCTAAGGTTTGTTGTGAAAAATTCTCTAAATTTCTAACAAACTCACCAACAGCTTCACGCCTCAACGGATCAGAAGTCTTGATTGTAAAACTTTTGCGACAAGCATAAGCTGCTTTCCTTAAGAGAGAAGCCTTCTCTTTATCTAAACCATAAAGCTCTATGATCCTTTTCTCCAGTCCTACAGGAACAGATTTTTTGCCAATCTCGACAGAAGATAAAAATGCTACAGATATGTCTAATTTTTTAGCCATATCTAAAGGCGTTCTGAATGATCAATGCGAAGTTTGCGTAAGGTTTTACCAAATGGTGTAAGCATCAAAAAAAGTCCTATTAGAGAAGAAATATTTTCTTCTGATTCTAACAAATCTTTTTATGATTTTCTTCAATTATTGCGAATCAAGAGTTCTTTTCGGAGTGATTTTTTAGCAAAACCAGAGGTTCAAAGGGTCTCTAATTCTAAAAAGTCAAAATCCTTAAAAATCTCTCGAACCGCATCACAATCATTGAGACTCAAGACAAATTTGCCTTGAATGCCTTTGAGGACTTTTGCCATACTTACAAAATCATCTTCAACAAAATTCCCAGAGCTATAGCACTTCTTCTTTACAAGATAAGGAGGGTCTAGGTAAAATAAACTGTCGGGTGCATCAAATAGCTCGATAATCCGCTCCCACGACAAATTTAAAATCGTCGTATCAAGAAGCTTCTGTCTAACACGTTTCATCCTCGCTAAAAGCTTTTCGGGATTAAATGCTATAGGCTTTTTCTTCCAAAGCTAAAAGAGACATACTCTTTTTTCCCATACATCACACAACGTTGGAGAAATAAAAACCGTGCGGCTCTTTCAACTTTGGAGAGCTCTTCTGGGTCAATCGCAGCAAGGTCAAAAAACAACTGTCTTGAACAAACAAACCACTCCAATCGTTTGGCTAAATCATCAAAATGGTTTTGAACGCATTGAAACAGATTCGTGATCTCTCCATTCAAATCATTAATAACGGGATATTTTGCTGGTCCTTTATTTAGGAAAATAACACCAGAACCTAAAAATGGTTCAACATAGGTTTCATGGTCAATGCTATTTAAAATCGGTATAATTTTCTTACGCAAATAGTGTTTACCACCCATCCACGCAAACAGTGTTTGTGTAAAACTTTCCTCTTTCATAAGCGAAGTTCATTCCCTCAAGCTTTTGCAAGCCTAATCATTTTTTCATATTTTAAAGATAAATTTAGTGAGACTAGTTCTTTGAAAACCACTGCTTTAAATGTGCAATGACATTATCTAGCGCGTCCATGAGGCGTGCAAAATCGAGGATAAGCAAAAAAAGAAAAAATGCTATCCACTTCATCAAGCGAGACATCATTTTCACGCTTTGATAGGTGATGATCATTTCTTGAAGCATTTCTTTTTCTGATTCTGTAAGCTCTGTGTGTTTTTTGGATTTTTTTCTAACCATGTTTCCACCCACACAAGCGTTCACCTAGATTATTGTGCTTTAAGATCTCTCTTGCTAAATTGGAACTGATGGCGTTCAGATCTTGCCGGCTTAAATAAATAGGTAACCAACCAACACAAGAAGAAGCATATTTATTTGTCGCGCAACCAGTGAGAGAGAGCAGCACGCATATCAGCATCACTTTTTTGATTAACTTCACTTTCCACCTCAAGCCGTGTTGTGGCTGCTTTTAAAGCTTTTTCTGTTTGCTTTTGTTGCTCTACTTTTTTCCCAAGAGTAAAAGCTTTTGCTAAGGCAATAAAAAAAGCGGCTAAAGCCGCACCTGTTACCATCAAGTTTCTTTTCATCCATAAGATCATAGGCGGTGCTCCTGAAAGCGTTTAGCAACAAAGAAAATGCCAGTACATGCCGCTAAAACCATAATGGCGGCTAAAGCCCATTGGATTGGTCCATTGCCCGCTAAAAACCCACCAAGACCTGAGAAAGAACCAATAATCGGTGCCAATGCTTCTGCTTTGAGAAACCCTGTTGGTTGTTTCGTTTCTACTGTTTGATAATTAGAAGAAACATAAGCCCCTTTCGCCCATAGCCCTGCCTCTGCTACACGCCGGTGTACGAGACCTTGTAAACGTTTGCCTCCCGCTTTGGTCCATTTCTGCAATTCGGTTGGTACCGCTTCATAATCCCCCCGATTAAGCCTTTTAAGCAATGTAGAGTTTTGGAAAGCTGCAATACCCACATTATAACAAAAGGAAACAAGAGCGCCGAACTGCTCGTCGCTTAAATTCACACAAACTGCTTTTTCTACCGCCCTCTCATATTGCCGCAAATCTGCTAAAAGCATGTTTTCAGCTTTTTTTTCTGTAATCACCATACCCTCAACAACTGTTGGTTGACCGGCTTTTTTCGTATGACCATAACCAATCGTCCATATGCCAGAAGCATCTTGATAAGCCTGCAAGCGCAAACCTTCCCACTTTTTTAAACAGTATAAACAGTCTTTACTTATTTTCCGTGCCATTGTTCAATTCACCTTATAAATATACCTTTATGAGTACTGCTCCATCACCGCCGTCGCCGCCAATTTTGTCGCTTCCGTGTTTCCCATCAAAATATCCACCGCCGCCGCATTCTTTACCACCTCTACCACCGTTACCACCTTTGTAACTCTCACCACCCTGCCCCATGATAGAACCCTTACATTTACCGCCACCGCCGCCGCCGCCGCCAAGAAAAGAACTTCCACCAGTATCAGCTCTCTTGCCGTCTATTCCACTCCCTCCACCATTACCACCAGAAAAAATAAAGCTTTCACCACTGCTGCCCTCCCTGTTTCCTCCTCCATCGCCGCCTTTCCCTCCAAAGTTAACGAGAGTCATGGAAACGGAATATCCTCCTTCTGCTGTAACAAGCCCTTTGATCATTGTTCTACCACCATTGCACAAAATGTTACTGTCATTACCTTTACCACCACGACCAATGTAAGCTGTTTTTAATTTATCTAAATCAGAACCTTTCATTTTAACATGCACACATTGACCGCCGCCGCCATCCTTAACGCCACCACCTCCACCGCCCCAAGCCCATACTTCGATATCGGTGTCAGCAGTAATACCATCAGGCAATAGAATATCTCCGCTTTCTGTCATCAGAATTTCAACAGGTTTTCTAACCCCGCCATCATTGTTGCCGCTACTACCGCCGCTGCTATTGCTACTATTTGCTTTGATTGAAGCCATCAGTTTGGCTGGTGAGATAAGTGCATCCACTGTTTTTGTGCCATCAATCCAGTCTTGTTTGGCAAGAGGTTGAATGAGATCAACTTTTTTCTGTACACTATGTGCTGTATCTTGCGCTTTATCGGCTGCTGTTTGCGCAATATTTGCCTCAGCTTTTGCACTGTCTCCCGTTTTTTGTGCTGTCTCAGCCGTTTTTTTTGCATCTACTGCATAAGCTTTTGCATCATTTGCTGTTCTTAATGCACTATCTGCAACGTTCTTCGCTTCACTTGCAACATGAATCCCTTGTTGTGCAACATCTTCAACTTTATCAATTTTTGCAATCTGTGCACGTTCTGGAGGAGTTAAGATAAGATGCTTTTTCCCTTCCTTCATATTCTCCATATCAAATACATCTTTTTCTATTTTATCTGGATCATAAACTGATTTTGACATACCAAAAGACTTTGAGCCTACAAAATAACGAATGGTATTTTTGAGATCTACCGGAGATATGGGATAATAAACACCTTCATCTCCCCTCCGCCATTTTTCCATCGTTGGCTGCGTAGAACTCAACCATCGTAGCTTTGATCTTTCCTCTATGGTTAAGATCTTTTTGGTAGGACCCTCGTGCATATTTTCCATAGAAAATGTATTTGCCCCCACATTGTCGGGATCATATGTAGCAGCCTTCATATCGCCAATCCCTAAAGGCGATATTTTTACCCAGCCAGCGCCTGATAAAATCGCATTCTCATGCGCTTCACCACCTGCTTCAATATCACAAATTGTGACCTTATTTTTATAAGCAAGAGCTCCAATATCTCTCTTTGCAATAGCATCATCAGCCTTTTTTCCTTGAGCAGCGGTTGCAAAATATTCTACCTCATAAGCTGCTGCACTCCCCACTGAAACAGGTGCAAGAGCCTTACTATCTAAAACACCTTCTTTGACTTCTTCTTTTGTTGCTGGTTCAAGCTTAAATATATGTGTGTGATAGGGTAATGGCATCGCGTTTCATTCCTTAATCAGTTCGTTGTCTTGTTGTGTGAGAGAGAGGACTGCAATTCATCAATCAGTTTTTGCATGATCTCTATGCGTTGATCTGTCGCTTCTTTATATTCTGCCAAAGCGCTTAAAAGATCATGCTGTATGTCGCTTTTGACAAGATCAAGTACCTTATTTAAGGGTGCATGAACCATTCGATTGCTTGCATAAAAAAGGACGCGGATTTGCTCCGCGTCCGCAATATCATCAATAGCAGACGGATTATTGATCATTTGAAAAACTCACGATTTTATGGCATAAACAACCGGTACATTAACAGGGCGTGTTTCTGCCTCGCCCGTTGAAGAAATAGTTACCTTATGCGTGTGCACTCCAGCAGGTTGTGTATCTTTTGTATAATATGAATTACCAAAAGCAGGATTTCTGCCACCTATTTGACCAACTCTTGTAACCATAGAATAATCATGCTTATGCGTATGTTGACCTGCCTCTTCAATGGTACAAGCATGTGTATGAGATTTAATGCTGTCTTTTTGCACCTCTGCGAAGTCTCTATTTTGATCTAAACCGCGCCCATTATCAAAGCCGCGCAAAAACATTCCTCTAAAGTCTGGAACTTTAAAGGTTGTATCGCTGTTTTTTCCCCATTTATCCCCTATCGCCTTGAATAATTGCGGATAATCCTTGCGTTCATAAGTAGCGCCATCACATAAAAGCCAGCCGTTTGGGACTTCTTGCATAGCAAAGGTCGCAATAAAACCACAAGGAAAGGTTTCGACCTTCGGTGGTGGAATGGGGGTAGGGTTTAAAAGATACCAGCCATCAAGACCTTTTGTTGATACGCCATCATTATAGACTATTTCATAAATACCATTTGTTTGTAACTCAGCACCTGTCAATGGTACTATTCCCGTGCTGGTGGCTTTATAGAGTGGCTTTGCTCCTATATTATTCATGTTTATTGTTGTCGTACCAATATTTATACCACACGCCTTAAAGCGGATAATGATATCGTTTTTATATTTTGCTATTGGAGAAAGCGTCGTCAACGTAAAGGAGAAGTGCAATGCACCTTTACGAGTTTTTTGGACTTCATGATTTTTTATACAACATTATGCCCCCCAAGATTATGTGCCCTTAAGCAGCTACAGTCGTTGATACAATATCCTCAGCAAGCATTTGTTCATCTTGCACATATATTTTTAGTATTTTTAATAATTTTTTTTTGGAAGATTTCTTGGTACGGCACGCGATACATCAGTGCTAACGTTCTCTTAAAAAACACCCAGATAATTAATCAGCTTCAAAAAACAACCTTACCAATGAAGTACTAGCTAGAGGGTTGCATGCACAACGCAATAATGGCACACTGCTTCCCACAAGCGTGCTTCACATATTGCACGCATAGCCTGTACAGAGTCTACCGCTCCTAAATACTCAAACGTAAAAACGTAATGCTACTGGATCGTATAGTGACCGCAGCTGCACCCTTAAACACCGGTTCCTCCCCATATCATAATGCTTGACAAAAGCATCATGCCATCATAGCAACGGCTTTGCGTAGGGGTTCCACAACATAGTTCTATAAATTGTTGACGGCATTGCCAAGCTAACAGTTTTCTTGCCCACCTACGCCAATGAGACCATCACTATCCTCTTTTTGAATCGTAAAACAAAATGATTTCCCATGAGCGATAAACCATCTGCTCAAAGTCCAGCTAGCTCAAACTCATAGCATTCTAAACCTTTAGGCTCGCTCTTCCCCCAAGGGGGTATAGTCAGATATATCACTTCCCTCTCCTATTCACGCGCTGGGATAAAAAAATCTGAAACTACGAGGCAACGCTGCATTTGTATGCAGCGTTGTTGTTAGGAATAAGCTTCTATTGAGATAGTTCTAATGGGAAGTACCCACAGCTAATGGTATAGGGATTAATTTGGATTCTTTCGAAATGCTATATATAAATTTAATGTGCCGCCCCACAACACACCACCAGTAAACCCACTTAAAAGACCAAAAAGAAGGTTAAAATCAAATGCATATTTCAAATCAGGTACAACCTTGAGAAAAACAATCAATGTGAATTTGATGACAAAAGCGATAAGAATAAATGTCAGCGTCAACGGCGTACCAGGCAGAATAATGAAATCCGTTCCCTCTTTGATTTTTAAACGCGCAGTAGCACGCCAGAGCAACCAGCCAACGCCAAAGCCGATCATCAGCCCTGCCAACATTGCGATTGCTCCCCAGCGTGGGAAAGCCAGCTGGTTAATCACATCGCTTGCGCCCAAAAAAAGAAAGACTAACGGCAAGAGAAAAAGGCGGTAAACCTTCGTTTCCCTATCTTTCAATGCGATTATTCCCCTCGCAATGAGAAAAATAAGCAAAATCCAAGCCCATAAAGGGGTTCCGGTCAGAATGTTAAACAATGACATATTATGCTCCATGATGTTTGATGCGATAAAAATATTGCATGATGTTAGGAAGATATTTAGAAAAAAGAATACCAGTACAAATTAAACCCATAGTGATTAACCAAATCTGGGGGGTCCATGTAAAAAAAGCCACTAGAAGACCATTGGCAAAAAAGATGATTACCCAAATACATGTAATATATTTATTGATGAGATAAAATAGGATATGTTTGCGTTTTTCTTCAGAAACACCAGCACTGGCATAAAAAATAGTAAAGGGTTTCTTTACCAGCAAGCTAATCAATGAAACCAGAGCAAGTGACAGATAGCAAAAAACTGTGGGGTAGTTCAGTAAAAGTGTAGACCATCCAGCGAAATAATTAACAAACAGGACAATAAATGTCAGAATGTTAGTAATCATCACGGGTTCTCCCTGCCGGACAATTTTAATATTCACAGCAATAATGAACAATAAAATCACAGTTAAGATGAGAGAGCGTTCGACCAGAGTTAAAAAGTTTCCATTAATAACCCAGGAGTAAATACTCCACGGAATAAAAGAGATTATTATGTTAAACATGGCGCATCCTCCTTTTTATATTTGATAGAAAACTTACCGCAAGTGCTTCGTTTTTTAGTTTCCGTATGAATATAAAAAACGCCACCCGGTTCACACTCTGTATCCTGTTTAATGGTCAACTGATAGGTATCTCCCGGATAAACTGCTTCAATGAACTTTACTTTTTTCAGCGCAACAGATGCGATATTTTTCGTCCTACCCTGCGTGGCTAAAGCCAGAACCATCTCAATCAATAGTGAACCAGGACATATGGCGCGGGAAGGGAAATGTTCCTCAAAAAGCGGGTGATGCGCATTAAAGGAAAAAGTACAAGAATCTCCGGTTACGGAGGAAATTTTACATAAATCGCCTAGTAATGGAAGAGCGACTTTCTGAGAACACGAGCCAAGGAAGCAGACCTTACTGACCATGATGATTGCCTGCGCAATAACGGCCTTTCCATTGTCATATGTGCTAGCCTTACAGTGAATACGGTAGGCCTCATTAATGCGTTCAATATGTCCTTCAACGCATAACCGATCGCTATCAAAATGGGTGGTAGAGAAAAACTGTTCAACCATAACAGGGAGATAGCGATAAGTGAGATCCGAGTTTTTAGCCACCATGGTGGCGAATCGAACTGAAAACTGATGCAAGGCTTCGAGTAACAAGCCCTGTTTTAAATAGTTATGGGCTAACTCCCAGTGAGAAATATCGATTTGCCCGCAAGCACGCATCGGTGCGGTTAAAGTGATACTCTGACATATACCCAAGAAATTTGGCTTGGTGTGATGTTTTATAGCCATAATTTGGGGACCTTTTTATATTTTTTTCTTAAATCCTTTGATGATAAACCGAAGGAATGAGCACTAAACCGCGCTTGATAGTGCGCGAGAAGTATCGGCATACGACAAACGAAAAAAGCCAACAATCCCAGCTCAGGAGAAGCCCGATGTTTGCTCATGATGCTTGCAATTAGAAAATCGACATTGGGTTGCAGTCCTGTATTGTCTGAAATAGATCGCGCAAGCGAACTGAAGGGACGCATAGGCACCTGAAAGCGTGAAAAAAAGTAATCAACCCGGACATCCCGTTGCATAATCGGGTGACCAAACCCTGGCCAGGGTTTGTCTTTGCAATAATGCGTTACCGCCGCCTCAAGATTCCCAGCTTCAATCTCATGGAGGACACTAGAAAGTCGTATGATAGCATATTTGCAGGCTCCCATATGCGCGGGGCCAGTGGCACAAAACCCACCGATTAGTGCAGAAATGACGTCGCTCTTGGTACTGGCAATAAATCTTATCGTGGTGGTTGTAGGTGTCACAATACCAAACCCGCCCAGCAGTAGAGACATGCACCGGCAAAGCATATCAATATCCCAGTCGGAAGAAGCTTCCTTGCTAGTTAATGCTAACCAAAAAGCACGCTCAAAGGTATTGCAATTTTCGATCGCCGGAAAATCGGAAAACTGTTGGGAAGAGCGCGCCAATGCAATAATCCACGGCATCAGCAAGATAATTTTAAGACAACTACCGTCGCTTACGGGAGCCATGACCTTACCCTGAGCCGCCGAAACCTCAACTTGCGATAATAACATCATAAATCGCTGCGTTAAACTCAAAGATGGCAATGCATTGATCAGTTGATGCATCGCCTGCAGTTTGGCTGTAGGGTTCGTCTTTTGCAGTTCGGCGCTAGCATTCTGAATCAGCCGATCCATCTGTTCTTCATTAAGAAGGTTGCCGGTCAGTGCAAACCATGCGTTCTGCAAATAACGGTTTTCATCGGCAATATCAATCAAATTACATCCACGAATAAACAATACGTTATTATCTAAATCATAATTATCAATAACATCATCTGACATGATTTACTCCTGCTGCTCCGGTGACACGCTATAAAACCTGATGTTGACATTTATCGTATGCGAATTCCCTGATACAATTTCATTACACAAATTATCAAGTTGCATTACAGGACTCCCTTGCGTCATAAACTAGCAGGCATTTCCCTCTGGATGAGAAAAGCAAATCGCTATATTCGACGAGGGTGAGATTAATACGCCCGCGCTTTTTCATATAGGCTTCATAAATATCCGGCAAATGATAGATTTCCTCAGTTAGTTCGGACAAATCAAGGTTGTGAAATACTTCGCAGCAGATTTTAATATCCATAATCTCTTGTCTATCCGCGGATAAAGACAATACAATTTGAACAATCACATCGGGCAACCTTCGATTAATAATTTTGAATATTTTTTCATGGCTAATCAAATTTCCCATGAAATTAAAATCAACAGCATTGCGTTTAATACCTTCAAAATAGAGGTCACCATTTTCAACGGATAATGTGCCCATATCGCCCACGGAATATCTGATAAGTTTGCGCGAGACATCGGGATCCAGCGATGTCACTAGCAGTCCTCTCTTATCTTCATATTCAAAGAAGAAATCATCGCTGAAGAGTAGGTACCGATTAAGCCGCCCTTCGGCGGACATACCAATGAAACCGCACTCCGACAAACCATATAAACCAATTATCCGCAGATCGGCGCCCAGCATCTTGCGCAGATAGTTTTCATGCACGCTCAGCATCGATTCACCAGTAAAGACCACTTTTTTAATTGCCAGTGGAACCCCAAGGCTGAGCATAGCTTCAACGAACTGAACGATGGTGCTGGGCACACCAAACAGTACCGAGAGTCGTATTTCAGCCAGAAACTCGAAATGACTCTTCAGCAGCAGAGCAATATCGCCAACCGGCACAACATGTGCACGGCAATTTTTTAAAATTTCACACGCCAAGTAGTGTAAAGATGAAAACAGATTAATCGTAAACAGGTTGCCAACAACATCCCCTAGGGAAAAAACCTGCCGCGCCGCGCAGGTTACGAATTAAATTGCGCTCTGATGAGCTGATCCCTTCCTTACAGAATTTTAAACGAACGTTGGCCATTTTCATCGCCCCAGTGATGCCACTTGTAGCACTAATCAGCATCGGTAAGTGTTCACCCGCAGAGTCCACTTGAGTCAAAGAACCACTATCACCAGTGATCGAATAAACGCGTGTACTTATCCTAACCAAATCGGGGAAAGCAATGTAATCGAGTGCATGGCAGCCAGTTATTGCCGTTATACGTGGTTGCATTTTTGCATACATTTCAGCACAGAAATAATCCATGATAACTCAGACCTTTTTAATGAAAATTGCACAACCCAGAGCTGCTAGACCTTCTCCACGTGTCACTGTCCAGCTCATCTCACTAAGATCGCAGCCGTATAAAAGATCGGTGATACCGGCTAATGTAAATTTTTCTTCTGTGGACATAGCTGCCACACCGCATTCACGACGTGATTGGTTAAAAATACCAGTGCTGTTTCTTCTGAATCAGCCAAGGGGTCGTGGATGATAATACGACCGCCGCGATCTAAAACACAGCACAACTCCTGTAATCCTTTTTTAGGTTCAGCCCAGTGATGAATTACGGAACGGACATAAATCATTGAAAAGGAGTTATCGGGAAACGGTAAATTGCTGACACTGGCTTCAATGATGTTGAATGCATGCTGGTATTTTAACTCGGTACATTTTTTAACACAAAATTGAACCATACGGGGATCGATATCAACCCCGTAAAAGAAATAGTCTGTGAGTTTTTGGGAGCGGTAAAGCTTGAAAAGCATGTGGCCAGTTCCCATGCCAATATCGAGAATTTTTTCTTCGCAGAAGTAACACCAGATGCTTCTTCCAGAATTCTTTCCATCAAATACGCATTCCACGGTGATGTACCTTCAATAGCATACCTTTCATAGTGCTCAGGGGTGATATTCACCAGTAAATCATTCATCACATATTCCTCTAAATGAAGCTAGTTATGGCATTGCCGTAAACTCGTTAAAAACTAACTGGGTATAGAAACGGTTACGTCCTCATATAAGAGGTCATCTAAAATAATTGATTGCAAACATGCATCCAGCAAAACAACGGTTATCACAGATTGACAAAGATAATAGCAGTTACAAATAAACGTCATCCCTTTAAACACAAATGTATTCCCAACGTACCGAAAAACACATCGCGTCCTGTCATGTTCAACTAAAAAGTAATCATTTATATCAAAAGTACACGCCGAGATGGCGCATAATGCCTTATACAAGCTCTCCATGCAGCTAAATATTGTGGTGCATAGTCGATTATCCAGCACCTGCCCTGCTGGAAAGTCCGCGCATTTTTCACAGTAATCTAGCATAAATGGCCTCGGTAGTTTTTTTCTCAATAAATTCGATATCAACCCCGACAGACTGAATCCGCGGATCATTATTAAGCAACATAATACTTTTACTCCGTCCATGGCTCACAGAACTGTGTGACATCTTTACATCTGGCAAAATCCGTTTAAATATATCGATAAAAAGTACCTTCGCCATTTCACGATGCAATATCATTCTCGATGTACGTCTCGTCGATACAGGCAAATAACGATGAAGCCTATCAATAGCTAAAAAATAGGTATAAAAAGAATGGCTCACAATGCACAGATAATTGTTTGCACGGCGATTAACATACACTCTGCTCATACCATGAGCTTTATCTACATGGTACATTTTATTTTCCCTGTATTTGTCGTGGCAATTTTTCTGATATTTACTTTAAATGCATACTGATACCATTTATCAGTCAATAGTTTAGTAACGACTTTAACCTGCTCACTATTTGCCGACATATCAAGGTTGAGATAAAGATCGCCGTTCTGTGCTTTTGAAAAGTAATGCCTTAAACATCCGGCATACTTAATAATGTCATTTGAGATCAGTTGAACTGGGATAAACTTACCATTGTGTTTAAATTCATTAACGGCTCTGGCTATCCAGTAATAGCATTCGGATTCATCTTTAACAAACAGGTCGCCGGAATCAAACCATTCATCACGCGGCTTTAATTGCAAGGAACTATCAACATAACCATCACACGCGAAAGGCGTTTTATAAAACATACGGCGCACTGAATCAGAAGCATCCGCCCGATCAATGGGGCGCAAATCAATTTTTATATCACTCACCAGAACCTTACCCGGTGCCACAACGCCCATATTTACTGGTTCTTTCAATATCGCGTAGCGAGCAGATCTTATTATGAAACAAGCGCGGTCCGGATTCGGTCTGACCGAAGTTATTCCATAACGTCGTGCATGATGAGAGGATGCCCGATGCTTGTACGGTAAGCAAACGATCGGATGCATTCAAGATATTTTGCACATGGATTCGGCTTTTGGTAAAAATGTCGCTTACTTCCAGCATCCAGTCACCGATTAAAGGCAAGTTGGTAATGCTATAGTGCGAAACGAGTTCAACAATATTACTTATTTGAAATTTTTCAAATACCAGTTTGCTATCCGATAAGAAGGCACATAGCATAGTAGAGAGACCATACATATACTGCACCGGGAAATAACACAATGAGCAATCTTCATTACTTAGTCCAAGAGATTGGCTCACCGCGATGGCATTCTCAATCAGAATATTTTCATGATATTGAATCAACTTCGGCTTACTGGTTGTTCCGGAGGTACAAAAATAGAAATGCGCGCACGGATATGCTGTAAAATCAGCCAGATTTTCGTTCACAGTTGAAAAACAGTGATCAAACGCGATATTAATCCGGTGACTGATGATACTAATATTCCTAACTTCATGGCTCATTACAACAGCCGCAATGCAATTGGCATCAACCAGCATATCAACAATGTCTAAATCATGAATACTGACGATCCAAGCTTTCAATTTTAGCATAGACGCAACAAAATAGCTGATTAGACCTTCGAAATTATTTCTAATCACAAAAACAAACAGCTTATTTTGCTCCTCTTGCGGGTGATCACGAAAATATCTAATACGGTATCTGCACACCCTTTTGTCATCATGCTGACATCCTCTGCCGAATAATGACTGTGATGATAAATCACTTGCCAGTTTCTTTCTAATAAGGAATATATTGTTAGCATGAGGTGTCCCTTACAGATATTGTGGATTCCCTAAAACCAAGCTGCTTGCGCTACCACCCATACCAAATGAGTTTTTCAATGCATATTTAAGCGGTCGGTACTGATGCTCCCTCACAAGCGCAATGCTAGCAGGCAATTGAGGATCGATTTCATCACAATTCAAAATTTTAGGCAAAACATTGTTCCGAAAAGAAACCAGTACACACAAAATTTCCATCGCACAGGCAGCAGCAATCAGATGCCCGTGCCAAGATTTTGTTGCCACAATCGCTGGGTTGTACGCGCCAAAAACCGTTCTGATTGCGCTGGCTTAGTGCTGATCATTTTGTACTGTCGATGTCCCATGTGTATTCACAAAATCAATAGCGGTACGGTCAATACCCGCATGTTCGATGGCTCGTTCCATCGACAGTTGCATTTCGAGATCATCTTTATGCGGCGCTACAATATGCTGTGCGCAAAGTGCACCGCCGTAACCCAATAAATAGGCCAACGGCTCACGCTGCCGCGCCAGTACGTTAGATAATTTTTCAATAACGAACAGACCTGCGCCCTCCGCTAAAACAAATCCGCTGCGATGCCGGTCAAAAGGCCGCGAACGCCGTGGTCCACTGTAGTTTTGATCAGTCGATATCACTCCCATTTCTTCTAATCGCGCAAGATCATGAGACAAGCACCATATCGTTCTTCCATCGGTATGTCCTATATCTATTCACGAAACATAGCTGCTTCAGAGTGGGAAATACTATATATTTGTAGCAATTTCTTTTAATTGATTCATATCAAAATACAAATCCGATACCTTTTGGCAAAATTTATCAAGATAAATAAACAATTCATCAGAGAGAGATATCTTTTTTTCTCGAATTCTCATTAAATCCTCAGTTTTATTATTTAACGGATGCGCTTCAAAATTACTTGCACGATTTCCTGCTAATTTGGTAGGCATATAATGATTTATGATGTTACAAAAACTACAATCTAAAGGGCCTGAAACATTACTTCCAACCATACCAACGTAGTTATTTTTATTCTCAAAACACTTATATAATTCTTTAATATTACTTGCAAATGGCTTATAGACAAAATCATTATAGCCATATTCGTGAATTTTTTCATAACCACATTTCACGAATGTCTCATCAGCGATATTTAAGAAACCCAAATCTGGAATTTTTGAAGGAAATTTCACAGGCTGTTCTATTCCAAACAAATTATTCTTATCTATCCTATCAATAAAATAATTCCACTGCTCAAAATTAATACTTGCATTGAAATCAATAATAAATTTTACATTTTTGTTTTCATTAACAATTGCAATTGTATCATCCAAATACTGATTCGATGATTTCAATTTTATCAAATCGTAATTACGTATCTCATCATCAATAATTGCACCTATTCCTATCGTTTTAATAGATTTCTTTAATCCAGAATTAATAATTTTAGCCATTTCAACTTTTTTAAAAAAATCTTCCAACCCAAAGAAATAGCTTAAAGAATTTGCAAAGTGTTTACTTTTATTTATTGATCGTTCATTTACAGATTTTATAAAATCGTCCGGCATTTCTCCGTGACTAGGTGACAATGGCAACTCCATAGCAAAGGGCGAAATAACTTTATCCTGAGCAGTAAATAAAATTATCAGTTCTGTTTTTTCAACTAACACACCAGAAGAACTGTGAAAAGAATCCGATAGTTTATATTTATTGGTGTAAACTCTGATGCGTATATCCATATTTTATCTCACAGCCAGAAAAAAAATCCCGTATCATATTTAACTGAAATCTATTCTCATACTTTTTTCTATTTTCAAAATTAACTAAAATGAACTCGGGAGTAGCGATACGTATTAGAGCTAACACTTCTGCCAAATCGAATCTCTCCGATAAAGTAATCGTCACACTATATGGTACGCTATCTTTTTTCATACATTCTATGTTACGCACCCACGTTTGTTTATATTTTTTACTGTCTAGATTTCTTATCTCTGAAATAACATCTGTGCCTATTTGTATCCCTAAAAAGAACGGATTACTCTTTAATAGCTTCAAATATGGTTGAATATAGATGTGCCCCCTGTTGCAATCCGAAAATATTTTTTGCAAATGAGACACATACAAGTATATTTATGAAGTAAATCATAATCGAGCTCAAAAGGCTCTCCACCAGAAAGAATAATAAAATCAGATTTTATGTCATTTATTGTATATAAAGATTCAGGCAACACGTCATCTCTCACCATATATTCCATCGAATACGGACAATGATTGCAGCCCGCACTGCAATTTTCATTACAAATTACAATATTATCGCCCATGAAATTTCTTATTCAAGTTCATATAATCCAATACTAATTGTTTCATGAAAATATTTTGGTATAGAGAAAGATCAGAAATTTTTTTAGCCACAAACGCTTTTATCATTGGTAAAGCTTCATCCTTTGATATAGACAGCAAATGAGAAATATAGTCTATCCGTTCTTCTAAATTGAGAGATAATCTTGGACTGGTGAAAAATGTTAAGATATCCAATTCCGGACTGGCTTCTTGACATAAATCCCAATCCACTACCATAAAAGAACTATCAGAAGTAACAATGATATTATCAGGATGTAAATCTCCATGTGATAAGATTATATTCTTGCTTAATCGATCTTGAAAGATCTTATTGATTTGATCAATAATCGCCTTTTGATGTAGCAAATCCATTTGGCTCAATACAGTACCCCGGATAAACTCCCATTCGACTATTTCATCGCAAAGTGTTATCAAATTTGGTGCAGGATAGAGACTTTGTCGAAAAGAGCCATCCTTGATGTTTTCATTAATGCACGATGCTTCCGGATAAATTTGCCCATAGCAAAACTCTTGATGCTTGCGTTTCAAGAAATGTTGTTTTGACGATTGTGCATTTTCAGGCTGTAACCAAATGATTTCTTGTTTTCTGACAAAAATAATTAAAGCAGACACCCCAAAAATCACAGCCATAATCACTGCCAACCACAAATTAGCTTGCCAGAATGTTGAAAAAACATGACCGTATAAAAAACTGAATGCAAAGGATACAACAGCTGTAATAATGGCTGTAAATGATAAAACAGTCGCGATAGCTTTGGGATCAATCAGTGAATTTATAAGAAGAGACGACAGATAAGATCGATAAGCAGATTTAAAAACACATAGCAGTAAAAATCCTAATATAAGAGCCGCAATAATTTGAAATGACATGAGAAAAAAAGCAATGGTTACCATACAACCAATCATTAAGACGGGAAAAATAGGATTTTGAAACTTTGAAAAATACTTCTGAAACAATATATTGGAACTTGCTGAAAAAAAATTCCCAATGATAAAAATAATCGAAACCAAAATAGCAGGTTGAAATGGCAAAAAATCAGAAAATGCGATAGAAACAGTTCGATTATTAACCAAAATAGCAAAAGCTGAAACTGCACTTAAAAAAACAAGAGTGAAGCGATAAGGGTTTTTGACTTCTTTACGGCTGGCGCACATAACTGTGAAAATACTCGGATGAGCGTTGATATGAAAACTATCTAATCCCTTCGTCAGTTTTGAAAACATAAAAATAGCAAAAATTAATGAAAGGATTTGAAAAATTACAGGCAATGCAGGATGCACATAATAAAGTATTCCCCCTAAAAAAATAAGTACCGTTGTCACACTATAGGTAACAGCAGCCACTTCGGACTTAACGGAAAACAGTGTGCGATGCTTTGGTACTACAGAAAAGAGTAAACTATCTTCCGCACCTGAGAAACAAGCGGCCGCTAATGTGATACACAACAAATAAGTGGCGTAAGCAAAATATGCATAATTCATAAAAAGAGCTAAAAAACCGCAAAGAAAGAAAAACAGCCCAGTATAAATAACGCGCTTACTTCCATAAACATCTGATAATAAACCCAAGGGGACTTCTAAGATCAAAGGAAGCAATAAAAAATAACTACCGATTAAAACAATATCCGCTTGCGACAAATGCAATTTTTCCGACAAAAAAAGTGGTAAAACAGCAACCACTAGAGCAGTAGACTTGCTAACGCTATAAATCTTAAATTGCTTAACCTTATCCACAAAATACCTTCCCACGACATCCGCTACATGCGCCAGATTCTTTCAAAGATTTTAAAACGCTTTGAGCAGACCAATCTATTGCCTCATAATTTTGTAGATTCCCAAAAGCTTCTGAATAAAAGCAATTTTTTAAATCTCCATTATAGTCCAATACCAAGGATGAAAATGGAAATAAACACATTAACGGCGACGAAACGTACGCAGAATTTTCGCCTAAGTAATAATTAATACAATTTACAAAATTTTGTGACGTCCATGAGATTTTCCTTTCTTGGAACTTTTTATCTATATAAATCTGGAGGGGGGATTCTTTCCTTGATAATTCATCTCTCAAATGAAAAAGTGAGGCGTTTGGCGGAAGAATTTTGTTGCTTAAAGCCTTAGATCGATCCTTTGTATTATTGTTTCTAGAAAAACAAAATGACGACGTATCGAGCGGGTTGAATCCGATATAATCGACATCTTTGCTTATACAAAAATCGATAAAATTAATAATATTTTCTAGAATCTCTTTAGTAACTGTCGCTCTTATTCCTATACTTTGCAGAGGTTGAAGATTCTTAACTGTTTCAATGTTTTCCCACACGCGATCAAATTTATTCGCCCCCCGTATATCATAATATCCTTGGACACTAGTCGAATCCATAGAAATAACAATTTCTTTTATGTCATACTGTGAAATCCATAAATTTTTATGCAATAAGATGCCATTGGTATTTAATTCAACAGGCAGACCTAGTTCATTCAACGTTAATAAAATATCTTTAAGCCTCGGATGCATTAAAGGTTCTCCCCCAGAAAGCATCACTGAGGCAGCTCCTTTTTCTTTCAACATTCTAAATAAGGGTATTAAACTTTCTGGAGTATGCCAATTTTTTTCCTTAATCTTCCAGCAATCGCACATGATACAAGGGGCTATTGCAGTTCTGGATAATATGTATAATAGGTGTTACAGGTACCCATAATTTTTTAAGATCAAAAATCGAATCTGACGCACTAATCAAGTTTTCCTTCTTTAAAAGAAAGCCATTCTTTTCTAGTTCTCTTAACAAGATTGAAAAATCTGATGCTAAAATCTCTGTCTCTACATTAAGCTTTGCCGAAACAGTTTCAATTTTCTGATTCTGTAAAAATTGGCTAGCAGAAACAACCGATGCCCCCTATGAGGTCGCTGAAACTATTCTAAGTCATACAGTAGGAGGACAAGTAGAGCGCTCCTATCGTCGCACTGACTATCTAGAAAAGCGCCGTGTCTATATGGATAAATGGGCGGCTTATGTCACCGGTCAAACCTAAAATATGGGGTGAATAACCCCATGATCTGTGGATAACTTTCTCTCTCTTCTCTCTCATTCGCTCTCAATTAGACTCATAAATTATCACATGAGAATTTATATGATAAAATATTGTTTTCTATAAATAAAATACCTTCAAAAATGAACCAAAATGTGGTTAATAAATGATTATGATTTGTTACCATTTTTTATTATGAAAGGATTTTAGAATGACAGAAAATGATATTCTTTTAACAAACCGTGAAAGTGCAAAATTGCTTCATATGAGTGTTTCAACATTCCGCCGTCATGTAACTAATGGCTCTCTCCCAAAACCTTTAAAATTTGGTTTTTTATCGCGTTGGTTACAATCGGATCTTTTGAATGTAATCGAACAAGCAAAACAGCAACGTTATAACGACGCGGCATAAAAAGAAAACCTTGTCACATAAGGATGGACAAGGCTTTCTCTGCTGAAGCAAGACTTAAGGTTTGCATTCAAGTTGTTCTGAATGTTTTTTACAATAAGGGCTATTTAAGCGTCTCTCAACACTTCGCTGAGGCATGACAGCACCAGGACGACATATGGGAAG